>NZ_JBIMCW010000007.1:0-170575 GCF_048552295.1 Acinetobacter legionensis
TGACCAGCTACCACAACAAAATAAGGTAGCTTAACTAGAGCAGAGTATCACTTATAAATAAGCTTTTAGTTGTTCAAACATGTGGGACCACCTCTTATCTTATTTATAGTATTTGCTTGTACCCTAAGCAGTTTTTGTTTTTGTACATGACACTTATTTCACAACCATGTGACTAATTATGTCCTTATGTGACTTATTATGCCTGTGACAGACATTGAACAGAAGTCGCATTTACCGCAAGATTATGTGAGAAATAACGTACATAGAGGCAATGGCTGTAACCTTTTAAAAAAACCTTGTAAATTTTAACCATTTGCAAAATCACTTTATATTTATAGGTAACCTGTCAAAAAATTCAGACTCAAGAATATAATTATCATCAATTAAGATCTTCAATTAAATCAAATACAGGAATAAGTAAATTATTTAATTATAAAAAGTTTGCAATAACACACCTTATATTCAAAGTTTAAATACCTTTGCGTTAGCGATGCCCCACTTTTCGTAAGGGTTGCCAAACCTTGCGCTACAAACAAAGCACTGCTTTTTTTTGCTCATGGGCGAGGGGGTGTCCTGTAGCTCCACCCAACATGGAGACATCCATGTCGCCACACGATAGGATCACCATCTAGGGTTCAATAGTACAAAAATTGAATTGATAACTAACAGATTCTAAAAGTTCATACAAAAATAGAAGTTTTATTTCTGACTAATGATTTGATAGAAACCACTTGTATGATTAATAAGGTGGTTTGACTAGACCCAAATTTAAAACTTAATTTAAAAAATAGATTGATTCTCTTTGAGGTAAAATTCAGCATTTAATTTTAATAAAAAAGCCCTGTAGTCTCTCCCAAAACTACAAGGCTTAGCGGCTGTAAGTTTCCTCTTATCACTTACTTTCCTGTAAGTTCGCAGTCTCACGACTTTAAATTATTATTATTTTGCGATTTTACTCAACGATCCTTGCTGAGTTCTTTATGTCTTCATCATCTCAAAAAGTAACAAGAAGCTCTATGCGCAAATCTCTCGAATTCATGTAAGCAATTTCGTACATAGAGGCAAATTATCAACAAAAACTACAAAATAACTATGCCGTGTTAATCATGCTAACCAATCCACTCATTCTAGTTGTGGTGGTGTCTAAAGCGTGGATAAATGCTTGTTGATCAACCAGTAAACTCACCACTGATTTAGCCCGTGTAATAGCAGTATAAATCAACTCTTGGCTCAATAAGCGTGTTGCTGTAACATCCAAAACTACTGCAGTATGGGTGAATTCTGAACCCTGAGATTTATGAATGGTTAAAACAAAAGCGGTTTGCATCGATTTAGGCAAACGTGTTGCAGCAATCCATTTGTCTAAACTGGGGAAATAGACTTCAAATTGATCAACATTCTGGCGATGTTTTAGACAAATTCCGATATCTCCATTGGAAAGACCAAGTTGATAATCGTTATAGCTCATCATCACAGGACGCCCAACATACCAGTCACCATAACGAGCCAATGTTGGAAGATATTCAAATAATGCTTTTTCCATTTCATGGTTTAAGCTATTCAATCCCAATGCACCGTGCCGAACAGCCGTTAAAATACGATATAGGTCAAATGCTTGTGTCACCGCTTCAATCTGATGATGAGAGTCGTCGGCGATCAGATAGTTGTTTAAACTTTGAAAATAAGCTTGAAAACCTAAACTGAGTTTTTGGTAATACTGCATTAGATCTGCTGGAAAAATCTTTTCAGGCAGATATTCAAGCTGAATCACATCTTGCATATTTGCTTTGAGTTCAACTGGTTTAAGCGCACTAGCTGCAACAATCTCTTGCTCAAAATTCGCCAATAATTCTGCACGGGCTATACTTTGATTTTGCTGTGATTGAATAAACTGTGCCATTTTTCCAATTAAGGCACCCTCTTTAAAGCGTTGACTGGTCTGTAGATTGACCCGATTGTACTGTAATGATTGTACATTCTGTAAATCTGCCAATACCGAACCGACATCCACAGAAGCCAATTGATTGGCATCGCCCAAAAGAATTAAACGGCAATGCTCAGGAATCGCCTCAAACAACATCGTGGCTAAATTTAAATCCAACATTGATGCTTCATCGACTATGACCACATCATAAGGTAATCGCTGTCTCAGATTAAAACGTGGAATATGCTGATTTCCCAAACCCAATAACCGATGTAAAGTCATGGGGTTGAATTGATTTTGATTCAATCCAAAGCTTTGTAATTTTGGGTCACTTAAAGATTTTTGTAGTGCTTCGCCCATTCTTTGTGCGGCTTTACCTGTGGGCGCAGCCATTGCAATACGAATATCAGGAATGGTTTGCTGTAATACTGCAATTATTCTTGCCAAAGTATAAGTTTTCCCCGTTCCTGGCCCGCCTGTAATGATATTGAAAGCGTTACCCGCCACCATCTTCAAAGCAGCGCTTTGATGCGGATCATTAAGAAGATGATCAAACCCTACAATATCAATTTGTTGAATTTCAGACTGTTTTAACCTTTCGACTTGTACAGATAAACGTCGCTCAAGTTGCCAATAGCGGTACAGATAAATCAACCCATGCTGTTGAACAAATGGTGCAATCGTTGTTTCAGCCACATCATGGTCAACAATTAGTGGCTTTAATAGGACTATATTTTGATCCTCTGCTGAGATGCAGCTATCCCCTTGAGTCGTCGCCAACAAAATCTCTTGCACTAATTCAACTGCATATTCGTCTAATTCTAAAGCTGTGGAATACTGTGATAAAACATATTTACTCCATACCTCAATCCATTGCGGGACTTGGCTTTCTAAATCCTGTTTATTTTCCACACGGTTATCCTCAGAGTTATCTACAAGGTTTTCAACAGAGTTATCCACAGAATAACTTATTGTTTGCAAAGATGTTCAAGCAACTATTCACACGATTCAACTGGATTTATCCTCAGTAAAATAGCCCAATATGGCATCAAGTCTTAAAATAAATTCCGTAGTGGGTCGCCAGAAGTAGTAACCTTGTCCGCTTTGACCATTCATACCACGTAAATACAAATAGGTTGCGCCTCCCAGATCACGATCAATTTGATAATCTTCGAGCTGGATTTTCAAATAACGATGCAATGCCACCAAATACAAAGATGCCTGTAGCCAATAACTGGCATGCGACATGCTGTCCTGAACAGCTTCAAATGAATAACTTTGCTGATCTACACCCAAAAAATTACTTTTATAATCGGCAATATGATATTGCTGACCATCAAAAAACACCAAATCAATTGACCCATTTAAATAACGTGCTGAATTGGCATCTTTAAACTCAGGCATTGCAATGGCATGCTCATCAAACAATTGATGTATACGTTTAATTGCCAAAACTCGATCTGAAAGGGCCAGATAAAATGGAAACTCAGCTAAATGTTCGTGTGGTTCAAGTTGCTCCATTTTAAAATGACTGAGAATCGGAGTCGATAAAACATCCTGTAACCACTCAGCCATCCAGTCAATCAGCTTCTCTTCTACAGCGTGTTCTGTTTGAGAAACGCCCTCACTCAAATTGTCGTTGAGAAAAGCCTGCTGATATTTTTCCAGTAACTCCGTCCATAAACTTGAATAATCATTTTTAAAGCGACGGCGTATTTCCAAACGCCAGTAATGCGTATCTTTGAAATCAATATGTTCAAAAATTTCATGCAAAAAATTGCCTGCAACCGTCCCCATTGGAAAATTGGCTTTGATCCAAGCAATAGGCTGAGTTGAAATTTCATCTGGTGTGGTTTCAGCAATAGGCTGTTGAATTTCATCTTCTGCTGGTTCTAACTTTTGTTCAGAAACCGCTAACGCATCTTGAATTTGTTGCCGAGTTAAATGCTGGGCCAAAGCACTAAAACTGGTTTTGCCACGAGGATAAAAACGTTGAGTAGGAAAGGCTTGTGCAAGTAAAGGCAATTGAACGTCGCTCTTGGCCTTTTCTAAATGCGATGGGCATTCAGTCAACAACGCCTCCATAGCACTTCCAGCATGTTGAAAAGTGTTTGTACCCTGACCTCGCCAAAATGCCAATCCAGTTGTTGATTTTTCCTTTACATCACTCAGCATCGCATAAACGCGATAACTGGCACGTGTCAGTGCCACATACCACAAACGGTGATGCTCTGCTAATGCACGCTCATTGTGCTGCTCAATATCTTTTTTATCGAGAAGATTGGCATCATTGATAGCGACTACACGTTGTTGTTCATTCTGTCCTGTTCGTACATTCAGTTGTTCAACGGTCGAGAAATTCAGCGTTTTATTGATCTCTTTAAACTCTTTATCGGCTCCCAATAAAAACACAAACTTAAATTCGAGCCCTTTGGATTGGTGAATGGTCATCAACTGAACCCCTGCCTCATTGGACAGTTTCCTTTCCATCTCCCACTCTCGTTCCATTGGCGAAGTGAGTTGTTTTAAATACCAATGATAAAGATTTTGTGCACCTTGATAATCTTCACTGTGCTGACTCAATAACTCAGTTAAATGACGTAAATTCACCACCACACGTTCATTGTCACGACTGTGTTTTTCCACCAATTTTGTCCAGGCAGAAAATTGATTGAGCAGATATTGCCAAGCTGTTAAAAACCCTTGATTGAGCCACATCTCACGAATCTGATCGAACAGTGCAATATAGACACTCAGACCATCGGCATGCTGTTCCAAGGCAATCAACGCTTTTAGATCAAAGCCGATCAAACGACTTAACAAAGCGCGTTTTACTTTGGCTTCATGATAAGGATGCAAAATTGCAGCTAGCACAGCCCCAACATCTCGTGCAATCTGACATTCAAAGACACTTTTTTTCGATGGTCGACTGGTTCGAATCCCTAAAAATTCCAACGTGGATTGTGCTTTATCTAAGCCATCATGGTTTTTCGAGAGGATGGCGATATCGTTTTCATCTACTGCACGATGCACTGATTTTTCAATAAAATATAAACTGCCTTGAATCCCTTGATTCAGTAGCTCACGAATTTTCCATGCTACTTGTTCAGCTTCTTGGTTTTTATCTTCGAGCTTTATCCACCTTAAAGGCAGTGGATTAACATGGGTTTGATCAATCAAATCTGGATGCGGACGAGAACCAGCTTGCACTGGTGTATATATCACCTGTTCACCAAAATCCATTTGCTGTTGAAATAAAGCATCAACAACTTCAACCAAAGGCTTTACCGAACGGTGATTATAAATCAGATTATATTCATACCCTTCTTTACCAAACACGTCCTGATGTGCTTTTAAAAAGGTCAACATATCCCCGCCACGAAAACCATAAATTGCCTGCTTACGGTCACCAACCATAATCATACACCCCTGTTTGACACGACTTGGATGACGCCATATTTGTGCCAACATATCATCTTGATCTTGGTTGGTATCCTGAAATTCATCAACCAAAATCAGGGGATAACGAGCATGGACAAAGGTCGCAAAACGCTGACCTTGTTCACCTTGCAAAGCATCTGCAAGGGTCCGAATTTGTTGTGCAAAGGTGGTTTCGCCTTTTTGTTGCAACACTTGAGGCAAACGTGTTTTAACTTCTTTTGCTAAGTAATATTTTAAGAATGTATTCGTACCAAGCAATTGATTTTCAAAAGTTTCAATCTGCGCATAAATAGTGAGTAATTGTTGAATAAGGGAATGATGATAAAAATCGGATTGTACGTTTTCAGGTGCAGCTTTTTTAAAAATTTGCTGCTCGCGAATCACCTTAATCAAGGTTGCAAAGTCGGACTTTTCAACACCCAGCTTTGAACTTAAATAATGCTTATAGTCATGCTGTTGTAGGGTTTGAATAATTCGTGGCAAGCTCTTGGCAAAAATACGATTCAATCGATCATTTCTAAATTTTGTCCCATTCACAAATTTATAAAACTCACCATCCAATAAATAATAATTTTGCAAAGTCTGTAATTGAGCAAGTTGAATCTGAGCAAGCTGTTCAGTGGCTTGTTGGAATGCCAAAGCATCTGCATTGGAGAATTTGGGTTCAATAAAATTTGCTGAGGCAAAATTTAAACTTTGTTCAACTGTTGCAACATAATAATCTACACTATATAACTCCCCAGCAAACATCAAACTGTCCACAATATCTTGGGGTTGTTTTTGAATCCATGCGCGAAGTACATCGTGAATCAATTGCTGACTATAACTTTTCGCATCATCAGTAATTTCAGCTCGCTCAATTTTGCCACTTTCAAAAGCGAACTCACGCAGTAATTTCTGACTAAAACTATCCAAAGTCCCGACAAAAAGTTCATCCAGCTGATCAATCACCAATTTCAACCGTTCACAGGCATAAGCAACCCGTGAAGCAAACATTTTTAATATTTTAGAAAATAATGGATCTGACTCTTGGATTGCTTTGGTCAAGACTTGCGCTTCGGTTAATTCACGACACGAGTCAAAATAGCGGTATGTTTCTTGTAATCGTAAGCGAATACGTGTTTTCAATTCCGCTGCAGCTTTACGGGTAAATGTGGTCGCAATGACTTGACTAGGTAAGTATTTTTCTAAAAATATTCGCACCATCAAGCTTGAAAGCGTATAGGTTTTACCTGTGCCTGCTGAAGCTTCGATCCAGTGCAATCCAGCAAATTGCATATCCTCAATCGGATGAATCGAAACTCTTTTGGCTGTGTGATTTTGTGCTGTCGGCAACTGTGAATTTACGGAAGTCATGTTTATTCCTCCGCAACAAATTGATGCTGATAAATCGGCTGATACAACGCATAGGCGAAGTGATCACAGGCATGTTTTAACAATGCGGTTGCATCTTGTTCTTGCAAAATAAATTGCCAGTCCCGATGTTTTTTACTCCATTCCATTTCAGTCAAATCATAAGGTAAAAACGCATCACTTTTATTCCATTCAGTTAAAAGATCTGCAAAGTTATTGATTAACATGCTTTCCACATGATGTTGTGTATCCGCATTTAAACCATGTCCAGCTAAGCCACCTTCAACAGTCCCTAGTGACCATTCCAACTGCTTATTATTTTCAGCGGGTTTTAATAACAAACCCGCAGGCAGAACTAGAGGTTCCGATTGGGCATAAGCAAATGCTTTAAACCACGGCAATAAATATACTTTTGCCTGTTCTGAACTTAAACCTGTACTGATGATCGTGACATCACTAAATACCGCAATACGTTGTAGCGTTTTGGACTTTTCAGCATCTACATTTAAATAGCTTAACCAGAGTAAATATTCTAACCAAACTTTGGCACGACGTTTAGCACGACCACTTGACGCATCCAAACTTACCCAATGCTGTCCTGCTTGCTGAGGTACTGTAATATTCATAATCAAACCAGCGTCAATTCGCCATTGGCGTTGCGTTGTCAACGTCACATCAGTAGCATAACGCTGTAAACGCTCTTTTAAACTGTCTTGTTCCGCCAAACTGATTTGCCATGCGCTGTGCTGAACCTTGCCAATGGGTAATTGATTTTGCAGTAATCCAATCTCTTGAGACCAAGAATCTTCAGCGGAATGAGCTGATTGTTTCTGTAAGAAATCTCGAATCTGATAACGTGCCAAACCATCCAAAATTAAGGGTTCATTCATTGCAGGGATATCTTCTGCGCGCAGATTCTCTACACCTAAAGTTTTTAAATATAATTGTGCTGGGAAAGTGACATCTTGAATCCATTGTCGCGCATCCAAAACAGTGAGCTCTTCTTGAACAACAGGGTATTGTGTATTTGCCCAAGCCCCACGTTTAGCAAGCATTTCCGCTTGACGGATTTGTTGTGCAACATTGAACCATTGGTCTTGAAAACGAAGCGGTGTTGTTGATTCAAAACCAGTTGGATCAAAAGGCTGTAAGCTGTGAATTTGAAATAAACACTGCAAATGTTCAGGGACCTGAATCCCGTTAAGTTCAATCATATGATCAACAGGACTGATATCTTTATTGTCCGTAGATAATGCTGTTTCAGATTGGGCAATCAGGGCAATATGATTGACCAATTCCTGTAAAACGCTAGATGGCTCACGAACTTCACCATCACTCACATCAAAGCCATTATAAAATAACCATAGATTTTCCTGCGCCAATAACAAAGCATCTAAGAAAGCCCCTTGATCATCATCAAGACGTGAACGATCCCCCAATTGTGGCTTGAGAATTTTCATTAAATCAAAGGGTAAATGCACATTTCGATCTGGAAACTTACCCCCATCCAAATTTAACAGGACGATCAACTTATAAGGCAAAGGACGAATCTGACCAATTTGGCTAAAGGTAATCTGACCTGTCGGTAAAGCCTGATCAATTTGACCTTCTAATAAATTTTGAATTTCATTCAATAGATAAGGTAAAGGTAAATAAATATTTTTAAGAATAGGTTGTGCGTGTTCATCATAAAAACTGGCTAATGTCAGCATCCGCTCTTGTTTTTTGACAATTTCACGTACGACTTTTAACGACTCAACACCGGCTTGTTCAAACTCAACAATGTCTTGCATCAGTAGTTTTAACCATGCCTCAACATTGCATTTTAAAGCAGTATTTTTTCCCAACTCATGCGCAATCATCCAGTCACGGCGAGCATCAAAATCTTGATAAATCTGAATCAGTTTAGCCACTAACTCAAAATCACTTTGCAAAATTTGTGCATAACTAAGGGTATTTTCAAAAATCGTATGTTCTGGAATCGCAATACCTAAAGCCAAACGATCAAGGGCAAATTTAAAACTAAAACGGAAATCTTCATCATCCTGGCTTAACGATCGTCGTAAATGTTGTGCATCTAGACCACGTTTAAACCCTGCATTGATCAATAACTCAATCATTCTTTCTGTATTTGAAATATCCAAACCGTAACGTAATTGCGTAGCATTTAAACTTAACCAATCTGCAAAATTCTCAACACTAAAACGACCTTCCACCAGTTGAATACGGCCTAAAACAGCACGCCAAGCATTATTGGCATCCAGTTGCGTTACTCCAGCAATCTTCGCGGGTAGATAAATACTGTCTTGGTTTGGTGTATGCGGAAATACACTGCGAATAAGCGGTTCAATTTGTTTTAAATCTGGTACTAAAACCAAAACATCACTTGGTCGATGTGGCCGTTCAGCAGTATTTTTCATCAACCAAGCAACCAATTGGTCTTTTAACACTTCAAGCTGTCGTAAAGACGAATGACACACATGGATTTGAATCGAGTCATCCGTTTTAGCAATTGGGTAAGCATGTGGTTCAGGCTCAACCAAATACAGAATATCTGATTGTAATTTGCTTAATAAATGAGTCGGTTCTTCATCCACAAACGCATCCACCCATTGTCCTTCTTCACCTGAAGATAAATTGGACAAGATCGAAAAATGGTCACGAGCTTGCTTACCAAAACGGGTTAATAATGGATGCCGTGATTCACGAATTTCCGCATTAAAATTTAAAGTAAATTCATCAAAAAACTTTTGAATATCTGCATCGGTCGCTTTAGGATATTTGCTGACAAAACGCGCCTTTACCCGCAAATCATATTGTTTTTTCCAGTTTGGATCGACACTGTCGGCCCAATATTCTTGTGATGGGTTGTAATGTAAAATTACCACATCCAAATATTGTCCCAATCGTCTTAAAAACTGTAATTGACTCGGTGGCAAGTCCAATAAAGTAAATATAATCAGCTGGCTAGGTAATTTCTTTAAAGCTTGAGGACGTTGAAGATCATCATCCATGATTTGCCAAAAATCATGATCAATACTTTGCATTTCAATAAAATCATCATGAAATGTATGTTGCCACAGCCAACGTTGCCAAGTTTCCAACTCTTGTGCTTGATTTAAAGTAAATGCTGAAACTTGTTGATTGGTTTTAAAAAATTGCTGTTCTAGGTTAAGTGCTTGACCATGTCCCCACTGCCCTAACCAATTGCTTGGGCAGCTACATGACTGTCCATTGTTCAGTTGGCAACCGCGTTGACAGTCCCCACGATACAACATGTAATGACTGAATAATTTTGACACTTGTTCAGAGACCCAATACAACATACTTTGTTTTTTGAGTTGCTTCTCTAAACCTTGCTCTAGTTGCGAGGCTGCATCATAAATACGTTGGATAATGCCATGCAAAGGATGATCTTGGGCTAAGCTATTTTCATCCTGCTCTATAAAACTTTTCAACGTTTGATAAATTCGCCACTTCATAATCAAACGCGGAATATTGGCTTTACGGACTTTATCTTTGTCATCTAAAACTTGCTGATAAGCAAACCACTGAAAACCACGAATCCGCTGATGAAATTGGCTATTCGCACTAATGCCTTGTTGTTCAGCAATACGTTGGCTCAACCATTCCTGTACAGCAGGACTTGGAACAATAAAATGTTGCGTTTGCAAGACAGCAAAAGGTTTTTTGGATGGCTTAATGGTATTTTGCAAAAGTCCTTGCACCAAGACATCAATGCGTTGGCTTTGAATCACATGAATTGCCATATATCCTCAACTGTCAATATTTAACTGTCTACGTTTATGCACAAAACATAAACATTCGCCACTATACAACACCATCATACTATGGCATTTTTAAAACATTATTTGGAAATAACTTCACAATTTCAAGCTTAAACATGCGTTTTCAAAAATATGAGAAAAAGCTTGAAACAAAGGTAATTGTTTTATGAAAATTGATAAACTTCCAGACTCAATCGATCCAAGCTTAAATTTAGAACAGATTCGTGATGAATGTTTGGAGCAAGTTAAAAAGCGCTCTTACGTATCTGCTGGAGTCGCCGTGATTCCTGTTCCGTTTTTAGATGTTGTGATTGATGTGGGTATGCTGTCTCTTCTCATCCCTGAAATCAATGCCCGTTTTGGTTTAGCGCCAGATCAAATCAGTGTTTATGACCCTGCAACCAAGAAAATTCATTGGAATGAACTGCGCAAACGTGGTTTTGAATTTTCAGGTTTGGTGGTTGCACGTACTGCAGTAAAAGCATCATTGAATAATATGGCCGCTAAAATCATTACTAAACAGGTGACTAAGTTTATCCCGCTAGGTGGTTCAATCATTGCTGCAAGTCTAGGCTATATCGTAATGAAGAAAGTTGCGGAAGCACATGTAGAGGAATGCTATAAATTAGCGAAAGATATTCAAAACAAACAAACTCAAAAGTTAGTGAGCTAAATATTCCTAATTTGAATATGTATAAAGCGGATTCTTAATCCGCTTTATTTTTTATATGTAACAGAAAAAATAATCAATTAAATTAAAAAACGATTTCTGATCCATGTTTCAATTTTCTTACGATTAATACCCTTAGTGACAGTTATATACGCAATTTTCTCTAAATTAAATTGAACATTTAGCACTTGCTCAATATTTGTCAAAAACAGGTTTAAATATAATAAATCAACTTCTGGTAATTTATCCGGCTCAATATCGATAGTGAATATATGGCTTTCCCTCATCTTTATCCGCTTTCTTTCTGATGAAGAATCGTTATAAATATCGATTAAATATGTATCATTCAATGCTTCAGGCGAATTTAATCTAATTTCTAGTATATAACGACGGTTCTTTTCTTCATCAGTAAGTTCTCTTGGAGTCAACCATTCACCATCGGTTGTTAAAGTAAATGAAATTGACCAATTGAATGGATCAACTGGATGAATATCTAATCGCTTCAATAATTGATAAGCAGGCAACTCAGGTAAGCGTTGATCATAATACTGTTGAATCTGCTCAACAGAAGGATGTAACTCTTCCAAGAAATTAAAAACTTCAAAAAGATTTGCTAAATACACAGGCTGATGACGAATATTTTCTAAAATAAAATCATCAAAATATTGAATAACTTCAGGATTTTTAGAGAAACTTAATATAGACCAGACTGCTCTTAAACTTCCTATATCATGATTGCTTAAATCATAAAGCTCATTTCTCAGTTGATATTTAGCTAAACAATTGAGCAAAAACTTATCTACTTCGCTGGTAGAAAGCATATGTAATTTATGAACATTTTTACGATCAGGTAAATATGAATCATTGTCTAGTTTTCGAATCAACTGATTAACTAACTTTTCACTCGGCTGAGTTAAGTACTGTTTATGATCGAGCAAAATCTTTTGTAATGATCTCATAGGAACCAACGCTTAAAACATTTAATCCGCTTTTAACTGCTTTAAAATCGTTTTGAGGATTTGAATACGTGCCGTGTACTTATCATTGGTCGCAACCACATGCCACGGCGCAGACTCGGTATCAGTTCGCTCAAACATATCCGCAGCAGCATTTAAATAATCATCCCAATGTCCACGATTTCGCCAGTCATCAGGGGTGATTTTAAAGCGTTTATGCGGTGTTTGTTCGCGTGCTTTAAAACGTGCTTCTTGTTCATCTTTGCTGATTGCCAACCAGAATTTAACCAACACCGTTTGATTATCCGTTAAATCTTTTTCAAAGCGATTAATTTCATCATAGGCACGTTGCCATTCCGCAGGCTTGGCAAAGCCTTCAATACGTTCAACCAATACTCGACCATACCAAGTACGATCAAAAATGCTGATTTTTTCCTCGGGTTGAATCTTGGTCCAAAAACGCCATAAATAGGGTCGACGCAATTCATACTGTTCTGGTGCAGCAATGGTATAAATCTCATATTCACGCGGATCAAGATTTTTCACAATACGCTTGATTGCCCCACCTTTACCAGCTGCATCCATGCCTTCAAAGGTAATAATGACATTGCGTGAATCATTCCGTAGCGCTTCCGATACTTTTTTTGTTAATTTCTTTAATTCAGTTTTGTATTGGTCTTTATCCAGTTCTTCTGTGCTGGGTTGCAATAAACACTCAGGTACAGTTGCCTGTTTCCACTTGGTTCTTACCGTTGTTTTATGTCGAGGCAACTGCTTTAATGCTTGCAGAATATACTGAGCAAATTGTTGGTCTCGGGCAACACAATCTTCACAGTCAATCACATACCAATCATCAGTAAAACGCTGACGTAATTTTTGCACAATATCATATTGTTTTTTATTCCGCCAATCCAAGCCCATTAGCTTATGCCAATGCTGTTCTGATGCATCCATCGCATCTAAACGCTTTTGTAAGCTTTTCCAGGGTAAATCAAACCAAATTTTGATCACATCGACATGATTATTTTTTAGGTCTTGTTCATAAGCGCGCATATTTTCGATATAGGTATCGAACAAAGTTTCATCTAAGGGTTTAGAAACATGCATGGCTGTTGACAATAAATCACTGTACCAATTACCAAAGAACAGCTGGATTTGCCCTTCTGATGGAATGTGCCGTGCATAAGGCTGCCAAAAACTTTGTTTATTGCTAAATAAACTTGGTGGGTCTGCTTTAACACGTAAATAACGAGGATCAACCCATTCTCGTAATTGTTTAACCGCTTCCCCTTTCCCCGCAAGCTCGATACCACTGACTAAAATGACCAGGCTTTTGGCATTATTTTTATCTTTAGAATTCTTTAAGGCATATTGTGCCTCAATCAGATCAACGGATAACTCTTCTTCATCACGCAACGCAAACGCTAATTGTTCTTCAATCATCTGCTTCTCTATGGTCTGAAACTTCAATTGAGTATACCTATTCCCAAAAACAGAGTTATATTATTTTCTGTATAAAATCTTTGATATTGTCTATTTAAAAATCCACTGACTATATTTCTCTATTGTTTTTTTACTTTTGTCATAGTGATACCTAGCAACTGCCTTTATGCTGTTGCTAAACGAAATCCAGAGTTTCTGTATGTCAAAACTTGCTGCACTAGATCAGCTTTTAGAACAATATCAACAATTGAGTTATCACAGTGACCCAATTCTAGAAAAACGCCTGCATGAAGCGCAGGACTGGTTAAAAATGCGTATTGAAAAGACCCATCATGCGCTATTCAATCAAAAAGAAAATCAATTGATGGCAAAATATTTCATCAACCGTTTATATGGTGGTCCTGAATTTGATGATTTGGCAATACAGATTGAACGTTTGCTAAAATATGCGCACAAAGCAGAAAAAATTCTTCCTGAAAATGCCATTAAGACTGGCTTAAAATCCGTTGGATTGGCGGTACTGGCCATGCAACTTGATGAGCAGGTTGCTGCACAATTACTTAAGGATTACCCTGTTGATCAAGTGATTGATGATGAAATGATGCGACTGACCTTACTAAAATTAGATCAAGCAAAAGCCCGTCAACAACAGCTAGCTTTATTGGATGATTTGGGTGGAGCACTAGACAAATACATGCGTTCATTCATTATGCATACTGCATTTAAAATGTGTAAAGGTACTGCAACAAAATATAAATTTGAATTGATGTATGACTTTATTGGAGAGGGTTTTATTGCGATGAAGCCAATGAAATCTGCAGCTGATTTTATCCATGCATTTACCCTAAAAGAACGTGATATTGTCGAAAAAGTGCATGCTGGAGATCCCAATCCATTTCAAGATTAATTTAATTTTTGGCTGTATCAAACCGATCTCTAAGATCGGTTTTTGTATATTATTCATAACAATTTCATGATGAGGACTGCAAAATTATGCAGAATCTGTCATTATGCAGAGCAATATAAAATTTCCCATTTTTGTGTTCAGGAGTGACTCAAATGTCGAATGAAAACCAAAAGCCTACAGCCCCTGCTGAAACGGCAACGAATACAGACAAAGTGAGTCCATTTCTAACAGAACCATTACCACAAGGTACTCCACAAGGTCAGCAACAGTCCTTACAGCAACAACAGGTTGATACGCCAGTTTCTGGGACTGTGCCAAAATACAACCTCCCACGTGGTGCCAATACAGGTAATGTCGGCGCAACCACGCATTTCGGCTACAAAACTGTTAATAGTGAAGAAAAAGCGCAAAAAGTCGCTGAAGTCTTCCATTCTGTAGCAAGCAAATACGACATTATGAATGATTTAATGTCATTCGGTATTCACCGCCTCTGGAAACGCTTTGCGATCAATATGTCAGGTGTACGTCGTGGTCAGCACGTGCTTGATATTGCAGGCGGTACAGGTGACTTAGCCAAAGTTTTCAGCCGTGAAGTTGGTCCAACAGGTCATGTGGTTTTATCCGATATTAACGAGTCCATGTTGAATGTTGGTCGTGATCGTTTGATTGATGCTGGCTGTACCAATGTTGATTTTGTATTGGCCAATGCTGAAACCTTAGAGCCATTTGCAGACAATAGTTTTGACTTGCTCACCATCAGTTTTGGTCTACGTAATGTGACTGATAAAGATGCTGCACTCCAAGCGATGTATCGTGTATTAAAGCCAGGTGGTCGTTTACTGATTCTTGAGTTCTCAAAACCAGTATTTGAACCATTTTCAAAGCTCTATGATTTCTATTCATTCACGGCTTTACCATTTATGGGTAAAGTTGTTGCCAATGATGCGGAAAGTTATAAGTATTTGGCTGAATCTATTCGTATGCATCCAGACCAACGTACCTTAAAAGGTATGATGGAAAGTGCCGGTTTCCAAAACTGTGATTACCACAATTTAACCGGTGGTATTGTGGCGGTACACCGTGGCTTTAAACTGTAATTTCCCCAAGATATAACAAGCAAGGTTGAATTATGTGGTCAATTCTGGCACTCGGTGCAGTTGAACGATTAATCAATCAGTTTATTAATTTGGATGCAATTACCCGCATCCAATTTAATCAGTTACAAGGCAAACTGTTACGTGTCGTGATGGATACGCCACAGCTTTCTGTCGATGTTTACTTTGATCAAAATAAAATCCGTCTTGAACCGACTGTGACTGGTAAAAGCAAAACACCTTCAATTTTTGAACAACGTCCTTTTGACAAAAATGTTGCGATTGCAGAAGCGACAGCAACATTACATGTAAAGAATGTTGTTGAATTGGCTAAATTATTTGTTGCGGATGATATTGGCAATATTCCCCTACAAGGTGATTATCACCTGTTACAGGATATTCAAAATATTATCCAACAGCTTGAGCCTGATTTGGCGGCCCAGCTTAGCCCGTGGATTGGTCCTGCACTCGCACATGAAATTGGCAAAATCCAACTGGCGCCAAAGCATCTCAAACGCTCACTGCAAAGTCATTTATTTTTTGTAGAAGACTTTTTAAAAGAAGATACTGGTGTATTGGCTCCGCGTTGGCAAATGGATGACCTGCAACAAGATACCCGTCAACTTAACCAAAATATTGACCGACTTGAAGCAAAAATTCAGCAACTTCAATCTCACTTTACTCAAAATCAAAATCAGGTAATTTAATATATGATTCCGCATATTGCCCGTTTATTCGAACTTTGGCGCATCGCCGCGCACTATAGACTCGACACACTGGTCCCTGCGGAAGAATTACCTGAGAAAGCTCGGCATGCTTTAGCTTTAATTCGGCTACACCCTGCGGCATGGTCAAGTAAAGAACGTAAAAACCCGCTCAAGCTTAAAGAAGCCTTAGAGGAAATGGGGCCTTTGGCAATTAAGCTGGGCCAATTACTTTCCACGCGTCGTGACTTAATTCCACCTGAAATTTTACAGCAATTGGTTTTATTACAAGATCGGGTTAAACCCTTCGATGTCAATATTGCAAAAGAGCGTATTGAGCAATCTCTGAAAGCCAAAATTTCTACAATTTTTGCTCGTTTTGATGAACAACCTTTGGCTGCTGCATCTATTGCACAAGTCCATACTGCTGCGCTACATGATGGTCGTGAAGTGGTGGTTAAAGTCACTCGTCCAGATATTCGCAGTCAGATTCTACAGGATTTTGAAATTCTGCAGTGGCTAGGATCAAGTTTAGAAAAACGGCTTGAAGCAGCTCGTGCAGTGCATTTGTCTGAAATCATCCAGAATTATCGTCAAGTCATCTTAAATGAACTGGATCTTACGCTAGAAGCAGACAATACCCGTCGTATGCGCCATTACTTCACAGGTTCAAGCATGATGTATGTGCCTGAAGTCTATATGGATAGTAAGGATGTCATGGTTGCTGAACGGATCACAGGGGTTCCAATTTCGGATATTGAAACCTTTGAAAAACTTGGTATGGATCGAAAAGACCTTGCTGAAAAAGGTTTGACTATTTTCTTTACCCAAGTATTTCGTGACAATTTCTTCCATGCAGATATGCATCCTGGAAACGTTTTTGTTGAAACATTGAATCCAAGCCACCCTCGTTATATTGCCCTTGACTGTGCAATTATGGGTGAGCTATCTAAACAAGATCAGATGACCGTTGCACGTATGTTGCTTGCGGTCATGAACAGTGATTTCTTGCAACTGATTCAAATTGTGCATCAGGCAGGCTGGATTCCACCGGGCACCGATCAAGATGCGTTATCCCGTGAAATGCGCCGTACCGTTGGACCAATGGTGTCTAAACCGATGCATGAATTGGACTTTGCGGGTATTTTGATTCAAGTCATGGACATTGCACGTCGTTTCCATTTAGAAATTCCACCACAATTGATGTTATTACTCAAAACGTTGGTACATGTGGAAGGTTTAGGTACTGATTTATATCCTGAACTTGACATTTGGAAGCTGGCAAAACCGATTCTCACCGAATGGGTAAAAGCGCAAATGAATCCTCAGAAAAACTTAAAAGAGTTAGGACAAAAAATTCCTGATTTACTTTTAGGTGCACAGGATTTTCCAACTTTAATGGTTGATAGTTTAAATGGTTTAAAAAATCAATCTGCATGGCATGCTAAACAATTACATGAATTGCAAATGATGCGTTTGGAAGTGGAACAACAACAAAAACGTAGCTGGATTTTCGGAAGTATCATGGCGATTTTACTTTCTATTGCGATCATTGCGCCGTGGTATATTTCAATTGTTTTGATTATCTTGTCCACTGTTTTAGCAGTTTGGCGGATTGCCAAATAACGCAATTCAGCCTATTCAATGAATAGGCTTTTTTGTCTATGACTGCTAAGTCACTGAGTGACATCTCTCGCCATTGTTCAATATATCACTCACTCTACAATAAAAATATCCGTTTGAGTGAGTGAAATCATGTCCCAAATTCTACAAAAACGCCCTGCAGGAATTGTCTTACGTGCAGGCCCACTTGCCAAACAACGCATACAACAAGAAGGATTATCTGCACATCAAGTAGATATGATTCCTGGTGCAGCTGGCGGCCCCAAAGGTATTCCAAAGGTATTGGTTTAATGGGGCTAGATCAAGCAATTTTCGGGGATTTTCTCCAACGGGCAAAACAAAGACGCTTTTTAATCGGTTCATCCGTCGGTGCATGGCGCTTTGCTGGAATTTTAGCGCAAGGTGAACAAGTCGGTCCTGAGCGTTTGGCAGAGTTATATATTAACTTACCCTTTCATAAAAAGATGAACATTGCAGAGATTGAGAAAATATCTCGCGACATGTTGTCCAACATTTTAGACCAACACAGCCAAAAACTGGTCGAACATCCCGAGTATCACCTCACAATTATCGCTGCAAAAGCAGAACATTTATTTCAAAGTGACCAAAAGCTTGCACTGTATAGCTCCTTACTCGGCATTATCGGCAGTAATGCAATTTCAAGAAACCATCTGAATAAATTTATGCAACGGGTCATCTGTCAGCCAGCCCAGTTCCCTCAATTTAAAATTCAAGATGACGCTTTTAAAACCCATTATTTAAATTTTAATCAGCACAATGTTGCGGATTGGCTGATGGCCTCAGGTTCGATTCCAGCAATTACACCTGCGGTAAGAAATATTTCCGATGCGCCACAAGGCGCGTATCGAGATGGTGGTTTGATCGACTATCACATCGATTTGCCTTTTGAGAGTAAAGGGATTGTTTTATATCCACATTTTTCCGACAGCATCATTCCAGGCTGGTTTGACAAAATGTTTAAATCTCGCACTGCCAATCCTGAAAACCAAGCACGGACTTTACTGATCTCGCCTTCTCAAGACTATTTAAAATCTTTACCTTTAGGACGTTTACCAGATCGTAAAGATTTTGTGATGAAAGGTCTCGATGATCAGAAGCGAAAACAATTGTGGAAGCAGTCTGTAGCAGAAAGTCAGCGGCTGGGTGATGAATTTTTAGAAATGCTGGAGAAACAAAATTTTACTGAAGTGATGCTAGATTTATAATTATTACACCGCATTATTCACCTCATCCAGCGTTCAATTAATATGATTTTCAATAATTTAAATTTACCAAAACAGCATTCTTGATGACTTGGGATAAATGACGTGAGATATAAGTCTGAGACATGAGCCAGTCATAGCTCAAGCTTTACGTCATGTATTTTTCACTGAATTTAATCAGTGTCTGGCCTCGTCTATATGCGTTGATTTTTGGCTAAGCCCAATCAAGGAATAAAGAGCTTGATTCAAATTATCCCTTGTTAATTTCTTGCTTTTTGTTAAATTTAAATTATTCAAAGCACTTACTCTAATAATGAATCAAACTAAAGTTCCAAAATTTGCCATCGTCGGTGCAGGAACAGCAGGGCTTGCTGCAGCAATTTTACTCGCACAACAAAATATTCAGGTCACCATTTTTGAGAAAGTATCTGAGCTTAAACCTGTCGGTGCGGGCTTATTACTTCAACCGTCTGGACTTGCAGTTTTTGAGCACTTAGATGTGCTTGATGATGCGGTTAAACTCGGTGCAATGGTCACAGGCTTAGAGGGACAACTCGCCAATGGTTTTAAATTGGTAGATAGTCATTATGCTCAAGCCGATCCTGATTTTTATGGTTTAGGTATCCATCGAGCCAGCTTATGCCATGTCTTGGCAAAGAAATGTCATGAATACCCTGATCTGATCACTTGGCAAATGAATGCCGATATTCAAAAGCTTGAAGAATCTATTTATGAAATTAGAGTTTTGGGTACGGTCAATGCTGAGTCTTTTGATGAGGTCTTTGATAGCGTTATTATTGCCAACGGCGCGCGAAGCCAACTGAGACCAAACGCATGGGTTAAAGTCGATCAAGCCTATCCTTGGGGCGCCAAATGGACCATTGTTCCCGAATGCTTACAGCTCAACACTCAAATTCTGCATCAATTTTATGACCGCTCCAAGATCATGATGGGAATATTACCGACAGGTGCGATTCCATCCCAATCAGATCAACGACTTTCCAGTATCTTCTGGAGTCTTCCAACAGATCAGCTTGGAAATTTTTTACCTCATCAACAGGCCCGCTTAGAATGGTTAAAAGAAGTATCTAAACGCTGGAAGCCCGCTGCAGAATGGTTAGAGCAAGTCATTGTCAATCCTGAACAAAAACAGCAATGGTTTTCTGCCCATTATCGTGATGTGGTTTTATCTAAGTTTGGTGAAAGACGTATAGGCATTATTGGAGATGCTGCACATGCTATGAGCCCACAGCTTGGGCAAGGTGCAAATATGGCACTTTTAGATGCATGGGCTTTAGGACAAGCAGTCCATGTGGCACGGAACAATGAAACGATCGATTATTCGAAGCTGTGGCAAAACTATCATCAACATCGCAAAAGCTCATCCGCATTTTATCAATTTTTAAGCCGTTTACTGACGCCTTTATATCAATCTGATCTTTGGTGGGCAGGTGGTTTACGAGATCTAAGCTTCTCGTGGATGTATCGTATCCCTTATTTTCGTAAAGAAATGGCAATCACCGTGTCGGGATTAAAATCGGGTATGTTTAGTCAAATGAAGTATGAGGATATTGCTCGATCGTCTTTGGTAAGAGGAAAATAATGTGCACTCAAGTTGCCAATTCTGTAATTTTAAAGTGTGAACAAGCGTTTTTATCTCGACTCAATCCATAATCAATATTTTCCTAAAATGCTAGAAATAACGTACACTATACAACCGCTAGCATGTCAACGTAGCACTCTTTCTTTTTATAACTTGGTGAAATCCTATGAACAATCTGCAATGGCTCGATGAAGTAAAATTTAACGAACAAGGACTTATTCCTGCTATTGCACAACATCATCAAACTGGACGTATTTTGATGGTGGCATGGATGAACCGTGAAGCATTACAACTGACTGCTGAAAAAATGCAGGGCGTTTATTTTTCTCGTTCACGAAATAAGTTATGGTTCAAAGGCGAAGAGTCAGGCCATTTTCAAACCGTTTATGAAATCCATTTAGACTGTGATGCCGATGTCATCGTCTTACAAATTGAACAGCATGGAGGAATCTCCTGCCATACAGGTCGAGAGTCTTGCTTCTATCGTAAGCTCACTGCAACTGGTTGGGAAACTGTCGATGCACAATTAAAAGATCCAAATGCAATATACGGTGAAAAACTTTCATCAAATCCACATAGCATTGCCATGAATAGCTCCAATGCGCAGGCTGAACAGGTAGAAGTCTTGGGTTATTTAGGCAAAATGATGGCTGAACGTAAAGCAGCTGATCCAGATTCTTCTTATGTGGCAAAGCTTTACCACAAAGGCTTAAATAAAATCTTAGAGAAAATTGGTGAAGAAAGTATCGAAACCATCATTGCTGCAAAAGATTTTAAATCTGAAGCGTGTGAAGATCATAAAAATGATCTGATCTATGAAGTTGCAGATCTATGGTTCCATACCATTGTGATGCTTGGTTATTTTGAGTTGGATGTGCAATTGGTACTCAACGAACTTGCACGCCGTCAAGGGCTTTCTGGCCTAGTTGAAAAAGCCAATCGAGATCATTAATTGGGTATTTATAAAAAAAGCAGCGAAATATCGCTGCTTTTTTATTTAAAACTAAAATTATGAAGATTTTTTCTCAACCGAAGGTGCAACTGGGTCTGCTGTTAAATAACCCACTGCTGCTGCAAAACGATCTTTATAATTCGCTCGAATCAAAGGATCTAAAGTTGCTTGAACCTTACTATGTAAAGAACCCCAATCCCCTGCATGCTGGAAGTTACTCATAATATAAGTCCAACCATTGATTGAATCGACTGCATGTAAACCTGTAGATTCAGCACCTGCTGGGCAAGAAAGAATACGATCTAATTTCTTGGTATCTACGTTATACGCCCATAAGTAGTTATTCACATGGTTACCACTGTCTTCACCAATGAATAAGGTACGGAATGTTTCAGAGAACTTTAAGTTATCCGCACTTGCAATCGTGTTTGGATCAGAAGTGTTACCAATACCTAGTGGATCAGCAGCTGCATCAATATCCTTCCCGATTAACAGCATATGCGATTGATAAGGTACCCACTCACTGACGATTGGACTACCTGATTTATCACTCTTAGACCCTGCTAGATCATGTGCAACAATTCCACCTGCTGAAATTTTCTTAGCGAATGACACGTTATGCGTATCGACCCAAGCCGCATTGCCTTTGATCATTGAATCTTGAATATTGGCTAAAGCAGAATAAGCAACTTTGTCTTTGGCATTGACTGTTGTGCCTTCCATTTTTGTAAATGCCATACTACCGCCCATCAAAGCAGCGTAACGATGGGTTTCTAAGAATGCTGCTGCTTTTTCCATTCCAGGTTTAACTTTCACCCAAATGGTTTTCTTTTGCAGAATAATTTTAGTATAGCTTACATCTTGTGGATCTTTGTCCAAGCTTTCCATGATCTCTGTTGGTTGAATATTTCTAACATTCACCAAATCTTCAATTTCTTGGCTAGTTGCATGACCCAACTTAATCCATTGAATTTGTGCTGTTGAGGTTTCATTTAACTCATTCAAATACTTCGCCACATACAATGTTCCCGCAGATAAGTCTTTTTCTTTATCTGCAACAAACATAAACAAGCCACCATTGGTATAGTCATCACCCATTAACGCAGTACGATTATCTGGCATAACTTGGATTAGTTCATGTGAGATACGACCTAAACAATAATGTTTTTTTGCAGTACCTGTACCATCTTTGTTCACTGTAATTTCAGGCAAATGTCCATAGTTATAAGGTTTTGCAGAGGTTTCATCACCATAGACGTTTTTACTATAGGCTTTCATTGTTGCCATATCAGTGCCTAAGCCCTGACCAAATGCATCTGGCTCGTATTCTTCACTTGAAAGGTGTGTTCCCCAAGGTGATAAACTCGCACCACACGTAATCCATAAACCATGTGCTTTAGACATATCGACATTATGATATTTAACTAAAGTTAAATGACCTGTTTTCGGATCTTGATCCAGTGAAATTACCCCAATCGGTGATGGCAATTTACCATACATATCATTGCCAGCTAAATCACGAGTCGTATATTCAAATTGCACCACCGCAAATACAGGGTTGCCTTTTACACCATCAACCTTGGCATCTTTGACTGTCAATAATGAAGTACCATCTGGGCAATCTGAAAA
Organism: Acinetobacter legionensis; assembly: GCF_048552295.1. Classification (NCBI taxonomy): domain Bacteria; kingdom Pseudomonadati; phylum Pseudomonadota; class Gammaproteobacteria; order Moraxellales; family Moraxellaceae; genus Acinetobacter; species Acinetobacter legionensis. The sequence continues at coordinate 23,311 of NZ_JBIMCW010000007.1, forward strand.
GAATTGACGTTCTTTGCCTGCTACAGATTTATCCATAATTGGTTGGTTTTTGATATCATAATAACCACCAGCCAAGATCTTCCCACCTTTTCCATCATTGATCATATCGCCTGTTTGGAAGAAGGTTTTATAGGCAAGTTTGTAGTCAGTCTTGGTATTGTCATCCCAAGTTACAGCCAAGCCTGAAGCAACTGTTGTTGTTGCCATTGCTGCTGCATTTGCCAATGTTGGTGCATCCATCGGCGTAAATGTTGCAGATTTTAATTTAGCTGGATTGATCGGCGGTTTAACTGCAGTATTTTTATCATCATCGTTACATCCTGCTAGTGTGGCTGAAGTTGCCATTGCCCCAAGTGGAAGAAATGGAATGCTGGCTAACCAAGTAAGCACTTCACGGCGTGTATGTCGGCTGGCTGAATTTGTCATAACTTTATCCGAATATGTTTTAGAATTTTCCCGTGCTCAGTTTAGAAAGCAGTTATGACAATCTAGTTTCACTTTTAAGTCATTTTAAAGACAAAAGCCCCAATACCTCATATTATGATAAAAATGATCAGGATACGCTCCGCAGATTATTAGCGCAGTCGTTTAAATAACATCTTGTTAGATTTCACCCTAGTGCTGAGCAATTTTTGCTATACTCTGTCGTATATTGAATTTTCAAGCTAATAAGATTTTATAAATACTGTGCCTTATTCTTTTACACCCACATCTGAGCAAAGCTTTGCCATCGCAGAAGCGAAAAAAGGACAATCATTTAAAGTGATTGCCTATGCTGGCACAGGTAAAACCACAACTTTGCAGTTAATCAGTGATGCGATGACGGAGCGACGTGGGATGTATTTGGCTTTTAATAAGGCAATTGCCACAGAAGCACAGAATAAATTTCATCAAAATGTAGATTGCCGAACCTTCCACTCTTTGGCTTTTCGTAGTGTATCGCGGGGAGTCACCGATAAATTACGCCTGCCGCGTTTAAGTCCCAGTTTTATTGCCAAAGAATATCGCCTCGAACCCATCACACTTAGACGTTTAATGGGCGGGCGTTATGAAAAATATGTGCTAATGCCCAGTCGTTTAGCGAGTTTAGTGGCCAATGCTGTAAGTTATTTCTGCTCGACCAGCTCACAATATCCAGCACCACGTCATATCCAAGCACCAAGTTGGCTGCATGCAGATGATATCGAGTCTTTACAAAAACACCTTTACCCTGCTGTAGAAAGACGTTGGTTAGAGTCGATTGATACCAATCATCAAGCAGGCATAGGTCATGATATTTATTTAAAACTCTGGGCATTATCAGACCCATTTATTCCAGCAGATTATGTACTCTTTGATGAAGCACAAGATGCCGATCCATTAATGCTTGGTATTTTATTGCGCCAGCGTAATACTCAAGTGATTTATGTGGGTGATGCACATCAACAAATTTATGCGTGGCGTGGTGCGGTCAATGCCATGCAACAAATGCCACTTCCTGAATCTCGTTTAACCACTTCATTCCGTTTTGGTGATGCGATTGCAGATGTGGCCAATCATTTGCTCGGTGCATTGGATGAAACTGTGCCTTTATTGGGCAACCCTGAAATGAAATCGAGTGTGGTCAATAAACCACATACCAAAATGCGTGATGCGATTTTATGTCGTACCAATGCACGCGCAATGGAGTTACTACTTTCTGGTCTCGTGCAAGGCGATAAGGTTGGATTACAAGCCGATCATGCAAAACTCAACCGTTTTGTTGATGCGGCAAGTTTGCTTAAACAAGGCAAACGTGTTGTTGATGTGCCTGAACTGGCTTGGTTTAACTCTTGGCATGATGTACATGAATACTGTGAAACCAACGATGGCAGTGATATCAAACCCTTAGTCAAATTGGTTGACGATCACGGTACGGAACCTCTCAAAAAAGCACTTGCTAAAATAACCCCAATAGAGCAAGCTGATTATGTGATTTCAACTGCACATAAGGCCAAAGGGCTAGAATGGAATCGTGTACATATCGAAGATGATTACCAATTTAAAATAAACGGTTTAGAACATAAAATCAGCGATGAAGAATTAAGGCTGTTATATGTCGCCTGTACACGGGCAAAGGTCAGCTTAAATATTCATCACATCTATGATCTCGTGCAACAATTGAAAGTAAAAGCGCCATTTAAAAATAAAGCAACAGCATAAGGTTTTTGACTCACTCATCTGTATCAGCGAAAAAAATCGCAAGGTGAAAATATCAACAGCTTTTTATGCTGTCAGTCAATTTTCAGGTATCCTATGAAACTAGCAGCAATTCATTTTCGCCACACATACCATTTTGCTGATTTAAAAATAGACTTTAATTATAAAAACAAACCAATCAGTTTAATTGTTGGCGAACAAGCCAGTGGTAAAACGGCAATTATTAAAAATATTTACCAAGCTTTGACTTGGTTTCCTGCACGTCTAAAAGATTTGCGCACCCCTGGTGTGGTAATGCTCGACCAAGACATTATGCAAGATCGAGTACAATCCAAAATAGATGTTAAAATCAAATTCCCAATAGAGTTTGGTCAACTTGCAGAAAGCACTGCAACAGCAGAACAAGATCCGCAAACTTGTCATTGGCAACTATATAAAACCTTAAATAGTTCTGGTGTTGGTCTGAGTAAAGTTGACTTAGCACAACTCGAACAGCTGGTAGAACGTTATAATCTAGTACTCAAAAAAGATCCTGTTCAAGGCTTACCTTTAATTGCCTACTACCCTGCTGAACGATTTGTAAATGAAGTGAATATTCTCAATAAAAATAATCCCATTATTTTACAAGCGCACAATGCCTATGAATTAGTACCGATTCCATATACCACCTTTGCACGATTTTTCGAATGGTTTCGCGAAATCAGTGATATTGAAAATGCACAAATCGCACAACTTTTTCAAAGTGTTTTAGCGCAAAAAGAATCTTCAAATCAAAGCGATGAGGATTTTCAAAGTATTTTATTTCAAGCCCGTGCTCAGTTACATGCACCCAGCTTAAAAGCCTTAAAGCAAAGCTTGAGTATTGTCCTTCCTGAAGTCACAGATCTCTATTTAGAGTATCAGCCCAAATTACAACTGATGGTCACTTATAAAAATCAAAGTCTGACTTACTCACAACTGTCGAATACGGTTAAAAATTGGCTGGCCTTAGTCGGTGATTTGGTGCGTCGTATGTGCATACTCAATCCTTTAAGTCTTTATCCTTGTGAAGAAGGTGAAGGCATCTTACTGATTGATCAAATTGATGTTGATTTAGACCAATTTGGCCTTCAGTTAATTCTCGATCGTTTAAATCAGGCCTTTCCTCGTTTACAGATCATTGCCACAGCCAGTCATGAAGAGCTTCTCGAGCAAGCCGGCGAATATCAATGTTTTAAATTGGATAATAAAAAGCTTTATGAAATTCAGAACAATAAAGTATGGCAAGAATACCAAGATATTTATGAAAACTTGCTCAAAGAAATCCCAGAAACCTCTGAACAAGATTTACTTGAACCCGAACCCAATCTGCCAGTCAATGTTCAACAACTTTTTGAGCAGTTTAAACACCTTACTGAAGAACAAAAAACCGAATTAAAACGTTTAATCCAATCTGGTGATGACCAAACGTCACATAAGTTCTTATCATAAGAAATAACTCAGCCTAAAGACGTCAATATCAGACAATGAATGATCATTAATCGCATGACACTGTCTTTTATACTCCTTTCTCAAATCATGAATATATTCACGTTCATATTCATTGTTGTATAAAATTCAATACAACATAGATTGATTGTTACAGCATGATTTTCAAGCAGCAAAAAGTCATATGAAGCGTATAATTACAAATGTTTGCGTAAAAAACGACAAAATAAATTGATGTTATTCTACTCATGTAATAAGATGAAAAAATCAATTTAAATTAGATTTTTCAATGCAAATTGATTTTCTAATCGCTTTCTCAAGTTGCGCAACACAACTCATTTTTTAATTACTAATTTAATTCGGCTTTCAAGATTTAAGTTATTGGACTGTTCCTTGCATTCCTCAAATCCTTGAAAGATAAGATTCACATAGGTTTCACGACCTATTCACGACAATGGATACGCGTGTGCTTCCGATTATTATTCTTTTACCATTAATACTTGGCACTATCGTTGTTCTGTGGCTGAAGCAATTCTCTCGCGGGGTAACAGCTTTAGGGGCAATCGGGGTCAGTTTAAGCAGTTTTATCCTGCTACTGACTCAAGCGAAAACAGTATTAAGTGGACAAGCCGTTTTAGAGCAGTGGCAATGGCTACCTCAAATTGGTATTGATTTTAGTTTCCGATTAGATGCTTTAAGTTTAATTTTTTCATTGCTGATCACGGGGATCGGTACACTGATTTATATCTATGCCTATTATTATCTAAACCCGAAAAATTCTCTGAGTAAGCTCTATGCATTGTTGATGCTGTTTATGGCCGCAATGTTGGGCATTTCTTTGTCGAATAATTTAATTATTTTATTGGTTTTTTGGGAATTGACCAGTATTTCATCGTTCTTGCTGGTGGGCTATTGGAGTAACTACGACGCTGCGCAACGTGGTGCACGGATGGCGCTGACCATCACTGGTATGGGTGGCTTAGCCATGCTGGGTGGCTTTATTCTGATTGGTCAAATCGCAGGAACCTATCAAATTGACCAACTCACCATGATGGCGAGTACAATTCAAAATAGTGGTTTATTTGTTCCCGCTTTATTGTTGATTTTATTGGGTGCGTTTACTAAAAGTGCGCAATTTCCCTTCCATTTCTGGCTCCCCAATGCCATGGCAGCACCAACCCCTGTATCCGCCTATCTGCATTCAGCAACTATGGTAAAAGCAGGGATTTTTCTGGTTGCACGCTTATTGCCAATCTTTGTTGGCTCGACATTGTTCCATAATCTTGTCACCACAATTGGTCTGCTGACCTTATGTATGGCGGCATTTTTTGCCATCTTTAAAGAAGATTTAAAAGGCTTACTGGCTTATTCAACCATCAGTCATTTAGGCTTGATCATGTGCCTTTTGGGTATAGGTTCACCTTTAGCCGTGGCTGCTGCAGTTTTCCATATCATCAATCATGCAACCTTTAAAGCGGCATTATTTATGCTGGCGGGGATCATTGACCATGAGTCTGGTACACGTGATTTAAGAAAGTTAAGTGGACTATGGCAATTTCTTCCATTTACAGCAACATTAACCATGATTACCGCTGCAAGTATGGCCGGTGTACCTTTGACCAATGGCTTTATCTCGAAAGAAATGTTCTTTACTGAGCTATTGGCAAACTTATCTGGTGGCTATGTTGTGTTGGCAGCGATTATCGCTACATTGGCAGGTTTATTTGCGGTTGCTTATTCAGTTCGTTTGGTACATGGTGTGTTTTTTGATGGTGATGTGGGGCGTGATGTTCCCAATAAAAATGCCCATGAGCCGCCAATCGGTATGCGAATTCCAGCAATCATATTGGCAACTTTATGTATTTTAGTGGGGATCATTCCTGCGCTGTTGGTTGAAAACATTGTCAATGCCGGAACACGCGCATCAACACAAATTGCAAGTTTTGAAGGGGTTCATTTAGCCATCTGGCATGGCTTTAATTTACCGTTACTGATGAGCGCAATTGCCTTAATTGGTGGCGTAATTTTCTATTTCGCCATGGCCAAAGGCGGGCGAATTCGTGAAATTGATCTTGATCCACGCTTAGGTCGTTTCCAAGGCAAATTATTATTTGAAGATTTCCTTAAAAATCTCCTGCTGATTTCACGTAAAATTAAGAAAAAAACTGAAACTGGCTCATTACAGAACTATTTATTGTGGATTTTGGCCTTAAGTATTGCCGTGGTTGCCACACCATTGATCAACCAAAATTTAACGACAGGAACACGTGAACTCACACATGCACCCTTTACTGCAATCGTGCTGTGGTTGTTATTGTTCTCTGCCTGCTGGATGATGCTGTGGTTTCACCATGAACGTATCAAAGCGGTTCTGATTAGTGGTGCAATTGGTTTGGTCGTGACAATGATTTTCATCACTCTCTCTGCGCCAGACTTAGCACTGACACAAATTACCGTGGATGTTGTCACAACAGTTCTGCTATTGATGAGTTTATCACTACTTCCTCAATTAACCCCTTATGAGTCCAGCCAAACACGTCGTTGGCGTGACGCAATCATTGCAATTGGTGGTGGTATTGGTATCGGTTGGATTACATGGTTGATCATGACACGTGATCATAATTCGATTTCATGGTTCTTTGTTCAGCAGTCCATTCCTTTAGGTGGCGGCTCAAACATCGTCAATGTCATTTTGGTTGATTTCCGTGGTTTTGATACATTTGGTGAAATTGCTGTATTGGGCATCGCAGCCATTGGTGCACTATGTATGATGGATGGAATGCGGGCACATGGCACCACCATCACTCAAGGTCTGAGCTATCGCTTCAATCCATCTCCGTTGATGTTCCGTATGACGGCTTCATGGGTACTACCGGTTGCACTTGTGGTAAGTCTGTATATCTTCCTACGAGGACATAATTATCCTGGTGGTGGTTTCATTGCAGGCTTGATTACCTCTATGGCATTGGTCATTCAATATATTGCGATGGGACAAGATCATGCTGAAAAAATGCTACGTGCTCAATCGGGTCGTTTATATGAAATCTGGATTGGTTTAGGGCTGATCATTGCTGGAATTTCAGGCCTTGCATCTTGGTTCTGGGCACGTCCATTTCTCACCAGTGCACATGTTTATGTGGAATCAGGACTGTTTGGCAAATTCCATTTTGCCTCTGCTGCTGGTTTTGATCTTGGCGTATACGTCACGGTTGTTGGTGCAGCAATGCTTCTCATTTCTGTTTTAGGCGACTCCAGACATTCAAGTATGTCTGGTCCAGTACCCAAGGAGTAATGCATGATCAGTTTAGAATTTTTAATTGCATCTGCGATTGGATTATTGGTTGCCTCAGGAATTTATCTCATTCTTCGTGCCCGTACCTTTCCTGTTGTTCTTGGATTGGCAATGATTGGCTATGCAGTCAATATTTTCCTGTTTGCAATGGGAAGAATACAAATCAGTTCACCTGCAATTTTAACTCAAGCGACCAAAGTCACTGACCCTTTGCCCCAAGCCTTGGTATTAACTGCAATTGTTATTGGCTTTGCGACAACTGCTTTTATTGTTCAGTTAGCATTACGCAGTCGTTATGAGTCAGGAACAGACCATGTCGATACCAAAGAGGAACCGAGTAATTTTGACCCACGTGAGGATGAGCCATAATGACCAGCTTTTTAGATTTTTGGTATGCTCACTCTCCAATCCTGAGTATTTTGATTCCTGCATTTACAGGCTTTTTGCTGATTTTATTAGGCAATCCTGGTTCTGGTGCTTTAAAACATGATTGGCGCCAACCTTGGCGTCGTGGCATTAGCTTAATTTCGGTTATCCTTGGACTTGCCACTGCTATTGCTTATCTTATTCAAGCCAATACAGGGAAAATCTTTGTTTATCAACTCGCTGAGTGGTCGGCACCTTTTGGGATTGTCTTGGTACTGGATCGCTTATCCGCGTTAATGTTGGTGCTCACCTACACTCTTGCAGCGCCTGTATTATGGTTTGCCAGCAAAGAATGGGACGAACGTGGTCGTTATTTTCATGCCATGTTTCATCTTCTGTTAATGGGGTTGAGTGGTGCATTCTTAACAGGTGACTTATTTAACCTCTTTGTATTTTTTGAAATATTACTAATGGCATCTTATGTCTTACTGTTACATGGTCAAGGTAAAGCCCGTTTTCAATTAGGTATTCACTACGTCACCATCAACTTACTGGCTTCTGCCCTATTCCTCATCGGTTTAGGCATGATTTATGGCAGTGTGGGCAGTTTGAATATGGCGGATGTCGGCCGTTTATTACCAACCTTGGAACATGATCAACATCGTCTTGCTATAGCAGGTGGTTTGCTTCTATTTGTTGTATTTGGCATCAAAGCAGCGATGTTACCTGTGGGTTTCTGGTTACCAAAAACCTATGCTGTTGCCGCGACACCCGTTGCTGCTATTTTCACTATTATGACCAAAGTAGGTGTGTATGCAATTTTACGGGTCAATGGCACTGTCTTTAATGATGAACTTGGTCAAACGATCTTTAGCAATTACTTATTACCAATTGGTTTAGTAACTTCATTATATGGTGTGATTGGTGCGCTTGCAGCTGAACGCTTACGCCGCTTTGTTGGCTTTATGGTGTTATCCTCAGTCGGAACGATTTTAGTTGCCATTGCCATGTTTAACATAAAAGCATGGACGGCTGGGTTATATTACCTCGTTCACAGTACCATCATTGCGGCCTCATTCTATTTGCTTTGTGGTTGGATTACCTCACAGCGTGGCGCATTCAAAGATCATCTCAAAGTGGCGCCGAAGATGAAGCAAGATAAAGTCATTGCCATAACGTTCTTCCTCATCGCTTTGATAATGGCAGGTTTACCACCATTTAGCGGTTTTTTAGGTAAAGTATTAATATTACAGGCAACTGCAAATTTGGCTGCGCAAGGTTGGATTATTGCAATTATCTTGATTGTGAGTTTTTTAAGTATTGTTGCATTTACGCGCGTCGGATTTATCTTATTTTGGCGAGCAACAACACCTGAGGACAATCCGAAAGAAGATGCTTATAAAGCCTATCAAGCTTTACCCGAGCAAGCCCCTGTACGTAACGACAAAAGCGTTTACCTATTACTGGCAGGACTGATTGCCTATGTGGTTTGTGCAGCTCCGATTTTAAATTATGTTGAAAAAACAGCGTTGCAAATTTCTGATACATCTATTTATCAACACAGTATTTTAAAAATGGATGGGCATGGAGAAACCATTAGTGTACAGCCCTTCGATCCAAACTATGTCCCTGAAACAAAATACAACGGTGAAATGATTGATCAAAATGCACACTATATTCCGTATATTATTAGCCCTGAAACCTTAAAAGGTGAACATATTTCTGAATTTAAACAACGTCAAATTCAGGGACAAGAACAGCAACAACATGTTGAAAATACTCAACTTAAGCCAATGGAGCAATAAATGCAAAATAAATCATTATTCGCTCGTATTTTGCCCCATCCTTTTGTGTCGGTAATTGTGGCAATGAGTTGGCTCATGTTGAATCATAGCGCTGAAAGTTTTGATATTGTTGTAGCGATTAGCTTGGGATTACTCATCCCTAAACTGATTCAACCTTTTATCATTCATACGCCCAATATTCATTGGAAAAGCGCCATTCAATTATTTTTTGTGGTGCTATGGGACATCGTCATCAGTAATATCAAAGTTGCTAAACAAGTCTTAGGTCCAACCAAAAATCTCACCCCGAAATGGTTTCGAGTTCCTTTGGAAACCGACCATGAACATGTCAATACTTTATTGGCGATGATCATTACCACGACCCCAGGTACAGTCAGTGCTGGGATTGATCAAGAACGTGGTGATATTTTGGTTCATGCACTAAGTTGTGATGATGTAGACGCAGAAATTCAAGCGATTAAAGCCCGCTATGAAGTTCCTTTAATCGAAATCTTTGACCTGCAACGAGGAGCACGTTCATGAGTATTTTACCTTATGCACTTGGTATTTGCCTGCTCGCAGTGACCATCTCCATGTTGTTATGTTTGGTCCGTTTGGTGATGGGCCCTTCTATCGTAGATCGATTACTGGCATTGGATACATTGTTTTTAAATGCAACCTGCTTAGTTGTCATTCTTGGCATTTATTGGGCAAGTACCTCAATGTTTGAAGGCGCATTATTGGTTGCAATGCTGGGCTTTGTTTCAACTGCTGCACTGGCTCGTTATTTTACAACGGGTCATGTGGTTGATTAAGGAGAAAGTACATGGAAAATAATATGCAAATTGTCATGGAAATCATCGTTTCATTGTTCTTGATTGTTGGTGCGTTTTTTACTTTGGTGGGTGGCATAGGTATGGTCAAATTACCAGACTTATTTATGCGTCTACATGCACCGACCAAATCCAGTACCTTGGGTTTAGGCAGTTTTTTAATCGCGGGAATGATTTACGCAGCATTTAACAGTCGTTTAGGTTTTGCAGAGTTATTGATCACACTGCTTGCCTTTATTACAGCTCCCGTATCGGCAAATTTGATTGCGCAGGCAGCAATTCATTTACGTCTACGTTCAACCTCTGGTGATGTACCTGAAGCGATTAATCGTCCTTTACCATGGCAACGTCAAAAAATCATAAAACAGTTTAAAGATAAGATTTAATTCATTTTCTGACTGATTGTTGATTGGTTGGTTGGCTAAATTAAATTGGACTGAGTCTAGGTACATACTGACTTAGTCCAATTTAAGCCACAATCAAGCTTAGATCGTCTGAAATACATTATCATCAAACTATATAAACTTTTCACTATAAAATAAGTCTTTGCAATCCTTACTGCTATATTCATTCTCTTTTAAAAAGTCATCTAAGTATGATGTTAGGCTCTTCTATACAACATAAATCTAAAATTCAGCCCTAGTCCTCTTCAATGAAATCTGTACAATAAAAATCAGCTAAATAAAAGAGATCAGCGATGTATACAGGTATCGTTCAAGGCTTAGAAAAAGTTGTAAACATCCAACAAGGTGATAATTTTACAACCCTTTATATTTCCAATGAAAATGGCTTTTTAAATGATGTTTTTATTGGCGCCAGTGTCGCAATCGATGGTACATGCCTAACCGCAACAAGTTTTGATGCTGTTGCAAATATAGCCTCATTCGATGTTTCAGCATTGACCACGTCTCTCACCACATTACAATTTTTAAAAATTGGTGATGAAGTCAATATCGAAAGATCTATCAAAGCTGGCATGGAAAACGGTGGGCACAATATTTTTGGGCATATCGAAGGTATGGCAACCATTAAAGATGTGGTTCATACCGGTGAAACACTACACATTGATATCGTTATTCCAGATGACAATATCAAATACTTCTTTAAAAAAGGCTTTATTGGACTGCAAGGTTGTAGTTTAACAGTCAATCGTGTGGATCGGAAAACCAATGAAATTTCAGTGGATTTAATCCCAGAAACCTTACGTTTGACGACATTTAAACATGTCCAAATTGGTGGCAAACTCAATTATGAAATTGACCAAATGACCCGCACTATGGTCGATACTTTAGAAAGTATCCATCAACGTCAGCAAGAAAACTAAAAGAGCCAATCATATAAATTAGCCCTTTGATCTAAAGCATTGTCTTAACTATATAACGGCAGATGAACTTCTTCTTGGAAACTTTCCATTCCATAATCATCTGCCAGCTTTTCTTTCCAGTACGCCACAATCTTCGAATAATCAATTTCATCCGGATGAAAGTCAGATTTGTAATAAGATAAATATTCAGGAATCAGTGAAATCAACATTTTAGAAATCATATATACCCCAAAGATGTTTTGCGGCACTTTTGGTAGACTTTTTCTCCAGTCTTGCATAAACAAACGGGTAGCCGAATAAAACGTTAAACTTGCAAAACCCGTAGTCACATTACGCATTACTGTACGACGAGTACGATCATCTTTATAAATCGCCTGATATACATCAAATGCCACTGCACGATGCTCAATTTCTTCGATTGCATGCCATACCCAAAGCTTAACGGCATCATCATCTAGAGTGCTTAAAACTTCAGGGTGACGAAGAATATAGCCGCCCAATAATGCAGTAAAATGCTCAAAAGCTGCGGTAACAGCAAGTTGTAATTTCGGATGTACACTTTTAATCAGTGCATCTCGACGCGCCAACCATGCTTGGAAACTGTCTAAGTTATAATCATCACGGCGCCATGCATCATTGAATTCCGTATGGGCTTTGGAGTGCATGGCCTCTTGACCAATAAATGCTGCAATTTGCGCTTGCAATTTTTCATCCGTGATTTTGTCACGTACATTACGCACACTATGTACAAAGAACTGCTCACCAATCGGAAATGTTGAAGAAAGCGCAGTCAATAAATGTGACATCACAGGAGAATTGGCAAAAAAATGTCTGCGAATTGCTTTTGGGTTAAAGCTTGGTTTACGGACTTTGATACCAATAGCTTTAGGACGATTTAAATATGATTTTTCTGCCGTCGCTTGAACTGTTGACATAAGGATAATCCTACATTTGTCTGAATTTAAGCTATATTGGCACAATCTCAATATTTGTATATTGCAGAATCATCCACACAGTTGACCTAAAATATCATTTTCAAGAAAACACATGGCTCAATTAAAAATCCAAAAAAATTAAAAATATAAGATATTGATAAAATTAAATTTATTAAAAATAAATATATTTATTATCTTCACAAAAAGTGCTTTATCGTTTACACAAAGCCTAAAATCGAGATTTATAAGGATGCTTTTATTGACTTAAATGACATTTTTCAATCAGATTGAATTATGTTTTAATTTTTAAAACAATCACATAGGATCCATTCAAAATTAGAACTCAATTTATAAATATTTATGCTTGCAACGTCATATAAACATTCAAAAAAGCATGTGTTTTATAGAACTCAAACAAACAGGATTCGTCTAGGGATTTTTTGTATAAAAAACAAATTGTTGCTTTAGTGTGATTGGCAAATTTTATGACCAAACCACTCTACTCATCGCCTTTTATAGCTGATTTAATCTTTAAAACTGCTTCTTTTAACGCCATCACTTTGAATTAGCTTTGCGCTGAAAAATCATGTGCCCAAGCAGATAAAGCGTCTAATACAGGAATAAATGTTTGACCAAATGCAGTTAATTCATACACCACTTTGACTGGAGGCTTGTCACCAAATACGGTTCTGGAAATAAAACCATTCTTTTCCAATTGCTTGAGTTGCAAACTTAAGGTCATTTCTGTGATATCTGGCATATCACGCTTAAGTTGATTAAAGCGTTTTGACTCCTCCTTTAGGTAATAAAGAATCACGGTTTTCCATTTCCCACCGATTAAATCCATCACCATACTAATCGGGCAATGATAGGTCTTATCGTGAAACGTCACTTCACAAGTGTTTTGCTCAGTATTCATTTTTTCATCCAGCTATCAAAATGGATAATTATTGTACATAAAAACTATAATATTTATATTCACTATAATTTTTATAGTTGGAAAAACCAAGATGGCATTACTGATTTTAGCGCATCCCAGTTTTACTGAATCTGTCGCAAATAAAACCATTGTCGATGAATTATGAAGAACTCAAACTGATTTAGAAATTCGTCATATTCATGATTTATATCCAGATTATCAAATTGATATTGCTGCTGAACAAAGCGTGCTATTAAGACATGAGCTGATTATTTTACAATGTCCTATGTACTGGTTCAGTATACCTGCCATTTTAAAAATTTGGTTTGATCAGGTATTTACACATCAATTTGCCTATGGTTCTAAAGGAGACAAGCTTAAACATAAAAAGCTTTTGCTGAGTATGACCATTAGTCAACCTGAGCAGAATTTTAATACGGAACAACAGCATTCATTATTGGAGGACTTTTTATCTCCAATTCAAAAATCAGCACTTTATACCGGAATGGAATATTTAAAACCCGTGTTCTTATATAATATTTCAACTGTTTTAGGGCATACACATGCTGAAATCAGAACTCGAGCAAAACAACATAGCTTAAAGTTAAATCATTATCTGCAAATGATTGACTCAAATTAATTTTTTGAGTTTGCTGCATTAAAAAGCCCGCATGACTGCGGGCTCTTAAATAGCTGTTATTTAGTATCTAAAAATTAAACATCAAGATAATCCAAAATCCCTTCAGCAGCTTCACGACCTTCCCAGATTGCAGTCACCACCAAATCAGAACCACGTACCATATCTCCACCCGCAAAGATTTTTGGATTAGAGGTTTGGAATTTGAATTCTTGTTTTTCAGCAGCAATGACTCGGCCAGAACCATCTAGCCCAATATTTGCACCAGCAAACCATTCTGCTGGGCTGGTACGGAAACCAAAAGCCAGCAATACCGCATCTGCGGGTAAAACTTCTTCAGAGCCTGGAATCGGTTCAGGGCTACGACGACCACGGCTATCTGGGTCACCCAGCTGGGTAGTCACAACTTTTACACCCGTCACTTTACCGTTTTCACCGACGATTTCGATCGGCTGGCGGTTGAACTGGAAGTCCACCCCTTCTTCACGCGCATTCTTCACTTCTCGACGTGAGCCTGGCATATTTTCTTCATCACGACGGTAAGCACAGGTTACTGATTCTGCGCCCTGACGGATTGAAGTACGGTTACAGTCCATTGCCGTATCACCACCGCCTAGAACGATGACTTTTTTGCCCTGAACACTGATGTATTCAGACGGGTCTTTTTCCCATCCTTGTGTGCGGTTAACATTTGCAATTAAGAAATCAAGTGCATCATAAACACCATCAAAATCTTCACCTGCAAAACCACCTTTCATATAGGTATAAGTTCCCATACCCATGAATACAGCATCATAGTCTGCAAGCAGTTGGTCAATCGTAATATCTGTACCAATTTCAGTATTTAAGCGGAATTCAACCCCCATACCTGTGAAAATTTCACGGCGGCGTTTCATCACGTCTTTTTCCATTTTAAATTCTGGAATACCAAAAGTAAGCAATCCACCAATTTCAGGACGCTTGTCAAATACAACAGGTTTTACCCCATTACGCACTAAAATATCTGCACACCCTAAGCCTGCTGGACCTGCACCGATAATGGCAACTTTTTTGTTGGTCCATTTTACCGATGACATATCTGGACGCCAGCCCAAAGCAAAGGCGGTATCGTTAATATATTTTTCGGCATTACCAATGGTCACAGCACCAAAACCATCATTCAGGGTACAAGCACCCTCACATAAACGGTCTTGTGGACATACCCGACCACATACTTCTGGCAAGGTATTGGTTTGATGGCAAAGCTCAGCCGCTTGAAAAATACGTCCTTCTGCAATCAGTTTTAACCAGTTTGGAATATAGTTATGTACAGGACATTTCCATTCACAATATGGGTTACCACAGCCTAAACAACGGTGGGTCTGGTTTGCTGCAACTTCCGCTGTAAAAGGTTTATAAATTTCCACAAACTCTGCTTTGCGGACATTAATATCTTTTTTCTCTGGATCTTGGCGTGCTACATCCAGAAATTGAAAGTCATTATTCAGGCGTTCAGCCATGTCTCTCTCCGTGGGTGAGCGTGGATAACTTCATTCGCTTGTGTATATCTGCGAAGTTATCCACACCTACCTAAAATTTGAGTAGTGGAATTATTGTGGATCTGCTTGAGTTGTTTTCAAAAGCGTTTGTAAATTAGCCGCTTTTGGTTTCACAAGCCAGAATTTACGGCTATAGAAATCAAACTCGTTGCGAATCTTGTACGCCCAAGCACTACCTGTTTCAGCAATGTGTTCATCTAAGATACGAAGTAAGAATTCTTGATGTTCTTCCATCGCTTCTGTAGAAATACGGTTTAATTCAATCAATTCGTGGTTGTAGTAATCAACAAAGTCGTTATCCAAGTCAAGTACATAAGCAAAACCACCGGTCATACCTGCACCAAAATTGTGTCCAACTTTACCCAGTACAGTCACGATACCGCCTGTCATATATTCACAGCAATGGTCGCCTGCACCTTCAATGACGGCAAACGCGCCAGAGTTACGTACAGCAAAACGCTCGCCCGCTGTACCCGCAGCAAATAATTTACCGCCTGTTGCACCATACAAACAGGTATTGCCGATAATTGCCGTTTCTTGAGTTTGGAATGGTGAACCTTTTGGTGGGAAGATCGATACTCGACCACCTGCCATACCTTTGCCCACATAGTCGTTTGCATCACCTTCAAGGCTGATATGCAAACCACCAGCATTCCATACACCCAATGACTGACCCGCAGTTCCTTTTAAATTCACTTTAACAGGATGTGCTTCCATACTGAGGTTGCCATAACGTTTGGCAATTTCACCTGAGAGACGCGCACCAATTGAACGGTCACAGTTACCCACGGTAAAATGGAACTCACCACCAGTACTTGCTTCAATCGCTGGTAGCATTTCTGCCACCATTTTTTCGGCAAGAATACCCTTATCAAATGGTTCATTGCCTTGTACTTGGCAATATTGCGCTTTGCCTTCCGCAGATGGGTGTGATTCTAACAATGCACTTAAATCTAAATGCGCATGTTTATCCGTTTCACCCGGCAACATCTCAAGTAGATCAGTACGACCGATCAAATCTTTCAATGATGCAACACCTAAAGCCGCCAACCATTCACGTGTTTCTTCCGCAATAAAGTGGAAGAAATTAATCAGCATTTCTGGCTCGCCAATATAATGTTCTTGACGTAAATGATCTTGCTGAGTTGCCACACCTGTTGCACAGTTATTTAAGTGACAAATACGCAGATATTTACATCCAAGCGCGATCATTGGGGTAGAACCAAAACCAAAGCTCTCCGCACCCAGAATCGCAGCTTTTACTACATCTAAACCGGTTTTCAAGCCACCATCCGTTTGTACACGTACTTTACCGCGCAGGTCATTGACACGAAGTGCTTGATGCGCTTCTGAAAGACCCAATTCCCATGGTGAACCAGCATGGTGAATTGACGATAAAGGTGAAGCAGCTGTACCACCGTCATATCCAGAAATGGTAATGAAGTCTGCATAGGCTTTTGCAACACCTGCTGCAATTGTCCCCACTCCTGGCTCCGATACTAGTTTTACAGATACCATGGCTTGTGGATTGACTTGCTTTAAGTCAAAGATCAGCTGCGATAAATCTTCAATAGAATAAATATCATGGTGCGGTGGTGGTGAAATCAAAGTCACCCCTGGAACCGAGTAGCGTAAACGTGCAATTAATCCATTCACTTTACCGCCAGGTAACTGACCGCCTTCACCTGGTTTTGCACCTTGCGCTACTTTGATCTGTAACACTTCAGCAGAAGTTAAATATGCAGGTGTTACACCAAAACGGCCTGAAGCAATTTGCTTAATTTTAGAGTTACGGATGGTACCATAACGTGCAGGATCTTCACCGCCCTCACCTGAGTTCGAACGACCACCGATCGTATTCATTGCGATCGCAATGGCTTCATGTGCCTCTGGTGACAATGCACCTAAAGACATACCAGCAGAGTCAAAACGTGGCAGGATTTCTTCAACTGATTCAACTGCTTCTAAAGGAATAGAATGATCAGTTTTTAGTTTCAATAAGTCACGAATCGTCGCAATTGGACGTGTATTCACCAATTCTGCGTATTCTTTAAAGTCAGCATAATTACCTGAACGTACAGATTTATGCAACGCATTGATCACATCAGGATTAAATGCATGGTATTCCTTATCAAACACAAACTTGAGCAAACCACCTTGTTCAATTGGCTTACGTGCTTTCCAAGCAATGTCTGCTAGTTTTTTCAAGTCATTTTCAAGGTCAATAAATGTTGCACCTTTAATACGGCTTGGCACCCCTGTAAAGCACTTACTAACAACTTCTTCAGATAAACCTACTGCTTCAAATAACTGCCCACCACGATAAGATGCGACTGTTGAAATCCCCATTTTTGAAAGGACTTTAAGTAAACCTTTATCAATACCTTTACGGAAGTTCGCTTGGGCATGAATTGGATCACCTAATAATTCACCTTTAGCAATCAAATCATTGATCACATCGTAAGCCAAATATGGATAAATCGCAGTTGCACCAAAACCTAAGATTACGGCAAACTGATGCGCATCACGGGCAAGTGCTGTTTCAACAATGATGTTTGCATCGGTACGTAAACCAGCATTAATCAAGAAGTGATGAATTGCACCAGTCACCATTGCAGCATTTGCGGGTAAAAAGCCTTCACGGATTTTACGATCTGAAATGACCAATAAGGTTTTGCCATCGCGAATCGCCTGTGCTGCTTCTTCACAAATACGTGAGATTGCGGCTTCAAGACCTTCAGCCACTGGGTAATTCAAATCGATATCTGCAATTTCGTAACCTTTACGGCCAAGGGTACGAATCTGATGCATTTTAGAATTTGAAAGGACTGGGCTCGATACAATTAAACGATCTGCGTGCTCTGGGCCTTGTTCAAATACATTTTGCTCACGCCCAAAACATGTTTCCAATGACATGACGATTGATTCACGTAATGGGTCAATCGGTGGATTAGTCACTTGCGCAAATTGCTGACGGAAATAATCTGTCACATGACGTACTTGACGAGACAATACCGCCATTGGTGTATCATCACCCATTGAACCTACCGCTTCCTGTCCACTTTCAGCGATTGGACGAAGCAGTTGATCACGCTCTTCAAATGTGACCATGAACATTTTTTGAGCTGCTTTTAGGTCATCGCCTTTTAAGCCTTGATCACATAAATATTCTTCAAGCTCTGGACTACCTTGCAAGCGAACTGAGTTTTCACGTAACCATTCACGGTAAGGACGCATTTTTTTCAGATGATTGCTCACATCTTTGGTATCCAGCAATTTTCCAGTCAACGTATCAATTACAAGAATTTGACCAGGGCCTACACGGCCTTTAGAGATCACATCTTCAGGTTCATAACCCCACACACCAATTTCTGATGCCAAAGTGATATAACCATTTTTAGTAATCACCCAACGTGCAGGGCGTAAGCCATTACGGTCTAGCATACAAATTGCATGACGACCATCTTGGATCACCAGACCTGCTGGACCATCCCAAGCTTCCATATGCTTAGAGTTAAATTCATAAAATGCACGTAAATCCGCATCTAATGTTTCAACGTTTTGCCACGCTGGTGGAACAAGCATACGTAATGCACGGAATAGATCCATGCCACCACCCACAAGTAGCTCAAGCATATTGTCCATACTTGATGAATCTGAACCAGTACGATTTACAATCGGATTCAACTCAGTAATGCCTGGTAATAATGGGTTTTCAAATTTTGGTGTACGTGCTACTGCCCAGTTACGGTTTGCAGTAATGGTATTAATTTCACCATTATGTGCCAAATAACGGAAAGGCTGCGCCAATGGCCAACGTGGTAAAGTATTGGTCGAGAAACGCTGATGGAATACCACAATGTGTGAATCTAAACGTTCATCGGCAAGATCTGTATAGAATTCTGCAATATATGCAGGCATCATTAAGCCTTTATATGTAATCACTGTAGAGCACAGTGTTGTCACATAAAAATATGGATCTGTTGTTAATTGTTGTTCTGCACGACGACGTGCCATAAGTAACTTACGGTTAAATTCAACCTCAGTCACACCCATTGGGCAATTTACAAAAATTTGTTCAAATGCAGGTAAAGACTGCATTGCAATTGAACCCAATGCATCATTATTGGTAGGAACTACACGCCAACCAATGACTCGACAACCTTCTTCTTCAATTTCGTGGGTTAGAATTTGCTTTGCATGGGCCGCAAGTGCTGGATCTAAATTTAAAAATATAGTCCCTACTGCAAAAATTTCACTCAGTGTAATGTCACTGATTTTTTTTGCTTCTTCACGGAAAAATGCTTTAGGCATAGCCAAGAGCAAACCACAACCATCACCGGTCTTACCATCTGCGGCAATACCACCACGGTGCGTCATACAGCTTAGACTATGAATTGCGGTCTTGACTAAGTCATGACTCGCATCACCCTGCATATGGGCAATCAAGCCGAAACCACAGTTATCTTTAAACTCATCCGGTTGGTATAAACCTTGAGCGGGAGCTACAGTGTTAGGCGATGGCATGTGCATAGCGTACCCTTCTTTCTACATAGGCCCATGGGAGGGCGAAAAACATTCGAACACTAAATTACGATTTTTAAGTATTTTCTTATCCCAAGTAAACCACTTAGACAGAATCGAATACCAGTCTGTTTTTACTTTAATTGCAAGATTGTTTTACAACTTCCGCACTGAAATAAAGCACTCAACCAGACTTAAATCGCACACCAACTGAATCATTTCGCTCCAAAACAGGGACAATCAACTCAATTAGCGCAACAATAAAGCAAAAAATATGCCAAATTTTATTTTTGTTCACCAAATCACTAAAAGATAGTGAAATAAAGATATTCTTTAAAATTCTAAGCTTCTTATAAAGGCATATATAGCACCATTTTTGTGCAAATATAAAATTAAATAATTAATTTCGCTTCATTTTAGAGCTTATTTTAATTAAAAGGGTCACTTACCTCATGCTCAGTTGGCTTTTTATCAGAAGAATTGCCTGCTGGCTCTTTTGTATTGCCTGAAGTCTGTGCATGAGATTGCGACTTTTGTACATCCACTACATTGCCAGATGCATCACGACGAGTGATTGTAGTTTTGGTGGTCTGGTTCGTAGGAGTTGAACCTGTTAAAGATGACAATGCCGATTTTGCTTGCGCCAGTAGTGTTTCATCAACAACAGGCAAAGGTGCAGACTTTAACTTCACTTGATAGAGTTTATTTGTACCTGCCATTTCATCTGAGCCTAGATCATTGACTAAAGGAATGTATTTTTCAAACTGAATGGCCTGCGGATGTATAGATGCTGGTAATTTTAAATTTAACTGTCGTAACTGATTTTTCGCCTGCTCATCACTTTTAAATACGCCATAGGCTAAAACATATTGCTCTGTTTGATCTTCACCACTTAAACGAAAATAAATAAAATTTTTACGATCCGCTTGTTTTTGTAAAAACCCAAGAATGACATCTTCATCTGAGGTTTTAAATAGTTCTATCATCCAAGCTTTCTTATTTTCTTGAAAAAATTTTGTACCACGAAACTCTACATCATGGTTACCTGCAGTCACGATACGTGTGGTCATTTCAAGTGGGCGCACCTCATCCATCAAAGCACCTAAGTGCGATGTCGCAGCAACTTTTTCAGGCTGAATTTGAACTTGTGCCTCTTCGATAGGATTGACGACAGTGACTAGATCTTTCGTGTCAGTCACTACCCAAAAAATCAGTGCTACCAAAAGACAGATTAATCCACCAACCAACCAAATATATTGTCGAATATTTTGCCAATTTGTACGAATTGCTGCCATTTGGAACTAACCTTTTCTATATCTGATTCGCGAGAATCGCTTGTTTCATCAACTCGACATCAAAATCTTTGGTTATGATGGCTTGTCCGAGTTGTTTTATCAATATTAAACGAAGTTGACCATTTAATACTTTTTTATCATGTGACATATATGCCAAAAATTCATCAAGCGGAATTTTAGGACATGCTACAGGTAATTGGGCACGTTGTATGATTTTTTTTGTACGTTCCAGATCATCGTGTGAAATCCACCCCATACGATAAGATAAATCAGCAGCCATCACCATACCCGTTGCAATCGCTTCTCCATGCAACCAAACTCCATAGCCTAGATACGATTCAATAGCATGCCCAAAAGTATGACCTAAATTCAATAAAGCGCGTTCGCCTTGTTCTTTCTCATCATTAGCCACAATTCTTGCTTTATGTGCACAAGAACGATAAACCGCTTCAGCCAAGAATTCTGGATCTTGGGCAATCAGCCCATCCATATGATCTTCTAACCATGTTAAAAATTCTAAATCACCCAATAGCGCATATTTAATCACCTCTGCCAAACCAGCTGAAAGCTCACGTTCAGGCAGTGTTCTGAGTTGTGCCATATCAGCCAAAACCACTTGAGGTTGCTGAAATGCACCAATCATATTCTTACCTAATGGGTGATTAATTCCTGTTTTTCCACCAACACTCGAATCAACTTGAGATAATAATGTGGTCGGAACTTGAATAAAATATACGCCTCGCTGGAAACAAGCTGATGCAAAACCTGCCATGTCACCAATCACTCCACCACCTAGAGCTAAAACCGTACAATCACGATTAAAACCAGCTTGAAGCAAAGCATCAAAAATCAAATTGAGGTGCTGAATATCTTTATATTTTTCACCATCAGGCAAAACACATGTTGTAACCTGCTTACCCAGTTGTTGAATTGCATCAACATAGTGCGATAAATATAAGGGCTGAACTGTGGTATTTGTAACAATCATAACTTGATGTCCCTTAATATAAGGTTCAAGCAATTCTTGCGGATTCAAATGACTACCAATAAAAATTGGATAACGACGTTCACCCAGTTCAACATGTAAAGTTTGCATGATTCTGCCAAATAACAATGAATGATAATTTACTGACTAAATAATTTCTTTTGAAACGATTAACTGCAATATTCTCAGCGCTAAATCTCGCGCAGCTCCCTGATTCGTTTCAATAATATAATGCGCGACATCTCTATACAGTGGATCTCGTGCTTTAAGTAGATCCTTTAACTTTTGCTCAGGATTCTCAACTTGTAATAAGGGGCGATTTTTATCTCGATGCGTACGTAATAATTGGATTTCTACAGGCGTATATAAATAAATCACAATACCTCTATGTTTGAGATATTCCCGATTCATGGCTTGAGTCACTGCACCGCCACCTGTTGCAACCACTAAGTTTTTTTTTGATGTGAGTTCATCAATCACGATAGTTTCTCTTGTACGGAAACCTTGTTCGCCTTCTTTTTCAAAAATCCAAGGAATAGATGCCCCAGTTTTTCTTTCTATTTCATGATCGCTGTCTAAAAACTCACGACTTAACAGTTCCGCTAGATGCCGACCAACTGTTGTTTTTCCTGCTCCCATGGGCCCTACCAAATAAATATTCGGTAGGGTTTCCAACTCTTTGCTTGGCAAGGAGTCACCTATTGAATTGCTTTCATTGAAAGTATATTAATGATTTCTCGTACGACTGTCATTAACAATTCTTGGTGTCACAAAGATTAGTAATTCTCGTTTATTATCAGACTTAACATCTTTTCTAAATAATCGACCAAGATATGGAATATCTCCTAAAAATGGAACTTTGGTTTGGCTATTTTTAGTTTCTTGTTCAAAAATCCCCCCTAGCACCACTGTTTCGCCATTATCAACCAATACATTGGTATTAATTTCATTTTTATTAATTGCAACATTTCCATTTACTACTTGACCTGCTGAATCGCTTGTGACATTGAGCTGCATTTGGATTTTTCCATCCGGGGTAATACTCGGTGTCACATCTAGACTTAACAAAGCATCTTTAAATTCAGTCGTTGCAACTGCACTCCCCCCTGCTGTTTGAGTTGATTGATACGGAATTTGTTGACCAGATGCCACTTTGGCCTTTTGTTTATCCGCAGTCATTACTTTTGGCGTTGAAATCACTTCACCATAACCATCAGCCTGTAATGCTGATAACTCTAGATCCAACATAAAATCAGAAAGACTAATTAGACCAAATGCAATTTTACTTGCACCGGGAGTCGTCACGCCAAGATCTACATTTAAATTATCAGGGCGTGTAATAGTATATTTGCCATTACTATCTGGGGTTTTTAAATCCCAAAGTGTTTGATCACTTCCCCCAACAAGTAAGTCATTATTCTTGGTAACCCCTTGAGATAAAATCCCCCACTTTACCCCCATTTCTTTAGTAAAATCTGTTGTTGCCCGAACAATTCGCGCTTCAACCATGACTTGTTTTACGGAAATATCTAGTAAATCAACCATTTTACGGATTTGGTCAATTTTTACGGCTGTATCTGTAATAATCAGTGTATTTGTCCTAGCATCTACAGTAACCGTACCTCGAGGACTTAATAAACTTCCTACATTATTTCCATATGGATCTAAATTATTTAAATCCAAACTATTAGAACTATTTGTATTTGAATTATTTGTATTTTTAGAATTTTTACCTTCTGTGATTAATTTCTCGATATCCGTAGCTTTAGCATAATTCAACTGAATATATTCAGTTTGGATTGGTGCTAATTTAACACTTTGAGCTAAAGCCTTTGCTTCATCTTCTTCTGCCTTAATTAGCTCAGTTACAGGTGCAATCCAAATTACGCTGCCATTGCGACGCTTATCCAAGTTTTTTGTTTTCAAAATGATATCTAAGGCCTGATCCCAAGGTACGTCTTTTAGACGTAAAGTAATATTACCTTGAACTGAATCTGCTGCCACCATATTGATACTAGTAAAATCAGCAAGTAGCTGTAGAACACGTCGTACTTCTATATCTTGAAAATCAAGCGAGATTTTCTTACCCGTATAAGACTGACTTGAATTTGGACGATTTGTTTTGCTTTCTGCGGGACGCTTTAAACTCACTGTCAATTTGTTTTCAGCTTGGAAAGCCATATATTCATAGCTACCACTTGATTGAATGGTAATGACGCCATTTGAACCGTCATTATAAGCATCTACAGAAGAAACTGGCGTTGCAAAATCATTCACATTTAAACGACGGATTAAATGCGCTGGGATTTTATTTCCCAAAGTTCGAATAACAACTTTACTGCCTTGTTGTTGTACATCTACAGGCGTATTTGCACCTGAGAGATTCACAATAACCTGTCCTTCTCCAGAAGCCCCACGCTGAAAACCGATATCTGCAATGCCTTGATTTTGCTTATTCAGCGAAGATGCAGCATAAGTGGGTAATGCAGTCGCTTGATTAGCATTATTATTAATTTTTAAAATAAAAGTATTCCCTTCAACACGCGTTGTAAAAGAACCACTATTTTTTAAATTTACGGTTAAGCGTGAACGTTGATCATCAGCCGCAACATCCACCGTAGACGCTTCTTCACTTGCCACAGCAATGGATGATTGATTGATCGTTTGCTTTGCCTGATCAAAGTCCAAAATCAGTCGAGATGGATTGTCCAATTGATAGGCTTGAGGCTGTGGAGGTAAGCCATTAAACATGACACGAATTTCTGTACCTTGCCCTGGTATTTTCATTGGTACAATATTGGTCATAGTTGTTTGCGCTATTGCAACCTGCATAATCGCAATTGACACTGCCGCCATAGTAAATTGACGAAGTTGACTATTCATAAACTTACCATCCCCGTTAAAGATATTTTTCAAACTCTTTTTCATTTTTATTCCTTTATTCCGTTTTTAATCTATTGGACCGATTAGAACTAGACTTCGTGGTCTTTCTATATAACCGTCTCGACCATCTGGAACAATTTCCAATAAATCAATACGGGTAGGCGTAATTTCAATAATTCGCCCCTGATTCATCCCCATGTAATTCCCACGTTGTACCCGCTCAACCTCGCCATCAGGTGTTTTAATCAAACCCACTGTCTGCCCAACTGTTCCTTTCATACTTCCTTTTAGTGTTAATGACTCTAAAGGATAACTTTCAAGTGGTTGTGGCTGTCTTGAAAAATTAGGGTAGACTTGCTTACCTGACATAACTTTCAACTCATTTGCCAATGAGTTCGGTAAAAATGGGCTACGTAATTGTTGAGCTGAATAATTAAAACTTGGTACCGGATTAAATACTGGCGCAGGCTCAATCGGTAATGGTTGCTGATTTCGAATATTTGCCATCTCTTGATTTACGGCATCAATTCGAGAATCACACCCCACCAACAGCACCGCACATGAGATTCCACAAACTATTTTAATGAGCTGCTTCATTGTGGCTTCCCTCCTTGCTGAGGTGTCGTTGTCTTCTGTGCAACAGCATTCGAAGATTTATTTGTTTTCTGCTCATCGGCTCCAATATAACGATACGTTTTTGCTTTAATGGTATAGTCAATCACCGGCACATCAGATTTATTATCTTGACTTGGTGTTCCTGTAATTGTGAAATCATGCAAAGTCACAATACGAGGTAATGCCGCCAGACTACTTACAAAACTGCCAAATGAATGATAATCCCCTGTTGCATCAATCGAAATCGGCTGCTCAATAAAGAACTCCTGCTTCACTTCTGGTTCTAATTTGATATTTTTAAATTTCAAACCAGAACTCACCCCTGTCACGTTAATATCTTCAACCAGACTTGGAATTTCAGTTTCTTTGGGAAGCTGTTCTAATTGCTGATTGAAGTTCGCTTCCATTTGTTGTAATTGCGCTTGATATTGCTGCAAATTTCGTAATTTGGAATCTTTTTCTTTAAACTCATTTAATAAGTTTTGTTCAACTGTACGTGCTTGGTCAATTGCCTCTAATTTAGGTCTAATTGCTAAAAAATAACCAATTGCACAAACCAAGAAAAATAAGAAGACCCAACATGTTACTTTAACGGATAAGGGCCAAGTGCCATAGTTATTCATATCCAAAGTATTGAATTGTTGTAAAAATTTCTCAAAAGTCATCTTGTTCTTTTTTGGAGCATCATTTACAGATGAATCTAATTGCTCAAAATCTTCTCGACTCATTTTGCCCCCCCAGCAGCTGGAACTTGTTCAGCTTTAGTTGTATCTGCATCTGTAGTTGCAGCTATTTCACCGATATCTACAGTCACAACAAAACTTCCATATGATTCTTCCACACGAGGAATAACCGAAGTTTGCCCTTTATTTTTATTTTCATCTGCGGCTAAGAACGAGTTCATAAACGCATTTCGATACCATTCAGAAGCTTCTAAGCCACGTAGCAATTCAGCAACTGTGTTTGGGCTCTCTGCTTTTCCTTCAATCGTAAACTTATCACCTACACGACTAAATTTTGTGATGTACATTTGTGCAGGAACAATACGGACTAATTCATCAACTAAGCGAACAATCACAGGACGCTGACCCTGTAAGCCTTGAATAAGTTTCATACGCTCAATAATTGCATTACGGCGCTCTTGCAAACCATCTAAAGTTTTGAGTTGCGTATCTAAATTTTGATTGGTACTGGTCACCAATTGATTAGCCTGCTCTTGATCTTGTAACTTATGATCAAAATAGAACCATGCCAATAACACGGAAACTAAACCAATCAGTGCAACCCCAACACATATCGCAACAAATTGCTTTTTCTTCTGTTCTCTTAGCTCATCACGCCAAGGGAGTAAGTTAATCTTTGCCATTAATCAAAACTCCTTAACGCCAAACCACACGCAACCATTAGAGAAGGTGCATCATTTTCTATTTTTCTTAAGTCAATTTGTGGTGAAAATCCCATCTGCAAGAAAGGATTTGCAATCGTGACGCGATAGCCTAGTTTTTGTTGTAATAATTTTGCCAAACCAGGAATATTAGCATTCCCACCAGCCAGTAAAATATGATCAATCTCATTAAACTGAGAAGATGAAAAGAAAAACTGTAATGAACGAGCAGCTTGTTGTACAACTGCTTCTAAAAACGGCATTAAAACTTCTGTTTCAAAATCATCAGGTAAAGTCCGATCTTTTTTGGCACGACCAGCTTCGTCATAAGACAAACCATAACGGTTCTGTACATCTTGAGTCAGCTGCTTGCCACCAAAAACTTGTTCTCGGGTATAAATGATCTTGCCATTTTGCATCACAGACAAAGTCGTCATGGTATGACCAATATCTAGAATACCCACAAGATTTACACCAATTGGCAAGGTATCAGAAAAGACATCAAAAGCACGCTCAATTGCATAGCTTTCTACATCTGCGATTTTGGGTGACAAGCCTGCGATTTCTAAAACTTCAACACGAGAATCGATATTTTCTGCACGTGTTGCAACGAGTAATACATTGACTCGATTTGGATTTGCTAGCTTATCTTTTAAAACTTCAAAATCTAAACTGACTTCATCTAATGGAAAAGGAATATATTGTTCAGCATCCATTCGGATCTGAACTTCTCTCTCCTCATCCGACATATCTGCATCCATTTCAATGATTTTGTGAATCACCATAGAAGTAGGTACAGCAACCGCGACATTTTGTGATTGAGGATTGGCAATATTGACTGCCCTTTCCAACGCATCAGCCACTGCTTCAGGATTAAGAATGTTTTTTTCAACAACACTCCCATCCAGCAGAGGGCTTAACCCATAACTTTCAACCCAGTAACGACCGTTCTTAACAGAGAGCTCTAAAATCTTTACAGTAGTAGAACTAATATCTACTCCTATTAACCCCTTATTTGGCTTACGATATAGTCTAAGCACGATTGAATTCCTATTATTTTTTTATCCCCAATAAATAACACAAACTGACTGCATTTGGTCTTAATTTTTTACAGATACAATATCCCATCTAACAATCCGTCACATGAGAAGCTATACTGAACGCAATTAGTTTGCCATTAGCTATTATTAAAACTTACTTGTTATGAAAAAGCTATCTTGTTCAGGTTATATTCATCCCTTTTTTTTGCTGATTATCATTATTTTAGTCGCAATTCCGATGGGCTTTTATGGAATGTATCTATATATCGCGCCATCACTACCAGAAATGAGCTCTTTAAAAAAGGCGCCATTGCTTAAACCTTTGCAAGTTTATTCAGCAGATAATCAGCTGATCGCTGAATATGGTGGCAAGCTTTCGGTCCCTGTTGAGTACAATCAGATCCCTCCTCATTTTATTCACGCCTTCCTTGCTGCCGAAGACTCTTCTTTCTTCGAACATAGCGGGATTAGCTTTAAAGGCTTAGGTCGAGCAGTGAGTGAAAGTGTAACTGGGTCAAATGTACAAACAGGTGGCTCAACAATTACCATGCAGGTTGCTAAAAATTATTATTTATCACCTGAACGGACGCTAAAACGCAAACTTACAGAAGTATTTTTGGCACGTAAAATAGAACAAAATCTATCGAAAGAAGAAATTTTGTCTTTATATGTCAATAAAATCTTTTTAGGTAAAAATGCGTATGGTATTGCTGCTGCTGCAAAAATTTACTATGACAAAAGTTTAGATCAACTCAGTGTTGCTCAAATGGCCATGATTGCAGGTCTACCTAAAGCACCGTCAAAATATAATCCTGTGGTCAATCCTGAACGTGCATTAGAACGTCGTAACTGGATTCTAGGTCGTATGTTACAACTCGGCTATCTCAAACAAGTAGAATATGAAAAAGCCGTAGCTGAACCAATTAATTTGAGTATGCCTGATCGAGGCCTAAGTAATCGATTTCCCTATGTAGGAGAAATGGTTCGGTCAGAACTGGTAGAAAAATTTGGCGATCAAGCAATTGATTCAGGTTATAAAGTTTATACAACTGTAAACAGCCAACGCCAACAATATGCGGAAGATGCTGTACAAAAAGGCTTGGAAGATTATGATCGGCGTCATGGATGGCGCGGTGCTGAAGCTCATGACAAACCGTTAAAAGAATTTATTCCTTATGCCAATACCTACCCTGCTGAAGTCATCAAAGTAGGCAGCAATAGTTTTGATGCCAAAATGCAAGATGGTTCAACAGTGACAGTACCTTGGTCTGGTATGTCTTGGGCAAGAAAATATATCAATGCCAATGCAGTGGGTGGAGCACCAAGCCGTGCTTCACAGATTGTAAACGTCAAAGATATTATTCGTTTACGTCCCAATGATAGTAAAACAGCGTGGTCATTGGTTCAAACGCCGAAAGCACAGGGTCAACTCATCGCTATCAACCCGAACGATGGTTCAATTGAAGCTGTGGTGGGTGGATACAACTTTTACCAATCTAAATTTAACCGCGCAATACAAGGCTGGCGTCAACCTGGTTCAACCATTAAGCCATTCGTATATGCCCTTGCACTTGAACGCGGGATGACCCCTTATACCATGGTGAACGATAGCCCAATTACGATTGGTCGTTGGTCACCGAGAAACTCAGATGGTCGTTATTTGGGTATGATTCCTTTACGACGTGCGTTGTACTTATCTCGTAATACAGTATCTGTACGTTTATTACAAAGCGTCGGTGTAGAACGTGCTCGTCAATTATTGATGGATTTTGGCCTACAAGAAGATCAAATTCCACGAAACTTCACCATCGCTCTTGGTACTCCGCAAGTACTTCCTGTTCAAATGGCTACAGGATATGCCGCAATTGCCAATGGTGGATATCGGATTCAACCACATTTCATCAGTCGTATTGAAGATGCTTATGGAAAAACCATTTACGAAGCAGCGCCTGAATATGCGTGTATTCCATGTATCAATCAAAAAGAAACTGTTGCAGATGCAGAAGCAATCACTCCTGATGATGAAGTTATTAAAGGTGCAAACCTTACAGTAGATGAGACTCAACCCCCACTAAGTAAGGAAGAGCAAAGTAAATATCGCCAAGCGCAACGGATTTTAAAATCACAATCTGCTTTTGATATGGCAAATATTCTTCGTGATGTCATTGTGCATGGTACAGGTCGTGCAGCGCTTAAAATTGGTCGCGATGACATTGGCGGTAAAACGGGTACAACCAATGATGCTAAAGATGCTTGGTTTGCTGGCTTCAACGGCAAATTAGTCGCGATTGCTTGGGTTGGTTTTGACCAACCTTCAACACTTGGTCGTCGTGAGTTCGGTGGGATCGCAGCACTTCCAGTCTGGACTGGCTTTATGGGTAAAGCCTTAAAAGACACGCCATCTGCTTGGGTACATTTTGATAAAAATGCCAAAGCACCAATTTCTCGTGAAGAACGCAACCAAACACAAGTTGAAGGCGCTACTCAAAACGAAGGCTATGGTTCATCACCACCTTTAGCCCGTCCAATCTTCAAACCTGCACCTGTTACACCATCACGTAATTCATCAAATGACTTTGAAGACCTACCTGATGAGGGTTCAGATCAACCGCTAAAACCGAACAAAGTAGCCCCTCCTGCAATGAATCAAGGGAGTGCGAAACGAGAAAGCGATTCTCTTGAAAACTTGATTAATGAAGTTCAATAATTAGCTTTTCAAATAAAAAATGCCATCAATTGATGGCATTTTTTATGGCTAAGATTTCTGTTATTTTTTTTGAAAAATATAAATTTGGAATGCAGCTTTTAATGTGGTTTTAATGTGTGCCTCTAAAGCCGAACGCTTTTCAGGTTTTGCTTTATAAGCATAGGGGGTCATCGCAATCAAGTTTTTTAATTGTGCTTGATCCAACTCAAACGTTGTTTCAACAATAGGCTGCTCAATTAACTCAAAAGAGGATTGTAATTGCTCTACAAATTTTTGTGGTTCATGCGCTTTAACTTCATCAAACAAACCCTCACGCATTGCATATAAATGCTCAGGAGCAGGTGTCACCACCATCAAATAAGCCTTAGGCTTAAGAACTCTGAGTATTTCTTCTTCAGGGATCGGACTAAATAAGCTGGTACACAAATCAATAGAATGATCCAATACAGGTAAGGTTGCACCTGTACCCACAATCCATGTCACGTCTTTATTGAGTTTTGCAGCAACTTGAACCGCATTTTTTGCAATATCAACACCAATACATTGCATCACTTCTTGCTGCATAGCATCGGTATAGTAGCCCTCACCACAACCGATATCCAGTAGGTTTTCAACACGCAACCCACGAATTTTCTCAACAACGGCTTGTTGTAAAGGTGCATAAAATCCACCACTTAAAAATCCACGTCGTGCTTGTACAGATTCAGGCGTATCTCCAGGATTTTTACTATGCTTATGTTGTACTACATGTAAATTTACATAGCCTTGTTTTGCTACATCATAACTATGATTGTTTACACAGCGCCAAGTCCGATCCGATAGGCTCAATACCTCACGACATACGGGGCACATCAACAAATTCATTGCATTCTCCAAAAAGATATTTTTTGGCCATAAAAAAGCCGGCAAATGCCGACTTTTTCAAATCACTCTGGCTTAACGTAATTTTAATGTCATTAGACCCAAAACTACCAGCATAATTGTGATAATCCAAAAACGAATCACCACTTGAGTCTCACGCCAGCCTTTTTTCTCATAATGATGATGTAACGGCGCCATAAGAAATACACGCTTATTCCGCATACGCAACGATCCGATTTGCAAGAATACGGAGATTGCTTCTACAACAAATACACCACCCATAATAGCAAAGACGATTTCTTGACGAACCATTACCGCGATTGTACCTAACATTGCCCCCAATGATAACGCCCCTACATCCCCCATAAAGACTTGGGCAGGATGCGCGTTGTACCAAAGAAATGCTAAACCAGCCCCAATCATTGCAGCACAAATAATCACCAGCTCAGACGTATATTTTACATAAGGAATATGTAAATAATTGGCAAAGCGGATATCACCTGCCAAATATGCAAAAACACCTAAACCTGCAGCAACCAAGACAATCGGCATAATCGCTAAGCCATCTAAGCCATCTGTCAAATTTACTGCATTTGATCCACCATTAATCACCAGATAGGTAAAAATAATAAATCCAATACCCAACGGAATGGACGACAATGGAATGCTCAGATTTTTAAAAAATGGAATCAATAAATCCAACATATTCGCAGTATGTACAGGACTGTCTTGCTGAGTGGCGATTATATACAAAGCAATACCCGCACCTAAAGAACCAACTGAAGTCCAAAAGAACTTCTTCTTAGCAGGTAAGCCCGCATTGTCTTTATAGCGTACTTTAATCCAATCATCCGCCCATCCTACAGCACCAAAGATCACCATAACAGCCAAGACAATCCATACATAAGGATTGGATAAATCTGCCCACAGTAAAGTACTAATCCCAATTGAAAGCAGAATTAAAATCCCACCCATAGTGGGCGTACCCATTTTTTTGGCATGATTTTCAGGTGCATATGAACTAACCGCCTGACCATATTTGAGCGCTTGTAATTTACGGATCATTACTGGTCCCAAGGCCCAACCAATCGCAAGTGCAGTGAGTACACTGAGCAATGCTCGTAACGATAAGTATCGAACAACTTGGAACGCGTTTTCATAACCCGCCAAGTGTTGAAATAACCAATACAGCATTAAACTTTCTCCATCAAATCAGCCATCAACGTTTCCATATGGGTATAGCGAGAACCTTTAAACAAGAAACTCATGGACTGTGGTTGATGTGTTGCAATTAAACTTAACAATAAAGGTAAAGCTTGTTCTTGGTTAAGAAAAGCTTGTAATTTTTTACCATATTGAGTACTTCGCGCACCTTCTTGTGTGGCAGGCGCAAACTCCCCTACCGCGACAACAAAGTCGATCCCATCCACTGAAACCAGATCACGACCCAACATATAGTGTTGCTGAGCAGCAGTATCGCCCAGTTCGCCAATATCGCCAATCACCATCACTTTGATCCCTTGCTGTTGCGCAAGTACTTCAGCTGCTGCACGCATTGAAGTCGGATTGGCATTATAGGTATCATCAATAAATAAGTGCTTGCGCTTATGAATAAAATTCAAACGCCCTTTTGCACCTTGTGCCGACTCCAAGCCAATCACAATATCGTCTAACTCAACACCAATCGCCAAAGCAAATACTGTCGCTGCTTCTGCATTATGAACATTATGTTCGCCTGCAAAAGGCAGATTGACCGTTCTTACACCTTGAGGCGTATTAAGTGTAAAGATTGTAGACTGTGCGTGTAACTGAACATCCGTCGCAAAGACTTCGCCACCCTGACCAAAACTTAACACTTGCTCAGTATGTACCACTTGGCGAATCGCATTCGTAAAATCATCCTGAGCAGGAACAATTGCTATTCCAGCTGGATCAATATGACGGTAAATTTCAGATTTAGCACGGCAAATTCCATCACGTCCACCAAATTCGCCTAAATGTGCAGTTCCAATATTTAGAATACCAGCAACATGTGGCTGTACAAGATTTGAGGTGTAATCAATTTCACCTTGATGGCTTGCACCAAGTTCCATCACCGCATATTGATGCTCTGAACGTAGCTCCAATAACATCATTGGCACACCAAGATCATTATTTAAATTGCCACGTGTAATCAAGGTCGGGGCTAAACGTGAAAGAATACTCCCCAACATCTCTTTGGTGGTGGTCTTACCACTACTACCTGTAAGTGCAATCACTTTTAATTGTGGATGTTGAGCCCGACGATACGCGCCTAAATGCCCCAATGCCAAACGAGTATCCGCCACGACAAGTTGGCAGATATTTGCTTCAATTGGATGGCTAACAATGGCAATTTGGCAGCCATTCGCAGCCACTTGGGCAACAAAATCATGTGCATCAAAACGCTCACCTTTGAGCGCCAAAAAAGCATCACCTAATTCAGCATGACGTGAATCAGTCAAAATACGTTTAATTTCACCTTGTGGTGCTTGATCTAAATACCAATAACCTTGAGTTGCTTCAGCAAGTTGTGCTGCTGACCATGGCTCCAAAGGCACAGTACTGGTGGTAGAGGTGTGCATCTCTTAGTCCTAATGAGCTGGATAAGCTGAATTGGGTTTATTGTGTTGTGTATCTATTGCCGATTGCACTTCAACGATATCGTCAAACCAATGACGGACACCATCAATTTCTTGATAATTTTCATGCCCTTTTCCGGCAATCACAACAATATCACCTGATTGTGCATGCTTTACTGCATATTTGATTGCTTCACGGCGATCACGGATTTCGTGAACCTCATGCTGGCTAAAATCAATTTCATGCTTCATATCGGCAAAAATTTGCTCAGGATTTTCTGTACGCGGATTATCTGATGTGATGATCACAGGATTGGCTTGTTCCAAAGCTGCTTTGGTCATCAATGGGCGTTTACCGCGATCTCGATCGCCACCACAACCAAAGACAGCCCAAAGCTGATTTTCAACATGACGTTTTAAGGTTTTTAAAACCTGAGTTAAAGCGTCTGGTGTATGTGCATAATCCACCACAAACAGACGATCTTGATCACGAATCACTTGCATACGTCCAGGTGCACCTTTTAGGTTAGGTACAACTGCGATAAGTTGCTTTAAATCAAAACCTGCTTGCTCAGCAACAATTAAACTGGCCACCAAATTTTCAATATTAAAATGCCCAAGTAATGGGCTATTCACAGTAAATTCAGCTTTGGCTGTTTTTAGATGGAATGTTGCTCCATCTAGGCTATATTTAATCCCAAATACTTGGTAATCAGCCGCTTTAGAAGTTGAATAGGTCAATACTTTTGGATGTGACAGATTGCTACTTGCCGCATTCATCATTAGATCTGCATGCGCATCGTCTATATTAATTACCGCAACTTTTAGCGTAGCAAATTTAAACAGTAACGCTTTTGCTTCAGCATAGGCTTCAAGCGTCCCGTGATAATCCAAGTGATCTCGACTCAGATTACTATATGCAGCAATCTCAATATCACAACCATTTAAACGACCTTGTGCCAAACCATGTGAACTTGCCTCAATAGAAGCGAATTCAGCACCTTGCATAGAAAATTCATGCAAAAGACTTTGTAAATGTAAAGCATCTAAAGTGGTATGTGAAGACGCTTCTAGGTTTGGCAAAATCCCATTACCTGTGGTTCCCATTACTGCACATTTTTTATTTTGCAATGCCAGTAATTCAGCAACGAGGCGTGAAATCGTAGTTTTACCATTGGTTCCTGTGACTGCAAGAATTCGCGCAGCTTTTACAGGGGATGTTGCTTGTAAATATTGTTTTTGCCATTGACCCATTAACTGACGAACATCTGGGCAGATCAATGCAGATTCAAAACCTAAATCTGTTTCACTAATAATCGCCAATGCGCCTTTGTCTAAAGCAATTTGAGCGAATTGTGCTGTTTTTTCTGGTTGCGAATAACTGGTTAAAGCAATAAAAATTTGTCCTTGTTGTACATAACGACTATCTAGAGAAAAGCCATTAAATGACTCAGACATCCACGTCTTTGTATTATCAACTTTATAAATATCTTGAAAATTAATCATTATGGTTTACCTATGGCTTGGCCTTAGCCGTTTCAAGAGGTTTATCTAAAGGCACATTCATTAAACGTAAAGATTCTTGCATAATTCGAGCAAATACTGGGGCTGCAACCAAACCACCATAATATTGTCCCCGCGGATTTTCGACTACAACAATAACTGCTAAACGAGGATCGCTAATCGGTGCCACACCAGCAAATAAAGCACGGTATTCAGTATTCGAATAGCCTCTGTGGTCAGGACGCAACTTATGTGCTGTACCTGTTTTACCACCCACGCGATAACCAGGAATATTGGCTTGTTTTGCAGTACCACCGGGCATCGTGACTTGCTCTAACATCAACAAAACTTCATCAGCAATTTTAGGAGCTAAAACCTGTTTACCTTTGGGCTGATCATTTAATTTATAGAGACTTAAAGGATATTCCACACCATGATTGGCCAACATTGCATAGCCTTGCGCCAACTGTAAAATAGTAGCATTTAAACCATAACCATAGGCCATTGTGCCAATTTGTGAAGAATTTAACTTTTCAGGTGGAAGTACTAAACCTCCACTCTCACCTGGGAATTTAACTGCAGAACGCTGACCAAAACCCACTTTTCTAAAGAAACTTGGTAAAGTTTCTTTTGGTAAAGACAAGGCAATCTTTGCCGATCCCACGTTCGAAGATTTGATAATCACACCAGTGACGGTCAACGAACCATAATTATGCGTATCACGAATAGTATGGGAGCCTAAACGCATCGAACCAGGACTAGTACTAACCACAGAGTTAGGCGTATATTTGCCACTTTCTAAGCCTGCGGCAATAGTAAAAGGTTTCATGGTTGAACCAGGTTCAAACATGTCAATTGCACCACGGTTCCGCATAGCATCTTTATTACTTAAGCCATTTTTATCATTGGGATTATAAGAAGGCCAACTCGCCATAGCCAGAATTTCGCCCGTTTTTACATCCACAGCAATTGCAGAAGCGGAACGTGCATTATTGGCAACACCCACCGCAGTCAACTCACGATACATAATATATTGCAAACGTGAATCGATACTTAAGGTGATGTTCTCCCCTGCTTTAACTTCTTTCACCACTTCAGGCGTGGTAATACGGTTACCATGTTTATCACGAGAAATCTTTTGCTCACCATCTTCACCCGCCAGACGTGTGTTCAATTGCATCTCTAAACCCTCAATCCCCGTTCCTTCACTATTGGTGAGACCAATAATTTGCGCATTGGGTTGTGGCTGAGGATAGTAACGTTTGTAGGTTTTCTCTGCATAAACACCAGCAAATTTATGCTGTGTAATAAAATCAGCCTGAGGTGGTGGAACTTCTTTTTTGAGTACCAAATAACGAGAACGAGGACGTTCACTTAATCGCTTTTTTAAATCTGCGCGATCAAGACCAACTGCATCTGCTAACTCATCTAGATTTAAATTTTCATCAGGCAGTTGACGTTTAAGCTTGCGACTATTGGGTGTTTTTTGTAATTCAGCCGTAATAGTATCAAACTGTTTTTTAGTCTCAAAATACTCCCGTGGATCAATCACTACTTTCATGATTGGGGAACTGATTGCCAGAGGCACGCCATGACGATCACTAATCACACCACGCATGGCTTTTAATGTTTCAGAACGTAGGATATTGGCATTGGCTTTATTTTGTAAAAAGTCTTTGTTAATCACTTGCACATAAAATGCGCGACCGACCAAACCCACAAAACATAAAAGAACCACGCCCCACATTAAATAGAAACGCCACATATCTATCGATACAGTACTTTTCTGGGTAATTGAAGGCTGCTTTTTACGCGGCTGCCGGGTTGGTTTAGTTTGCTTATCTGCCATACAGATGCCTTACTTCTTCTGCTCTGATTCAGTTGGTAATGAAATGACAACTGTTTGCGCAGCTGGCGGTGAATACATTCTCAATTGTGTCACTGCACGCGTTCCAATTTGTGCAGTTGCACCAAATGTTTGTTGTTCAATGAGCAAACGTCCCCATTCTGCATTGATATCTTCACGTTCACGCATGTAGCTATTTAGATCACGGAAATCATGACGATAGGCAAAGACTTGCAACACCACCATAAAGGCACTGATCAACACAGCAGCAACCAATACACCATAAACAATGGTTTTTTTAATGGCCAGCTTATGACTTGATTCTTCTATAATTTCTTGTTTCATTCTGCGCCTTTTTGTTCTAAGCGTTCTGCAACTCGAAGCCATGCACTACGTGAACGAGGATTGGCTTTGACTTCTTCCTCGCTGGCACGAATTCTGTCTACTTTTTTCAGTCGACGAGTATCTTGTACTTTTTGAGGTAATCCCCAACCATTATCTTCTGGCAACGTTGATTCTTTTTGAATAAATTGTTTAATAATCCGGTCTTCAAGTGAGTGGAAACTAATGACAGCCAAACGTGCATTTGATTTTAACAAATCTACGGCTTGAGGTAAAAAGGTATGTACGTCATCGAGTTCTTTATTAATTTCAATACGAATAGCTTGGAACGTCCGTGTCGCAGCATGTTTATTCTTTTCCCACTTTGGATGCGCAACTTTAACAATTTCCGCTAATTTTCCAGTGGTTTCGATATAACCTGCTTGCTTAATCGCACGTGCAATACGACGACTATAACGTTCCTCACCATATTGAAAAATCACATTGGCCAAATGTTCTTCATCGACATCCAGTAGCCAATCTGCGGCTGTTTGTCCTTGAGAATTATCCATACGCATATCAAGTGGTCCATCTTTCATAAAACTAAAACCACGATCTGCTTGATCTAGCTGTGGTGATGACACCCCTAAATCTGCCATAACCCCATCGACTTGATAAATATCCAATTGATTTAATTCTTGTTGTAAATCTGCAAAACTGGCATGAATAATTTTAAAACGAGGATCTTCTTTTTCTAACTGATATGCTACTTCTAACGCTTGTGGATCTTTATCAAAAGCATAAACTTTTGAATGTTCATCTAATTTAGATAACAATAAACGCGTGTGTCCACCACGTCCAAATGTCCCATCCACGTAAATTCCTGTATTGCGATCTGCAAGTAAAGCATCGACAGTTTCATGTAGTAATACAGAAATATGAGACATAATTATGGTTTCAGTTTAAGCAAAAAAAGTAACTGCACATTATTACCTTGTTTTGCCAAAGCTCCAAACGACTTTTTGTAGGGAAATATTACTTTTTATAGAGAAAACCGTTTTAAAGTGCATTTTATAAAAGTTCAGTACAAAAAATGGCTCATTCATTCTGCTACAAAGCGTTATTGTGTCTTGACCATTTTCACATCACCCTTGTCAAAATACTCTGAAACACGCCAATCCTGTCGGAGATAAAATTCAAAAGTACGACTTTTTTGATCAGTTTCTAAGCAAATTTCGTGAAAAGATTCAAATAATAAATCTTATGATTTTTTCAAAAGCGCAGTTTCGACACCTTTGGCTTCAAAATCGGGCTGGACAAACATGGCAAATACACTGCTCTCAGTTAAATCTGCGATCGAAAAACCACACGCTTGATGCTGTAGCTCTGTAAGCTAGACAGTCGAAGTATTTTGAATCAAATCTAATATTACCAACTCAGTGATACCAAGTTCAGTCAGTTGTTGTTTTGACAAATGGTTGTCTTTGACTGACGTTCGTATATCAAAAATAATCTCAATATCATCTTCAGTTGCGAGCCTTAGTACAATATCCATAGTTAAATTGATTACTCAGTTTAATATTAGTCTAAATGATTCATAACAGAATGAAAAAACCTCCTAAAAAGGAGGTTGATTCAATCAAAATAGTTGATGTTTAGCGCTTGCTATTATAAATCTGATCAAAAACACCGCCATTGGCAAAGTGAGTTTGTTGCGCTTTTGCCCAACCACCAAAGACTTCATCAATCGTAAAAGTTTTCAGTTCAGGGAATTGATTGGAATATTTAGCTAAGATTTTTGCATTGCGCGGGCGATAGAAATGGCGTGCTGCCATATCTTGACCTATTGGAGAATACAAATAGTTAATATAACCCGTTGCTAACCATTTATTGCCATTCTTCTCTACTGTTTTATCAACAATTGCCACTGATGGTTCAGTCAAAATTGACATTGAGGGGTAGACAATATCAAACTTATTGCCAGATGCTTTCTTACTCACCATGGCTTCATTTTCCCACGTCAGTAAAACATCACCAATCCCACGTTCAGCAAATGTGGTCATCGATGCACGTGCAGCTGGATCCATAACTTTTACGTTATGGTACATCTTAGAAACAAAATCACGTGCTTTAGCATCATTACCACCTGGTTGTTTAAGTGCATAGCCCCAAGCTGAGAGATAGATCCAGCGAGGTAAACCACCTGTTTTAGGGTTAGGCGTAATGATTTGTACCCCAGGTCTGGTCAAATCTGTCCAATCCTTGATACCTTTGGGATTACCTTTGCGTACCAAAAACACAACGGTAGACGTATACGGTGCTGAGTTATTTGGAAATTCTTTTTCCCATCCTGGGTTAATTTGACCT
This sequence comes from Acinetobacter legionensis, assembly GCF_048552295.1. NCBI lineage: Bacteria > Pseudomonadati > Pseudomonadota > Gammaproteobacteria > Moraxellales > Moraxellaceae > Acinetobacter > Acinetobacter legionensis. The sequence continues at coordinate 63,515 of NZ_JBIMCW010000007.1, forward strand.
GATTTCACAATTTCGTTGATATCATTCGCCAAAGCTAAGGTCACCACATCACCTTTTAAGCCATCAACCACGGCACGCGCTTGTTTTCCCGAACCACCATGCGATTGTTTAAAATCAACAGTCTTACCTGTACGAGATTTCCAGTAAGCACCAAATGATTTATTAAACTCATCATAAAACTCACGCGTTGCATCATAAGACACATTTAAAAATTCACGGTCAGCAGCATAACTTGCTGTCGTTGCAACAGTTAATCCCGTCACCATAACCACAGCACTCATCAGTGCTTTAAAATTAGTTTTCATATTATGAGTGCTAACATCGCTAAAATTATTCTAAATATATGAAATAAGCGAATAAACTTCAATCAAAAAGCGAAATACCCGCAAACTTAGAACAGATTAAAAATCCATCTATGGTTTTAATTGATGAAAGCGCTCAACATCACTGTGGCTTATATTTTGTCTGTTTTATTTGTTTTATCACAAATATTTCAAGCTAAAAAAGCCCCCCTTTGATCAAAGAGGACTTGTTTGTATTTGATTCAAATTACTTTTCAGCCGTAAATTGATCGTAAATCCCCCCATTGGCAAAATGGGTTTTTTGCGCTTTTGCCCAGCCGCCAAAAACTTGATCTATGGTAAAGAGTTTAATTTTTGGAAATTTTGCCGAATATTTGCCCGCAGCTTTGGCATTACGCGGACGGAAATTATATTTTGCTGCCAAGTCCTGCCCTACTGGTGAATAAAGATAATTTAAATAGCCTTTTGCTAAATTACGATTGCCATCTTTATCAACCACTTTATCGACGATTGCGACTGAAGGCTCGGCTAGAATTGAAATCGATGGATAAATAATTTGATATTTATCTTTATCTGGACCAGACGTCGCCAAAATTGCTTCATTTTCCCAAGACAACAAAACATCGCCAATACCACGATCCGCAAATGTTGTGAGCGAGCCACGAGCGCCTGAATCTAACACTTTGACATTTTTATATATTTGTTTGACTAATTCACGCGCTTTTGCATCATTACCACCCGGTTGTTTTAGTGCGTAACCCCATGCTGATAAATAAATCCAGCGTGGTGCACCGCCTGTTTTAGGGTTTGGTGTAATAATTTCAACTCCTGGTTTTACCAGATCATTCCAATCCTTAATTGCTTTCGGATTGCCCTTACGCACTAAAAAAACAACAGTAGATGTGTAGGGTGCAGAATTATTCGGAAATTCTTTTTGCCAGCCTTTTTCAATCAAACCTGCATTGACAATTTCATCAATATCATTAGCCAAAGCCAGTGTCACCACATCTGCTTGCAAACCATCTACTACTGAACGTGCTTGCTTGCCAGAACCACCATGAGACTGTTTAAATTCAATATCTTGGCCTGTTTTTGATTTCCAAAATTGACCAAAACTTTTGTTATATTCTTGATAAAATTCTCGGGTAGGATCGTAGGATACATTTAAAAATTCTTTCGCTGCATAAGTATTCCCTGTGACGATTAAACTGATCGCACTTAAAAGCAGTAGTTTTTTCATTTCTTTCTCAGTTTCTAATGATTTAGAAGCACTATATTTTTATTATTTTGATTTAACAATCAATTACTTATAAATATTTAAACTAACTTATTCATAATTTAATATATCTAAAAATGTGTATTACTCATGTAAATTATTTAGTATGTTTTTTACACAAATTAACCTAAACTTGAATTCTTCACGATTCATCCACATTTATATGTTATCAATTAAAATATTACATTTCGTTTCAATGATTGTTTTTTAAACATTTTTTGTGTAGTATTATTAAAAAATGTGACGTAGTTATGCTTTTTGTAAGTTGTTTTGCTACAATAAACATGTTCAAGAACAAAAATTTGACCATCAAGGGGAGCCGATGGAATGAATGATTCTTATTTAAAGATCTTGGGCTTAAGTCTAGGACTCGCAGTGATGGCACAGACAGGCCATACTGCTGCAATTAAAGATACAACCAAGCCAATACAATCATTAATTGTTGTGGTAGACAAACAATCACCGATTGAAAAAGCGCTTAATCAGCAAAAGCGTGGCGAGAATAAATTGATCTCAGATAAAGATCAGCTTAAAGTTTTAACCTCAATTAAAACCACAGCCTCACAAAACTTTTTAGCTGAACAACATCAGAAATTCTCCTGTTTTGTACAAGCTTTATTCCAACCACATACTTTGTAAAAATTTGATTTAGAAAAATAAATTCTACGCTCCTCAAAAGAATTTAGAAGCCCAATCGTTTATTGGTGAATTAACCCTTAAGCAGTTGGGCTTTTTCGTTATAATAGTTTCAATTTACATTCTGAATAATATTTAGTTATGAAAGTCCGTACTCGTATCGCACCCTCTCCAACTGGTTTTCCACATGTGGGCACTGCCTATATTGCCTTGTTTAACTTATGTTTTGCACAACAACATGGTGGCGAATTTATTCTTCGTATTGAAGATACCGACCAACTCCGTTCAACACCTGAATCTGAAAAAATGATTTTAGATTCACTGCGTTGGTTAGGTTTAAACTGGTCAGAAGGGCCTGATATCGGCGGACCTCATGCTCCTTATCGCCAATCTGAGCGAATGGGAATCTATAAACAATATGCTTTAGAACTTGTTGAAAAAGGGCATGCCTTTTACTGTTTCGCAACAGCGGAAGAGCTTGATCAAATGCGTGCTGAACAACAAGCCCGTGGTGAAACCCCTGGTTATGATGGTCGTGGCTTAAAGCTTTCTCCAGAAGAGGTACAAAAGCGTTTGGCTGCGGGTGAAGCCCATGTGATCCGTATGAAAGTCCCTGAAGAAGGCGTTTGCCAATTCAATGACTTACTTCGTGGTGAAGTGGAGATTCCTTGGGCGCAAGTCGACATGCAAATTCTACTCAAAACAGATGGTTTGCCAACTTATCATTTAGCCAATGTAGTCGATGACCATTTAATGGAAATCACCCATGTGATTCGTGGTGAAGAATGGATTCCATCTGCACCAAAACACCAGTTGCTCTACCAATATTTTGGTTGGGACATGCCAACATTGTGCCATATGCCATTGTTGCGTAACCCAGACAAGTCAAAATTGTCTAAACGTAAAAATCCAACCTCAATCAACTACTACAAAGACATCGGTGTGCTACCTGAAGCCTTACTGAACTATTTAGGCCGTATGGGTTGGTCAATGCCAGATGAAAGAGAGAAATTCTCTTTGGCTGAAATGATTGAACACTTTGATATCCAGCGTGTGTCTTTGGGTGGTCCAATTTTTGATGTTGAAAAATTAAACTGGCTAAATGGACAATGGATTAAGGCACTCAGCCCTGCTGAACTGTTAAATACACTTCTGGCTTGGAAATCTGATCGCCAAACGCTAGAAGATATTGCTGCTGCCATTCAGCCACGTATTAACTTACTGTCTGAAGCGGTAAATTGGGCTGGTTTTTACTTCAACCAATTCCCAACATTGACCAAAGAACAATTTGACAGCAAAAAGCTGACTGAAGAACAAGTTCGTCAAAGCTTACAATTTGCAATTTGGCGTTTAGAAAGCTTATTTACATGGAACAACGATACTGTGAGCCAAACCTTGATGGATTTGGCGAATCAAATGGAAATCAAACTCCGTGATTTCATGCCAGCATTCTTTATCGCAATTGCAGGTTCAACATCATCTACTCCTGTGATGCAATCGATGGTCACCATTGGCCCTGATTTAACCTTTGCCCGTTTACGTCATGCACTTGAAATCGTGGGCGGTCCGAGCAAAAAAGAAGCAAAAGTTTGGGAAAAACTGAACGAAAGCATCAAATTGCCGAAAAATGATGCAGTTGATGAAGCTTAATTAAATTTTCTGTTGACGTGTGAGTGCAATATCCCTAATATTGCGCTCACACAGACTGGGGGTTATAGCTCAGTTGGTAGAGCGCTACAATGGCATTGTAGAGGTCAGGAGTTCGATCCTCCTTGACTCCACCAAAAGTTTTACCTGTGTTGCCTCACTTGTCCCTATCGTCTAGAGGCCTAGGACATCGCCCTTTCACGGCGGTAACCGGGGTTCGAATCCCCGTAGGGACGCCATATTCAAGATGGCGACATCTTTGTAAAAAACCCAAGCATAGTGACTTGGGTTTTTTATTGTCTAAATTTTGATTTAAGCTGCAATTCAGTCTTTTTTGCATTCTAAAATAGAACGATTAGAATATGCTTAGATTATAAATGTGGAGCCACCATGCAATACCAATGCCCAAAGTGCCAAAGTCGAAAAATCTTGCCTGTTACCCACGGGAATACACCTGCTGTACGTCCTGTTGTTCCAAAAAGCTTGGTATTTTTGATTCCGTTACTTTTTATTTTGTTGTTATTGGTTGTCATTAGTATTGTGATGTGGATTTTCAGCAACGGCGCAGGTCAAACATTGCAAATTGCAACCGTCGTGATCTTCATTGCAGCTGTGATTGCAGGGGTAATGTTTTGGCGTGATCTGCCCGATTTTAAAATATCAATGCAATCATTTATGCAAGCCAATAAAAGCTGGAAGTGCCGTGACTGCAATCATGAGTGGCAAATCTAATCCTTCAGCTTTGCCTCATGTTCAAATTAAACCATTCACCTTAATGTGAATGGTTTTTTGCTTCATCTGTATGTGTTTCATCAGCGTTACTGTAATCATTCCCATCTGATTCATTATGCGAGTGTACCATACACTCATTATCTTCAATTTGTAGCGTCATCTCAGTAATCCCATGTTGATGGCTAAGCATTTCCATAACCTGTTGATACAGTTGATTTCGATCCGCTTCTGGTGCAAATAAATGTACTGTCAGATGCACATTTTTAGATGTAATGGCCCAAACCTTAAGTTGATGAATACTTTCTACACCTTTAACGGATAAAAGATCATTACGTAATTTTTCAATATCAATTTCCTCAGGCACACCTTCCAGTAAAATATTGATACTTTGTTTTAGCAAAATCCATGTTCTTGGTAAGACCCAAAAGCCGATGAGTACAGCAATAATCGTATCCACCCACATCCAGCCAGTGAAATAAATAATTGCGCCCCCGATGATCACCCCCACAGAACCCAGTGCATCACTCAATACTTCCAGATAAGCACCTTTTATATTAAGGCTTTGCTTTGAACTGGAGAATAAAATCTTCATTGAAATAAGGTTAATCACCAACCCAACAACCGCCACAATCATCATACCGACACTCTGAATTTCAGGGGGTTGGCTAAAGCGCCGATACGCCTCGTAGAGAATATAAATTGCAACGACAAACAGCATCATGGCATTAAACAGTGCTGCTAAAATTTCAAAACGCTGATAGCCAAAAGTCCGTTTATCATCTGCGGGTAATTTACCAATTTTGATGGCAACCAATGCAATTGCCAATGCTGCTGCATCAGTAAACATATGTGCTGCATCGGACAACAAAGCCAAGCTTTGTGTTATGAAACCGGCAATCACTTCAACAATTAAAAAGGTACTGGTTAATGCCAATGCAAAAGTTAGTTTTTTTACATTTCCTTCTGTGACGACAGCATGACTATGATCATGCCCTTGTTGTTCACTCATGTTCATACCTCTGATTTTGTTTTATCAAAATATTGAATATTCTTTCTATTTACTATTGATAATAATAATTATTATCAATAGTAAAATTCTTCTATATAATGGCTACTCTATTTTCCACAGTTAAAATACCCCTGTTAATGGAATATCGACAATGAAAAAATACCTCTACCTTTCTGTACTTCTTTGCTCTTATAGTTATGCGCATGAACCCTATGTTGCACCTCTGGGCTATAACACCACAAATACACAAATCCCAGTGATTGCATCCTATGCTGAAGAAGCACTGAATGCAGAACATGCCATGAAACAAACCGCTCTCAACGTAATTCAACCAGATCAGAGCAAGTTACAAGTTGAAGCTGCAAGCACATTAAAATCGGCGACGGTGTTTGACTTAGCCTTACCACAAGCTGGGACCTATCTCATCTTCAGTAAAGCGTCTTTCCCACTCAAATATGTCCAACATAATAAAGAATGGAAAATGCTTTTTGATGTACCTGCTGAAAAAGCAGGTAAGATCGCTGAACGCGAATATGTGATTCCTGCTGACTTTAAGAAACCGCCTGTACCGATCACCATTAACCGAGAATGGTCAATCCAAAGCTATATTTCTAAAGAAAGAACTTCACCAGCCCAAAACAACACTGATGCAGCAATACAAGTTGAATTTAAAACGCATCCCAACAGCATTACTGCGCAGCAACCTGTGCAAATCTTGATTAAAAAATCAGGACAAGCGCTCAAAAATGCTGAACTACTTATCCGGGCTCAAGGGCAAACCGATAAACAAGCACAAAAAGTTCCAGTTGCTCAAGATGGTTCAGCGACAGTCACTTTTCCTTATTCAGGGCAATATCTGGTTGAAGTCAGTGAAGCATTTAACAAAACCATTCAACCTGTGAATCAAAATTACACCATCATCAGTCTAGGTGTATTGCCTACCAGTTAGTAATAAACTGCAAATAGAGTTTCAATACCTCACCGTTCTAAGCGAAGAACGGTGAGGTTATTTTTAAATTAACGATCAAGCATCAGTTTGTGCTTTAACTTTACGTTCATTCATCCAGCGATAAATCACCGGTAAAATCACCAAAGTCAATAAGGTGGATGACATGATGCCGCCAATCACGACAGTTGCCAGTGGGCGCTGAACTTCAGCGCCTGTCCCCGTAGCCAGTGCCATCGGCACAAAACCTAACGATGCTACACAAGCAGTCATCAATACAGGTCTTAATCGTAAAATTGCACCTTGCCATGTGGCCTGATAAATATCGAGTTGTTGACGTAATTCCTTGATAAAGGTCAACATCACCAAACCATTTAATACCGCTACACCCGAGAGCGCGATAAAGCCAACACCTGCAGACATCGACAATGGTATACCCCGAAGCCACAGTGCAATCAAACCACCACACAACGCAAATGGCACACCTGTAAACACCAACAAACTTTCCTTAAAGTTATGGAAAACGGCCATTAACAGCACAAAAATAGTCATCAGTGCCAGTGGAACGACCAGTTGCATACGGGCTTTCGCAGAGGTTAGGTTTTCAAACTGTCCACCATAGCTCAACCAATAACCCGCTGGCATTTGCTCTTTTGCCAGAGTCGATTGTAATTCGGTGACAAATGAGCCCAAATCACGCCCTTCAACATTGGCTGTCACGACTACACGACGTTTACCATTTTCACGACTGACCTGATTAATACCCAAGATATTTTCAACTTTAGCCACATCCTGAAGTTGGATTAGACCACCGTTTGGTGTTTGAATAGGTAAAACGGCCAAATGCTCAGGTGTACGTTGAGCATCATCCAGACGAATCACAAAGTCGAAACGGCGGTCACCTTGTAGTATTTGCCCAACATTCTGACCACCAACGCTAGTCGCCACCAAGTCTTGAATCGCCCTCACTGACAAACCATACTGCGCTGCCGCAGCTTTGTTCACTTCAACATTTAAAAGCGGTAGGCCTGAAGTCTGTTCCACATTGACGGCGGTTGCGCCAATAATACCTTTGATTTGTTGTGCAATTTTAGTGGCTTGTTGATTCAACACCTCCATATCATCGCCAAAAATCTTGATTCCCACATCGCTTCGTACACCAGAAATCAATTCGTTGAAACGAAGCTCAATCGGTTGAGAAAATTCACTATTATTTCCAGGTAATGTACCAAGAAATACAATCATACGTTGACGTAGCTCATCAATTGTTTGCTTTGGATTCTTCCATTCATCACGTGGCTTTAACAGCACCACAGCATCGGAAATATTAGGCGGCATGACATCTGTTGCCACCTCTGCCGTCCCTGTACGGGCAAATATAGCTTTGATTTCTGGAAACGCTTTGAGCAATAACTTTTCAGTATTCTCCTGCATACGTAAAGACTGCTCTAGGCCAGTACTTGGCGAACGCATTTGTTGCACTGCAAAATCGCCCTCACTCAAGGTGGGTGCAAACTCACTACCAATTTGTGTGGCAAGCACGCCCGTTAAAAACAGAATACTCACCGCAAGGGTGACGACTAACATTCGGAAGTTATAGGCTAAATTGAGTAGCTTTTCATATTTTTGCTTTAACCACAGCATCCAGCGACTTTCTGTTTCTTTAACTTCACCATTAACAAATAAAGCCACTGCAGCAGGAACAAAAGTAACTGAAAGAATGATTGCACCCACCAGTGCCAATACCACTGTCATAGCCATCGGGTGAAAAAGCTTTGCTTCAACACCAGACAAGGCGAAAATAGGTAAGTACACCACCAAAATAATTAATTGACCAAAGATTAAAGGGCGACGTGCCTGTTTAGCCGCAAGAAAAACTTCTTTAAAACGCTCTGCCCGTGAAAGTAATCTGCCTTTTGCATGTTGTGCCTCTGCCAGTCGCCGAATACAGTTTTCAACAATAACGACCGCACCATCTACAATGATCCCGAAATCCAGTGCGCCTAAGCTCATTAGATTGGCACTAATTTTCTGCTCAGCCATACCCGCCAAAGTAAATAGCATCGATAATGGAATCACACATGCAGTAATCAACGCTGCACGGAAATTACCAAGAAATAGGAACAGAATAACAATAACCAGAATCGCCCCTTCTACAAGGTTCTTCTGTACTGTACTAATCGCACGCTCAACCAAAGCTGTCCGGTCATATACGGTTTGAATCACAATACCTTTCGGTAAAGATTGCTGAACTTCCTTGATTTTGGCATCCACTGATTTCGCCACAGTACGGCTATTTTCACCCATCATCATCATGGCGATACCAAGTACAGTTTCCTCGCCATTGTAAGTTGCACCACCTGTACGTAAATCATGTCCAATCGATACAGTCGCTACATCTGCAACTCGGATCGGAAAACCATTTTTATTGCCTATACTTACATTTTGAATATCTTCAATATTGTTCAAGGTTCCCGGAACACGTACTGTCAATTGCTGCCCATTGGTTTCAATAAAACCAGCACCACGGTTTTCATTGTTTCCAGTTAAAGCATTTTGTAGGTCACTGACAGGGATTTGTAATTGTTGCAAACGATTTAAATCAGGCGTGACCACATAAGTTTTATTAAAGCCACCAATCGAGTTGACCTCTGCAACACCAGGAACACGTTGTAACTGCGGTCGTACAATCCAGTCCTGAATTTCACGTAAATCCATCGCGGTATAGGGCGTATCATCAGGTTTTTTTGCATTCGGCTCTGCCTTGATCACCCACTGATAAATCTCACCCAATCCTGTCGATACAGGAGACATTGTCGGTGCAATATCATCTGGCAGTTCGGTTTGGGCTTCTTGTAAGCGTTGATTAATCTGTTGTCGTGCCCAATAAATATCCGTCCCATCTTTAAAAATAATGGTCACTTGGGATAAACCATAACGGGAAATGGAACGAGTCAACTCTAGCTTGGGTAAACCTGCCATCGCAGTTTCAATAGGATAGGTAATCCTTTGCTCAACTTCTAATGCGGTAAAACCAGCAGCTTGTGTGTTCACTTGTACTTGGGTATTGGTGATATCGGGTACAGCATCAATTGGTAATTTTTGATAGCCGTAAATCCCCACGCCAATCCACGCCACAATAAACAGCATAACCCAAATGGCATTTTTAATCGAAAATTGAATCAGTCGATCAAACACCCCTTCAGGTTGAGGTAATGCTGAATCCGCATCTCTGTCTAACTTAGAATCAGAAGAATCATTAATGCCCATGGCTCGCCTCTCCTTTTTCCAATTCAGATTTCAGCAAGAAGCTACCCTGACCAGCATATTGCTGGCCTTGGGTCAGACCAGTTTTCACTTCAACCCACAGACCATCTCCTGACACCTGACCCAACACAACAGGCTGCGCAGTAAACTCGATTTTCTTATCATGTTCGCTGGAAATAAACACTACGTCTTTTCCTTCAACTTTCTGTATAGCACTTTTGAGTACACGCAATGCTTGAGAAGTGCCTTGCTGTTGTAGTTGAACGTTGACCATCAAATTCGGACGCAATTCAGCTGCATTCGACAACACTTTGGCACGGACTTGTAAACGTCCTGTCTGCACATCAGCTTCACTGTTTAAACTTTGAATCTGTGCTTTAAACATATTCCCCGTCTGCAGTGACTTAAATTCAAGCTGTTGATTTGGAGCAATCGCTGAAAACTCTGAACTTGGTACAATAAATTCAAGCCATAGCTGATCCAGTTGATCAATGATAAATAGCTGGCTAGCAAGCTGCACATTTTCACCCATAACCAAATCTTTTTTACTGATAATGCCTGCAATTGGTGCTGTGATAACATAACGACCATTACTGCTTGATGAGGCACCAAAAGCAGATAAACGTGATCTGGTGGCTTGCACCTGAATCTGTGCTTGTTTGTAGGCATTATAAGCCCGTTGATAATCCTGCTTGGCAGAAATACCTTGTGACCATAACTGGCGCTCTCGTTCATAGTCCTGACGTGCCAGCTCTAGACTTGTCTGTGCAACCTGTAAGTTTGCCTGCTGATCGACCAAATCAGGCACTACTATAGTGGCCAGCGCTTGCCCTTTTTGCACACGCTGTCCCAATTCAACATTCACGGCAACTACCTGCCCACTAAATGCAGGTGATACATGTGCTTGACGATCTGTATTGACTGTGACTTTTGCAGGATAAGAAGCTGATTTGGTAACAGTACCCATCTCTACTTTAGCTAGTTTAATCCCTTGTTCTGTGATCTGCTGAGCAGTCAAACTAATGGCTTCAGCATTCTCTTTCTCGCCACCCTCTTCTTCACTGTGCTTCGCTTCTTCGGAACCATCTTTGGTGGTTCCCTTAGCATTTTCATCATGTGAATGTCCTTCTTCAGCATGCTCTGCTTCTTTCTCGCCACCTTCTTTGCTCGTGCCTTTTTTGGTTGAAAAGAACAATCCCATGGCAATAAGAGCAGTCATTACAAGCGTAATGATGATCAGTAGGCGTTGAGAAATTTTGCCTTTCTGAAGTTTAAAAGATTTAAATTGATTCAGCATATTAATTTCCCCCGCCCACAATTGGTAAAGCTTGTGTGTCCTGCCATAAACTCTGATTGATCTGCGCTAAAGCATCTTTTGCCATGATTTGACTTGGTTCAATACCGAGGCTCAAACTTTCCGCTTCAATGGCACGTTGCCAGCCATCTTTCAATAATTGCACTTTTCTCAAACGCACTTCTTGCAACTGTAATGTTGCGAGTTGCACATCGTTAACGGCAAATTTACCGACAGTAAACCCCTGCAAAGTTTTACGTTGAACCTGAGCTGCAAGCGGAATCTGAGACTCATCGACTGCTTTAAACTGTACTTCCAGTCCTTGCAATTCAGTCAATAATGTTCCCACCTGCAAAGCATTTTGGCGGAGATAAAACTCCTGTTGTCTACTGAGTAAATCCTGCTTAGCTTGCGCAATTTGCACACCGTATTGCTGGCGGTTGAAAATATTCAATGGGATAGAGACCCCCACAACTAAAGCATTGTCAGTCGAGGTTTCAGGTGATCGAGTACGATTCACGCCTAAATTCACAGTCGGATTAGGCCGTGCCGAAGCTTTTAATTGCGCCACTGTCGCTTTTGCTTGCAACACCTGTAACTGACGTGATTTTTCAAAAAGATTGTCCGCGAGATATTCTTGTACCTGTTGGTGTGTCGAAGACGGCCATAAGGATTGAGGATTTAAACCGATACGAATCGATTTATCAGCATCGCCCCAAAGGTTGGACAATTGCTGCTTGGCAACTTGCACCTGCAAATCGGCTTGACGATATAAGCGAGCATTTTCTGCATGACTCAGTCTGGCACGATCTACATCAACCTGCGCGACACTCCCCGCTTGATAGCGCTTCTGAATCGCATTCAGATTTTCTTCACTGACGTTGAGCTGCTCTTGGACCACGTTGCGTTCTAATTCAAAAATCGCCAGCTGTGACCATTGGTATTTCACAGCCAATTCAAGTTGAGCCTGATAAATTCGCTGATTTAAGTCACTTTGATCTTTTGAAAGTTGTGCCAACCTCTGTGCTGACTTACGTTCACCAAAAATATCCAATCGTTGAGAAACACCAATTGAAAGCTCTTGATCTTGATTGGAACCAAAACCCGTTTGCGATACGGATAACTCTGGATTTGTCCACAGTTTTGCTTGTTTAATGTTCGCTGTTGCAATTTGCTGCTGCGTTTGCCAGACCTTCTGCGTCTGCTGATATTGCTCAGTTTTTGCAATTGCCTGTTGTAACGTTAATGCTTGAGATGTGTTGTCTGCCCAAGTAACAGATGACATCACACTGAACATCAGTGCACCGAGCAAAGACGGCCTAAAACCGAATGCAGTTTTTTGTACTAAATTACGTATTACTTTTGACATGAAAATGCCCCACTAAATTAAACCATTAGCGGTGGGCAAGATTTTCGGCTACCCCACCTTATAGCGGGGATGAAAGAGGGGGAGGATTGGGCAAATATAGATCAGGGGACTGATACAAATTATTCCAGCCAATAAAGATAGATTCAGGATAGCCTACAAATTTAGGCTGTGCTGTGTGTTGCTGATTATCAACCACAATGAAATGCGCAAAAGAAGGCAAATGATCACGATGATCATCATTTATATGATTGAGGAAATCATTGGAACGCACATCTTGGTGTGCTGGTAATTGTTTTGATACAGACTGATCAGAAATCGGTTTATCTATCCCATATATATCTAACAGCTGCGGATGTTGCTGTTGATCCTGGGTACAATCAGGCGCATTATGGTGTCCAAAATGCTGACTAATTATACGTTGTGATGGAAGCTTAGTGCTTTCATGATCACAAAAAGCCGCCGCTACATTCCAAAGACTTTGGAACATAAACAAACTAAGCAAGACTGTGATGAAAACACTTGAGCGTTTCACAGATTCTATCCGAAATCCAAAACAACCTAAATATAGCAAGTTTTCTTCATGTAATAAAATTACAGTGAGTAATTTTATGCTTTAAATAGAATTGATAATTTGTTAAATAATGTGTTTTTTAACAAATATGTAAAAATCGCAATTGACAAATTACATTTAACTATTTGCAAACTCTAAAAAATCAGCTAGATTAATTATATCTAATCATTTTTTTGTGATTAGCAGTCTCTTTTACTTTGTTAATGGATTAGCAAGGAGGTTGTATATGTTGGTACATATTTTTAACCGTTTTTTAGGAGATTCAACATCTCGTCGCGCATTCGAACAGAATGCTTCTGAAGCTGCTCTCGAAAAGGCTCAAGCACATGATTTTGAAGACAAAAATCTAAGCTTAGATGAAATCGCAAATCGTAATGCAATGTGGTGCTATTTAAGGGCTGCTTTACGTGGAGATCAAGAAGCTCAGTATAAAATGGGTCTCAGCTACTTGAATGGACAACTTGGTTTAGACCGAAGTTATAGCCATGCAGAAAAATGGCTTGAACAAGCTGCTCACCAAGGTCATACCCCAGCCAAAGAACAATTAAAAAAAGCATATGATGAACTTGCTTTTTCTTAAAGTAGGTTAAATATATTGTATATATCCTCCTTATAAACAGAGTTGTAAAGCAGCTCTGTTTACTTAAAAATATATTTAATTTTCAAGTAAATTCACTTGATTATATTTTATGCAATAGATTTGTTTTTTGCTTTCAAAACTCAGTTATATATGGTAAAAATCACGAAATAAGTAAAAATATAATAGAGTATTTACTCTAAAAATATTTTATAAATTCAGCCACTTAATGCTAGTATTTTTATTTTTTTGTATATTATTGCCTTCCAACAAAAGTGATCATCTTTTAAACAAAGATCCAATCACCCGAAACAAAAAAATACAGCATCTGTTCATGTCGGTAGGCTCAGGAAAATAGCTATGAATCAAAAATTAGAGCAACTTTTTCAAAAAAAGGTTCAAGGTAAAATTGCACTCATCACAGGTGCCTCTAGTGGCATTGGTTTAACAGTTGCAAAAAAGCTTGCAGCAGCAGGTGCGCATGTACTTTTAGTCTCTCGTACTGAAGAAACACTGAAAGAGGTTCAAGCTGAAATTCAAGCTGAAGGTGGTCGAGCTGATATTTTCCCTTGTGATTTAAATGACATGAACGCAATTGATGAAGTATCTAAACAGATCGTTGCTTCTGTTGATCATATTGATATTTTGATTAATAACGCTGGCCGTTCGATTCGGCGCGCTGTGCATGAGTCTGTTGATCGTTTCCATGATTTTGAACGTACTATGCAACTCAATTACTTTGGTGCAGTTCGTTTAGTATTGAATATTTTGCCAGAAATGATGGTTCGTAAAGACGGCCACATCATTAATATCAGTTCAATTGGTGTATTGGCAAATGCAACTCGCTTCTCCGCTTATGTTGCATCAAAAGCCGCATTGGATGCATTTAGCCGCTGCTTATCGGCGGAAGTACATTCACATAAAATTGCCATTACTTCAGTCTATATGCCTTTAGTACGCACCCCGATGATTGCACCAACTAAGATCTATAAATATGTACCAACACTCTCGCCAGAACAAGCCGCTGATTTAGTTGCATATGCAATTGTAAAACGTCCTAAGAAAGTTGCTACAAATTTAGGTCGTTTAGCCTCTATTACTTACTCAATTGCACCTGGAATCAATAACAAATTAATGTCAATTGGCTTCAATCTGTTCCCAAGCTCAACTGCATCTGTCGGTGAGCAACAAAAATTGAACCTTATTCAAAGAGCATATGCTCGTTTGTTCCCAGGTGAGCATTGGTAAGTTTAAGAGCTAATAGAAAGTTTACGTTTGAGTAGACTTTCTAGCCAATCAATAAAGAATTGAAAATATACTGGTCGATATTTGCTTTCTAAAAAAAGAAAATTGATTGGTATTTTTAAGCATGATTCTTGCTCAAATATTTTAGTTAATCTTTTGCTTTCTATAAAAGGAATTGCATCAAATGCTGGAATCTGAATAACCCCCAATCCTTGCAACCCCGCATGTAAATAACTTTCTGTATCCTCAACTAAAAGTTGGTAAGGAAGTTTTATCTGAGTATCTTCAAATACTAGACTTGCAAAATCTGAATCCATATTTTTCATTTGATAACCAATCATAATATGGTGATTTGAATGCCCTATTTCTAAATTGCTAGTCAATTTATGCAAATATTCTGGAGAGGCAAGTGTATATAAATCAACTTTTGTAATTGGTCTCACAATTAAATTTTCATTCGTCACATTTCCAACACGAACCACACAATCTAGTCGCTGTTCGATTAAATCTGAATAATGATCATGACTATGAATTGAAATTTTAATATTTGGATACTTCTCATAAAATTCATGCAAATAAGGGATCAGATATCCTGTGGCTATTCTTAACGGTAATCCAATTTTGATTTGACCCGTATACTCACGGTTTTTTAATTTGAATTTATCCAACCCTTTAGCCTGAAGAATCAGTTGTTTAACCTCTTGAAAAAATTGAGCCCCTTCATTGGTTAAATTGACCTTTCGTGTTGTTCGATTAAATAACAATACTTGATATTCTGTTTCTAAGCCTTTTATTGCATAGGTAATTGTTGAACGTGGTAAATCCAGCGCTTTAGCAACCTGAGCAAATGAATGCTTTTCCGCAACTAAGCAAAAAATTTTGAGACGTTCAATTTTATCCATCTATTATTCAATTTTTTCAAACAATCTATTCGATTCTAATCACTATCTAGAATAAAAAATAGCATTTAACATTCCATCATCACTTATCAAGATGGGAAAATAAAAATGAAACAGCATAGTTTAAAAGATAAAACCGTCATTATTACAGGTGGAGCAAAAAATTTAGGTGGTCTGATCGCACGTAAGTTTGCAGAACAAGGTGCAAATCTTGTCATTCACTATAACAGCTTAGAAACCCAAAAAGATGCAGAAGAAACACTCAAAGCTATTGAACAATTAGGTGTTAATGCAACTTTGATACAAGCAGACCTCTCCAATATTCAAAATATCGAAACATTGTTCATCAAAGCCAAAGAAATCTTCGGTGGCATCGATATTGCGATTAATACCGTAGGGCGAGTACTTAAAAAACCGTTGATTGAAACAACTGAACAAGAGTTTGATTCAATGAATGACATTAACAATAAAATTGCCTATTTCTTCATCCAATCTGCGGGTAAACATCTTAATAATGGTGGAAAAATTTGTTCTATCGTGACCAGTCTTTTAGCAGCCTACACAGGATTGTATTCAACCTATGAAGGCTTAAAAGCGCCTGTAGAGCACTATACCCGTGCAGCATCGAAAGAGTATGGCGATCGTGGTATTTCCGTCACGGCTGTTGCACCGGGTCCAATGGATACGCCATTTTTTTATGGTCAAGAAGCGCCTGAAGCAGTGGCCTATCATAAATCTGCATCTGCACTAGGTGGTTTAACCAAGATTGAAGATATTGAGCCTTTAGTGCGCTTTTTGGTAACAGAGGGTTGGTGGATTACTGGTCAGACTATTTTTGCCAATGGCGGTTATACAACACGATAATATTGAATGCCCATTTATTGAAATGGGCATTTTTATCGCTAGATCTAATGATTCTGGCTCACCCATTTAGCAGTCAACTCAATGGTCTGCTTAAGATTGGTTTCTGGTATTTTCCATTTTTGATTTAATGTTAAAAACTGATCTATATTTAATTGCTCAGTTCGGATGAAATCCAACATCTCAGCAGATAGATCTAGCTTTTGAGCAAGCCACTTCCATTTTAAAATCAATTTTAAAATGTTCAGTGAGACGAAGTATTGCGGTGCTTTTAGATTTAATCTGTGAGCCGCATTGTGAATAAGAGTTTGTAAAGAAATCTGAGTAGGATTGGCAATCAATATATCTTGATAAATTGTAAGTTGATCCTGTGATGCGTTGCATATCGCATTGACCAACATTGTCACAGAAACCAAAGGTAAATAATGCTGAGGAGTTGCAGGAATAGCGGTCAACTTCCCCTGTTTAAGCTGGGTAATCAGATGAGCAATCGGTTGATTTTCAGCAATCTCACCAGAGTTTTCATCCCCTAACACTGTTGCAGGATGGATCACTGTCCAGTCAACTTTCAACTGTTGAGCATATTTCACCCAAGTAAAATGAGCTTCAATTTTAGAAGCCTCGTAAGCACCCAGTTGTTGGTACACCCGTTTCCAATTTGTTTTCTCAATATTTTCCAAATAGACTCCAACATCTTGTAAGTGCTGAGTGAGTGTTAACATATAGCCAGAAAGATGAATTGCACGTTTCAATTGGCAATGTTCGTTTACGCATTCAAGCAAATTGATTAATCCCTTAACATTGACTTCTCTTGCCTGTTGAGTCGAAAGATTCCATGCAAATAAGGCACTGGTATTAAATAAATAATTCACCTTAGCAAGCCCTTGCCAATCTTCAGCTGAAATACCTAATGCAGGTAAAGTAACATCACCTTGTATACAGAATAATTTTTGATGACTTATTTCTTGTTTTTCTAGCCAATTTCTCAAATTTGACTCTTGCTGATCAAGGTTACGACACAAGGCAAAAACTTGATCATTGCTTTGAAGTAATCGTGCAACAAGAAATTTACCAATAAACCCTGTTGCACCAACCACCAAGGCAATTTTTTCTACGCTTTGATTCTTTTGCATCACTTTATACACCCTTTATATGTTCACACTTAAGCTAAAGGATGGAGTACACTCCACAGTCAAGTATTTCTTGCAAATACATAAAATTTGGAGCAAGTGATGTTAATCGGTGAATTATCAGAGCAATTAAATCTCAGTCGGGATACGATTCGTTTTTATGAAAAGCTTGATCTTATCTGCCCATTGACACGAAATAATGGTTATAAGGATTATTCAAAACAAGACTTACAGCAATTACAACTGATTCAGGTCGCTAAAAATTTAGGCTTTACTTTGGCTGAAATTAAACAGATTTTAGACTTGGTCAACATCAATGAAATTCCAGCAGAACAATTTCATATGATTTTAAAAGACAAACTCAATGTCATTCGTGAAAAAATTATCCAATTACAGAATATTCAGAACCTACTTGAAAATCTTGTGGTTGGGGAAGCATGTCCATTTAAAAAAGATTGTAATCTTTCCGCAATTGTCTAATCCATAAAAAAACCGCCTAACGGCGGTTTCTTTATTGAGAAATTATAGCTTATTTAGACCCTTTAATCCCTGCTTGTAATAACAATGCACCTAAACCACCAATTTTGTTCTCTTGAGGTTTAGTTGCTTGTGGTTTCTTGTCATGACGTGGTGCTTTGTCTTTATTATCATGGTTTGGACGACCTTGCTGTGGACGTTTACCCTGAGGCTTACGCTCACCACGTTGGTCATTGTTATTGAACTCACGCTTTTGACGTGGTGCTTTAGCTGGTGCTTCTGAACCTTCTGGGCGCATCGATAAATTCACACGATTTCGCTCAGCATCTACAGTCAACACACGTACTTGTACAATTTGCCCTGGTTTCACAACTTTATGTGGATCAGAAACAAATTCATTGGCAAGCTCTGAAATATGTATTAGACCATCTTGATGCACACCAACATCGACGAATGCACCGAAGTTAGTCACATTGGTAATCACGCCCTCAAGCTGCATCCCTTCAGTCAATTGACTGACTTCAGTGATATCTTCACGGAATTTTGCTGTACGGAATTCTGGACGAGGGTCACGACCCGGTTTTTCCAACTCGCTTAACACATCTTGAATCGTCGGTAGACCAAATTTGTCGTCGGCAAAATCTTCTGCTTTCACTTGACGAATAATTTCAGTATTACCAATGATATCTTTCACTGTAGTCGCTTTTGCTTCAACAATCTTGTTGACCAAACCATACGATTCAGGGTGAACAGAGGAAGCATCTAGAGGTTCTGAGCCATCTTGAATACGTAAGAAACCCGCAGCTTGCTCAAACGTGCGCTCACCTAAACGTGGTACATTTTTCAATGCTTGACGATTATCAAAACGACCATTTTCTTTCCGGTAATCTACAATTTGCTGTGCAATGGCTTTATTTAAACCTGCGATATAGCCCAAGATTGCTGGAGAGGCCGTATTTACATCTACACCTACCGCATTCACACAATCTTCAACAACAGCATCCAGTGTTTTTGCCAAATTGGTTTGATTCACATCATGCTGATATTGACCTACACCGATAGATTTAGGGTCAATTTTAACCAGTTCAGCCAATGGATCTTGTAAACGGCGGGCAATTGAAACAGCACCACGAATCGCAACATCAAGCTCAGGCAGTTCAGCAGAAGCCAATTCTGATGCTGAATAAACAGATGCGCCCGCTTCACTTACTGAAACACGCGTTAATGTAAGATCCGCATTTGCAGCCATCATTTCTGCAACAACAGCTTCAGTTTCACGACTCGCAGTACCATTGCCAATCGCAATTAAATCGACATTAAATTCACGACAAAGACGTGCAAGTTCAGCAATCGAGCCAGCTTTATCTTCTTTTGGTGCAAATGGGTAAATCGTGCTATGTGCAAGCACATCACCTGAATCAGAAACAACCGCCAGTTTTACCCCTGTACGAATACCAGGGTCAACACCTAAAGTTGTACGTGAACCAGCAGGAGCAGAGAGCAATAAATGACGTAAGTTTTCTGCAAACACGTCCATTGCTTCTGATTCAGCTACAAGGCGTTTTTCAGTCAACAAAGAATGTTCAATCGTTGGGCGAATTTTACCTAACCAAAACAGTTTTGCGATTTGCTTTAAGAAATCTTGACGTGCTCGTGGTTGAACACTTTCAAGCGCGTATTCAGTTTCAATACGTGCAAGTGGTGCATGATCATCACCATCAACTTTAAGACCCAATACATTTTCTTGGCGGCCGCGTAGCATTGCCAATAAACGGTGTGAAGGAACTTTATTTAAATTTTCAGAGAAATCAAAGTAATCACGGAATTTCTTACCGACTTCTTTTTTCTCATCAGATGCCACCAAACTTTTTAACACTGCTGTTTTGGCAAATGTTGATTTAAGTTCTGTGGTTAATGAAATATTTTGTGCCCAGTCATCAATGATGATGTGTTGAATCGCGTCTAATTGACTTTCAACATCTGGGTATTCTTCATGGCTAAAACCAGCCAAAGCTTCAGTCGGATCAATTTGCTCTGCAATAATTTTCTCAGCAAACTCCCCTAATCCCGCTTCTCTAGCTTTAAATGATTTACTGGTACGTTTTGGACGATACGGTGCGTAAAGTTCTTCTAATGCATTTTTTGTTTCAGCGGCATTTACCCGAGCAAGTAAGTCATCAGAGAGCTTATTTTGTTCTTTTAATGATTCGATTACTTTTTCACGGCGTTCAAATAAATCACGTAGATAAACAAGGCGTGTATCAAGTTGGCGTAATTGGATGTCGTCTAAGCCTTGCGTTACTTCTTTACGGTAACGTGCAATAAATGGAACACTAGAGCCTTCATCTATCAGTTTAATGGCAGCTTCTACTTGGTTTGGACGTACGGCAAGTTCACTTGCCAACTGCTGAACTAAGTCAGTCATCGTGTTTAATTCCACAAGGATAAGGACTAAAAGTTAGTGATTATAAAGACCAAGACCATAAAATCCACAATTGTTTTGCAAATTAGCAGTGAAAAAAGTGATAAAAGATCATTTTTCTTGAGTTTTTACAGTGCAATCGTGTATTTCATCCTGCTTAGCTGTATTTAAATTGCTTTGTAAAATAATTTTTCCAACGTCCCACTGCGCACCTTTACGTTGCCCACCGCCATGTGAATTGAAATATTTTAAATAGCATTGCTGATAGCCCTGTTTATTGAGTCGTTCTTGCACCCATATCGGTGGCGCTTCCATATACATGATTTCTTTCAGTAAAAATGCAGAATAGCGCCGTTCTTTGAGTCGAAAGTTGCCTTGCATATCCGTTTGGGCTTCACCGACCTGGACTAGAGCAATTGGTTGGTCAAATTCGTCAATCACTTGTCCTAAGATTTCAGGTCTGGAAAGTCGGCTAATACATGCACTTAAAATAAAACATATTGCCAAAATACATAAAACTTTCATTTGCATATGGTATATCTTTTTATTTATAAACATAGAATCATCTCAATTCGTTATAGATGTTGTTTTTTGGTTTCAAAACAGCCTGAAAATTGTATTTTTGAGCAATTTGATACATAGTCTTAACAAGAGCTTAGGCAGTATACTGAGATTGACGAATATTTATAATTTACAACATTAAGGGAGTACATCATGAGTTTGGTTGTACCTGCTGAAAATACAGATATCGTACAAAACGAAACTGACCGTGTCGAACGCATTTTAGTGGTCGATGATGATGTGCGTTTACGTACCCTTTTACAGCGTTTCCTTGAAGATAAAGGCTTTGTGGTAAAAACGGCCCACGACGCAACGCAGATGGATCGCCTATTACAACGTGAGTTATTCTCACTCATCGTTTTAGACTTTATGCTTCCTGTAGAAGATGGTTTAAGTATTTGTAGACGTTTACGCTCATCAAATATAGATACACCTGTCATCATGCTCACTGCACGAGGCAGTGACTCTGACCGTATTGCTGGTTTAGAAGCTGGTGCGGATGATTATTTGCCAAAACCATTTAATCCAAATGAGTTATTAGCACGTATTCGTGCTGTACTGCGTCGTCAGGTTCGTGAAGTGCCAGGTGCGCCAAGTCAAAATGTAGAAGTTGTATCTTTCGGGCCTTGGTCTCTAGATTTATCAACACGCACCCTGACACGTGAAGGGCAAGTGGTCACATTAACCACAGGTGAGTTTGCAGTCTTAAAAGCATTAGTCCAGCATCCACGTGAACCATTGACACGTGACAAGTTAATGAACCTAGCACGTGGTCGTGAATGGGGTGCTATGGAGCGTTCAATCGATGTTCAAGTGTCTCGCTTACGTCGTTTGATTGAAGAAAACCCTGCACGTGCACGTTATATTCAAACAGTTTGGGGCGTAGGTTATGTGTTCGTTCCAGATGGTGCCGAATAATAGATTTTGATTCGATAGAATGAATCTAGCTTGAAAAATACTGGTCACATGCTCGGTTTTAAATGTGCCAGTATTTTTTTATCCATTTTTATAGAATTACAGCCGTGATAGCTTTTCCATAGCCCTGAGCTTTACTTATGACTTGGCTACTGTTTTATTGTTTGGATATCCTGCAAAAAGATATGTGATCTCAACATAGTAATAATCCTTATCGTATTAAGTATAAATATCAAATATTTATACTAACTAACAAGTTAAACCAAGACAGCCTAACACTTATAATATTGCTATAAATCTACCATCCTTTAAACTGAAATCAATAGATTAAGAATATCGCACAGATTGGAATGCTCCTGTGAAATTAGAACCCATAGATCCACAAGAATTTACCGACTTTGTTACCTACAAAGAACGGAAACGTACACATTGGGAACGCTTCCTCGATAAAGTCAAACCTCGCTCGGCAGCCATGCGGACCACCGTATTGGTCGTATTTGTAGTGTTCTTTAGCCTGTTTATGTCATTATGGTTTTTCTGGAAAACGCTTTATTTACCTGAAATTCAGCAACATGCACGTTTTTTAGCAGTTGAACTTGAAATGGTTAACAATCCACGTTTGCAGATTTATCATGACGAAATACAACTTGATATTGACGAGTGGTTAAAGCAACGGGTAGGTGTAGAATATGTTACTGATCCCAAAGAATATCCAAATGTAAAAGATAAAATTATTGCCGATTTTTTTACCAATCGTATTGAGAACCAGCTTGCAGAAGAATTAAAAATCAAAGACGTGACGGTTTATTTCCAGTTTAAACCCAGTCCACGTATTTGGGTTCAAACACCTGAAATGAATGGCAATTGGGTGCGTGAACCTCTGAATACTTATGCCAACTATAGCCCTGAACTGATTTTAGGTTGGTTACTCGGTATTCCACTGATTGCCGCAGTGATCATCTTGACATTGGTAAGGCAGCTCAATCG
Source organism: Acinetobacter legionensis (assembly GCF_048552295.1). Lineage (NCBI taxonomy): Bacteria > Pseudomonadati > Pseudomonadota > Gammaproteobacteria > Moraxellales > Moraxellaceae > Acinetobacter > Acinetobacter legionensis. Next base: position 86,638 of record NZ_JBIMCW010000007.1, read on the forward strand.
TCCATTGCGTCGTTTACAACATGCAGCAAATAACTACAGTAAAACAGGAAAAGCGCCTTATTTAGAAACCAATCATGGTCCTCAAGAAATTCGTGAGGTGAACCAAGCCTTTAACCATATGGTCTATACACTGGAACAAACTGAACGTGATCGTCAAATCATGTTGGCAGGTATCTCTCATGATTTAAGAACACCGCTGACACGGATCCGTTTAAGCGCAGAAATGATGTCTGATGATGACTTTTTAAAAGAAGGTTTGATTTATGATGTCGATGATATGGATGCCATTTTAAGCCAGTTTATTTCATATATGCGTGATGGCTCAGATGAAGAGCTTCAAGACACCAATATCAATGCTTTGCTACAAGAACTGATCATTCAGTTTAAACCTTTAGATATTCAGTTCACGCCGCAAGAACTACCTGTCATTACTGCTCGCTCACTGTCGTTAAAACGTTTGATTGGTAATCTCATCAACAATTCAAAACGCTATGGTGCAGAACCAATTGAACTCAGTGCTTTTGTAGAAGATGAGCATATTAAAATCTGTGTAGCAGACAATGGGGAAGGAATTCCCGAAGACCAAATTGAAGGGCTTATGCAACCTTTTGTGCGTGGTGATGCTGCACGTACGGTGCAAGGGAGTGGTTTAGGTTTGGCCATTGTCAAACGAATTGTCGATATTCATCAAGGTGAACTGTTGATTTCCAACCGTCCTGAAGGCGGGCTACAAGCCATCATTTCACTACCAACGTCAATAAAAGTTGAGGAAGAACCGACACCTACAAATCCAATTCAAAAAATCAAACAAAGTTTGAGTGATCACTTTTAGTGATTGCTCAATAAACCAACACTTAACTTTGTTTATTTAACAAACAGCTATCATTATTTTATTAATAAATAATAACTTAAAAACCATCACCAAAATTTATACCTACATTTATTGAAAAAATTAGACCTTAGCATTAGAGGCATGCACAATTCAGTTTGAGGGCGGTACAATCCGTCTAGTTTTGAACAAGAATTGAGCGTAAACCATGTCTTTAGATCGTATTCGTTTAGCATCTCTCCATGACAAAGTCATGAGCGCAGAACAAGCTGCAACTTTTATCCAAGATGGGATGACTGTGGGGATGAGTGGATTTACTCGTGCAGGTGAAGCAAAAGCTGTACCTTTAGCGCTGGTAAAACAAGCCAAAGTGAATCCGTTGAAGATTACTTTAATCACAGGTGCAAGTTTAGGTAATGACCTAGACAAACAATTAACTGAAGCTGGTGTCCTTGCGCGTCGTTTACCATTCCAAGTCGATAACACTTTACGTAAAGCCATCAATAATGGTGAAGTGATGTTCATTGATCAACATTTGTCTGAAACTGTTGAGCAAATGCGTAACCTTCAGTTGAAAAAACCTGATGTTGCGGTGATTGAAGCGATTGCGATTACTGAAGATGGTGGCATCATTCCAACAACATCTGTGGGTAATTCTGCAAGCTTTGCAATTTTCGCTGAAAAAGTGATTGTTGAAATCAACACCAACTTAAGCCCTGCTTTTGAAGGCTTACATGATATTTACATCCCAACCTATCGCCCAACACGTCAAGCTATTCCATTGACGCATGTTGAGCAACGTATTGGTACACCTGCAATCAATATTGATCCTGCAAAAATCGTGGGTATCGTGATTAATAGCGAATATCATGACTCTCCATCAACTGTAACACTACCAGATGACGAAACTCAGGGTATTGCGAACCACTTAATCGCATTCTTCGAAAAAGAAGTTGAAGAAGGCCGCTTACCTTCGAATCTTGGTCCTTTACAAGCAGGCATCGGTTCAATCGCCAATGCTGTATTGACAGGTCTTAAAGATTCTAACTTTGAAGATTTAGTGATGTATTCAGAAGTACTTCAAGACTGTACTTTCGAGTTGATTGATGCGGGTAAAATGAAGTTTGCTTCAGGTTCTTCAATTACTCTTTCTGCTAAATATGGTGAAAAAGTATTTAACAACCTTGAACAGTACAAAGACAAATTGGTTCTCCGTCCACAAGAAATTTCAAACCATCCTGAATTGGTTCGTCGCTTAGGCATCATTGGTATCAATACCGCGCTTGAGTTCGATATTTATGGCAACGTAAATTCGACACATGTTTGCGGTACCAAGATGATGAATGGTATTGGGGGTTCTGGTGATTTCGCACGTAATGCACATTTAGCAATCTTCGTGACCAAATCGATTGCAAAAGGTGGCGACATCTCTTCTGTTGTCCCATTTGCTTCACATATCGACCATGCTGAGCATGATGTAGATATTCTTGTGACTGAGCAAGGTCTTGCTGACTTACGTGGATTAGCACCCCGTGAACGTGCTCGTGCAGTCATCAACAACTGTGCTCACCCAATGTATCGTGATGCATTGAATGATTACTTTGATCGTGCATGTGAAAAGGGTGGTCAAACACCTCATATTCTTCGTGAAGCACTTTCTTGGCACTATAACTTTGAAGAAACAGGCCATATGCTTGCTTCTGTAGATCAAGCTAAAAAATCTGCATAAGATTTTAAACCTGATGTAAAAATAAAAACGCCCTGAATGAGGGGCGTTTTTTATTGAGCTATTTTTGCTTGAATGCTCATTTCCCCATTTTTAAATTCACGCTATATCTACTGTTCTATAAAAAGTATCTTTAAGTTTATTTGAAATTTCAATAATGAGTTCTCTTCATTTTTAAATATCTAAAGACTTAAATTGCGACACGCACTTTGTCTTTCTTTTGAATAAACGCCACACTGGCTTGATCCTGATTAATCATCTCAACCGCTTTCTCTGCAATCATAATTGCAGGGGCATTGGTATTGCCATTCACCACTTTTGGCATGATTGACGCATCGACCACACGCAAGTTTTGAATACCATAAACTCGCAAACGTGGATCAACCACAGCCATCTCATCCACTCCCATTTTACAACTTCCTACAGGGTGATAAACGGTATCTGAGCGATCTCTTAAAACTTGTCGAATCTCCTCATCTGTTTTTACAGTGGCTGTAAATAAATCTTCTTTAATCATGCTTTTAAAAGCATCAGATTGCATTAATTTCTGAGTGAGTTTAAAGCCTTTGACCATTTCCTCTAAATCAGACTCTTCCCCATAGAAATTAGGGTCAATCAATAAAGGATCATCGATACTTGGTCCACTCATCTTAATGGAACCACGACTGACTGGATTGAGCAGGCAGACATGACAGGAAATACCATGTCCTGTATGCATTGTTCGTGCATGATTATCCACGAGCGCAATGACGAAATGTAACTGTAAATTCGGTAGGCTTTGTTCGTTTGAACTTTTAATAAATCCGCCACATTCAGCAAAATTCGTAGTCATCAAACCACGGCGTTCTTTACGGTAACGCCCAATTTGTTTAAATAGATCAATCGAACCTGGCAAGGATAATCCAAATGTCCCTTGAATTTCACTGACTTTATAACCAAAAATAAAATCAGGATGATCATGAAAATTTTTACCCACACCAGGTAAATGCTGTTTCACTGCAATTCCATGTTCAGCAAGTTCTTGTTGGTCACCAATACCTGAGAGCATCAGAATCTGTGGCGACTGCATCGCTCCCGCACTCAATAACACTTCTCGACGTGCAAAAATTTGTTTGAGCTGCCCACTCTGCTTATATTCCACCCCCACAGCCACCCCATTTTCAATCAAAATCCGCTGAGTCTGTGCATGGGTTTCGACCGTTAAATTTTTACGATCTCGATGTGGAAACAAATAAGCCCGCGCGGAGCTGCACCGCTCCCCATTGATATGGGTCACTTGATAAACCCCTAAACCTTCCTGCTCTTCACCATTGAAGTCATCCAGAATTCGATAACCTTGTTCTTTAGCGGCTGCGATATATTTTTGCTGTAATGGGTTATCACTGCGTAAATCAATAACTGAAAGTGGGCCAGCATTACCATGATATTTGTTTTTAATTCTTTGGTTATTTTCAGATTTAATAAAATAAGGCAAGACCTCATCATATGACCAACCAGTATTGCCTAAGGCTGCCCAATCGTCATAATCTTGTCGATGTCCACGGATATACACCATGGCATTAATTGCCGATGAGCCACCCAAGCATTTTCCACGAGGCTGGTAGCCTTTACGACCATTTAAGCCCTTTTGCGGTACAGTTTCAAAGGCCCAGTTATTGATCTTGGTTGGAATACTAATCACCGCTGCACAAGGAACTTCTACTTTCCAGCCCTCTCCAGCCCCTCCTGCTTCAAGTAGACAAACAGAAACTTGCGGGTTTTCTGATAAACGCCCAGCCAACACACAGCCCGAGCTTCCGCCACCGATAATAATATAATCAAATTCCTGTTTATTCACGTGAAGTTCCTTTTTTGTTTTAAATTATGCCTCCATTATTATGCACACTTTCAATCAATAAAAAATCACTATTCTCAGCCTATAACGTTTTTATAAGTTAACAAACTCAGCAAAAAGCATTTACGCATTGTCTAAAAAATAAACTTATCAACTGCGGTTTTTTATATTAATCTGCTGTAAAGATTGTTTTAAAAAACAAGAGATAAAAATTCTATGTTTATTATCAGACAGTTTCAGGAAACCGATTTAGACGAAGTCATCGCACTGTGGGAAGTCTGCGATTTAACCCGTCCTTGGAACAACCCAGAAATTGATATCTTCCGTAAAGTCGCACAAAAAGACGGATTGTTTCTATTGGCGGTCAAAGATGAACAATTGATCGCTACGGTTATGGGGGGGTATGATGGGCATCGGGGCTGGGTCAACTATCTTGCCGTGCACCCTCATGATCAACGTAATGGTGTTGCGACCGCACTGATACAACAACTTGAAAAGCGCTTAGTTGCATTAGGCTGCCCAAAACTGCAACTCCTGATCCGCAAAGATAACATTGATGTACAAAGCTTTTATGAGCAACTTGGCTATGAAGAAATTGAAGTCGTGTGTTTAGGTAAACGCCTTATCCCAGATTAAAATAAGCCCAATAGAATTAATCTCATAGTTATTTACAAAAAATTTTAGAATTTATAGCCATATGATAGACCTAGAATATCCTGACTCATTTTGAGTTTCGCTTCACCACTACCAAACGCAGGGGAAATTTTTCCTTTTACCTCATCTTCTAAAGCACGTGTATAGGCAATATTGATTTCTTGATGTTGATCGAAATTCCAAGTTGCACCTACGCTGAGGTGGTCTTGAATCACCCCTGGAGCAAGAATATTTAAAAAGACTTCACTGTCTGGAATCGGTTGATCATTATGACTATAACCGGCTCTTAGTGTGAGCTTTGGATGTGCTTGATAAGACACACCCAGTTTATAGATATTGATATCGTTCCAGCCAAATCCAGGCCCTTGTAGTGTACCAAAAGCATGACCTTGTTGTAATTGTGCAAGATCAAAAGGATTTCCTACCGATTTCACATCCGAATAGTTAATCCGTTGCACATCCGCAGCTACTGTTAATAAAGGTGTGATTTTGACAGCTACACCAACACCATAACTTTCAGGAACATCAAAGTCACCTCGTTCAGCAAATAACCCACGATATCGATCAAAGCGATCTGCATTAATTTTTGAAGAATAATTTGCACCAAAAGTTAAGCGTTGATCAAAGAATTTTCCAGCCCAACCAATACGTGCACCAAAGCCAGTCGCAGAATCCTTACCACGATTGCTTAAATTTAAACTATCGGCTGAAAATGCGCTAAACCCACCAATTCCCTGCGCTTCAAAACGTTGATAGAGAATATTGGTTGCAATTCCAATAGATTGATTTTCTGAATATTTCCAAGCAACTGCTGGAGTAATGAAAACCTGTGTTAAATCCACTCCTGCTGTTCCAGTGTTGCCAAATGCTGCAAATGGATTATTTTTATACCCCGTATTCATTCCGCCATTCCCATATATTGCTAAACCTAAAGCTACTTGGTGACTAATTTGGTGATTGAAGGCAAGCTCTGGTAGTACAAAATATTTGCGTCCATTGCCGTCGTATGTACCATTGGCATTAGGATAATCTTGTGGTATTTGATTAGCCACAAACTCAGCTGAACGATCAGGTGAAAACACAGTTGCACCAACATCAATACGATCACCAACCCAGCTTAACCCTGCTGGGTTATTAGCAATCGTTAATGCATCTTGAAATTGAGCAATGGAAGTTCCTGCATTGCCTTGGGCCTTTACCCCATAGCCATGCATAAAATAACCTGTCGTTGCAAAAGATGTAGAGCTGAATACCGATACCCATACAGTAAGGGATAATATTTTAACAGGAGTTTTCATCAATTATCTTACTTTTAAATAATATATAAGTAAGTATATTGTTAGCAATATTTGTTGTAATCAAAGATAAAATGCGATCCTTATTTTATTTGTGCATAAAGCATTTTTTCTTTGATTTTTTAATTTTGCCCACTCTTAAAAAAACCGGGAATGTGATGGTCAAATCTGCAAGCTCGTTGGTTAATGCTTCAGCTAAATCAAGTAATGGATGATCCTGATTTCTTTCGCAATAGTGTTTAATTGCAGACCAAGTGGATAAGTACTTTAATAATTGCGCAGACGACCACTGGTACTGCATCTTAAACTCAGCAACATTTATTTCTTCAAAAGGAAATGGAATGGTTTTATATTCTTCATCGATATAACGGCGCTCTGTATCCCAATAGCCTTCTAGTTTTTCAGTATATAAGTTTTGAATCATTGTATTGATGGCTGAATTTTCGACATGAATTAAGCCGTAACCGATCACCGCAAGAATACCTTGGGGTTTTAGTGTGCGTTCAACTTCTTTATAAAATTCTACAAAATCAAACCAATGAATGGCCTGAGCAACAGAAATCAAATCAAAACTCTGTGCTATAAATGAGGTTTTTTCGGCAGATTGGACTTGATAGCTCACATTATCAAAATAAGGTGCAAGACTTAATTGTTTTTCGCTCATATCTGTTGCAACAATATGATCGAAATAAGGGCTGAGCAGTTGAGTAAATTGGCCTGAACCTGCACCACAATCCCAAGCAAAACCACGTTCTGGAACATGATTTAAAATTTCCTGAACCACTTCAGGAGGATAACTCGGTCGGGCTTGCTGATAAAGCTGGCTACCTGATGAAAATAAATCTTTCATTGTTCTTATAACAATCTATTTCACTTACCTAAGATTTATCTTACGACATTTATAAGTCATGACAAGATATTTTGTAAGACAATGGCTTCAATTTACAACTTCTCAGTGACATTTTTTAATGATGAGAATCAATTTTTGAATTCCCAAAAAGTAAACAGACAATAAAAAACCTCAAACAAGGTTTGAGGTTTTTCAAATATGGTGGCGAGACCCAGGATCGAACTGGGGACACACGGATTTTCAATCCGTTGCTCTACCTACTGAGCTATCACGCCGATGCGGTGTATTAAGCCGTATCTCAGTTCAATAGTCAATAAAAATCATGACTTTTTTATTCAACCGAATATTTTTCATCCAAAAAAAATCCCTGATGGGATCAGGGATTGAAATCTCAAAGATTTTTAAATATGGTGGCGAGACCCAGGATCGAACTGGGGACACACGGATTTTCAATCCGTTGCTCTACCTACTGAGCTATCACGCCGATGGGGCGTATTAAACAATTTAATGGTTTAGCCGTCAAGCATTGAAATCACAAAAATCATTCAATAGTTTATTTTTACAACAAAAACCACTCATTCACGCTGAATAAGGTTGTTTTCCATACACTTTTAAGTGATGGGGTGCCAATTTCTGCATTTTCTATTTAGAGACCAAGGTATTCATCCAAAATTTAATTTGTCTAAAGTGTTTCTCTGAAAACTAGAATATTCTGCTTCAAGATTAGCCCAAACTTATTTTTCCTAAAATATCCAAATAAAAAAAGCAACCTAATCAGGTTGCTTCAATTGATTAAAGACTCTTGATCATCTTAGATTTTGCCTAAGTGAGCTAAACAACGGTGGATTGCTCCACAGCCCGGTTCAAAATTTTTAACGCCCTTTTCTTCCTCGATCCGACAAACTTCTTCGACTAAACGTTCTGCAACGCCTCGTCCTCGGTTAGCAGGATGCACCACAATATTTTCTAGAGTCCGACTTTCACCTTGCCCTGTACACCATAATGCACCAATAATCTTTGTATTAAATTCTGCGACATAAAGTAAGGTATAATGAGCCAAGTTTTGCTCAAGTTGTTCTATGGCATCATGACCATCCCCAAATTCAGGACTGGTGTCATATAATCGCTCAAGCTGATCGCGAACTTCTTCATTTTCGAGTGAAGTTTTAGCATGTACGGTAATAGGCATTGATTAACCCTCCTGAGCAATCTAATATGCTGTGACTTTCGTCACAGCGAAATATCTTTACATCAAACTTTTAATTTTTGACGTTTTTTGAGGAACGTGTCTATGGCGCAACGTATCAGTGAAGTGGTAAGAAACACCAACGAAACTAAAATTCGAGTTCGTGTGAATCTTGATGGTACTGGTCAAGGCACGCTCAATACAGGTGTTCCCTTTTTAGACCATATGGTTGATCAAATCAAGCGTCATGGTTTATTTGACATCGATATTCATTGTGATGGTGACTTAGAAATCGATGATCACCATACTGTAGAAGACTGTGGAATCACACTAGGCCAAGCATTTGCGCAAGCACTAGGTGATAAAAAAGGCTTAAAACGTTATGGTCACTTCTATGCGCCGCTTGATGAAGCTTTAAGCCGTGTCGTAGTGGATTTATCAGGTCGTCCGGGCTTATGGATGGATATCCCTTTTACACGTGCTCGTATCGGCAGCTTTGATGTGGATTTATTTTCCGAGTTTTTTCAGGGCTTTGTAAATCACGCTTTAATGACTTTGCATATTGACAATTTAAAAGGCAAAAATAGCCATCATCAAATTGAAAGTGTGTTCAAAGCATTTGCACGTGCACTTCGTATGGCATGTGAAGTTGATCCTCGTGCAGAAAATACTGTTGCATCGACCAAAGGAACCTTGTAATGACCCGTATTGCCCTTCTTGACTATGGCATGGGAAATCTTCATTCAGCAGCCAAAGCACTCGAACATGTTGGCGCAACTGTAGATGTCACAAATGATCCAAAATTAATCGCTCAAGCAGATAAAATCGTATTTCCTGGTGTAGGTGCAATGCGTGATTGTATGCAGGGTATGCATGAAGCTGGTATTGATGAAGTTGTACGCCATGCGGCGTTTAATAAACCTGTACTTGCGATTTGTGTCGGTATGCAAGCTTTGCTTGAATCATCAGAGGAAAATGCAGGTACTCCAGCACTGGGGATTTTTGATGGAGTTGTAAAACATTTCCCAGATATGAAAGACTTAAAAGTCCCACATATGGGATGGAACCAAGTTCATCAAATAGATCCGAATCATCCTATGTGGAAAGATATTAATCAAGATACCCGTTTCTACTTTGTACATAGCTATTATGTCGAACCACAAGAGCAGTCTCTTGTTGCTGCAACATGTGATTATGGTTTGCAGTTCTGCACAGCCATTCATAAAGAAAATTTGTTTGCGACACAATTCCATCCAGAAAAGAGCCATACAGCAGGTTTGCAGTTACTGAAAAACTTTGTGGAATGGAAAATCTAATTCATTCGTCAGTTTCATCTTGATTTATATCTCTAAAAATCAAGCCAATTGCAGTTGGCTTGATTTTTTATTCTATTAAGACTTTATTTTTTATCCTCTGTTTATTATGATTCATTCAAATTGAATAAAAATCCAACAATTCATTTTAAAAACTGATTTAAACCTTAATTCATTCTAGGAAAACAAAAATGCCCTCTAATTTTCAAACCCATGATTCAGCTCTAAGCGCCGGTGGCCGTTTCGGCAGATTATCCTATTTAGGATGGAATATGCTATTGGGCCTATCTATGTGCGTAGTGGGTATTATCGCTGCATTATTCATCCCTGCTTTAAGTAATTCACCTTCTATGGCACTCTTATTTATATTAGGTGCAGTTGCAATTATTATCTACATTGCTCTGATTTACTTCAGTTTTATTTTTATAATCCGCCGCTTACATGACAAAAATCAAAGTGGATGGCTATCTCTTCTCATGTTTATACCTTTGGTTAACTTATTCTTTTTTATTTATTTAAGTTGTGCAAAAGGAGATACAGGGGCAAATAACTATGGCGCACCTCGTATTACTCAGGGTTGGGAAAAAGTACTCGGCTGGATTTATATTGTAGTATTACCAATCAGTATTCTAATTCTTGCAATTACAGCAATTCCAGCATATCAAAGTTATATAGAGCAAGCACAACAACTACAACAATATCAACAGCAAATTAATCAATCTGAATAAAGCATCTGGAATAACCACCCTATGTTTATAAGGTGGTTATTTTACTCTTTGGTGACAAAACCACCTTCCAACGGTTCAACACTAATTTTAATATCCGCCTTTAAATTTAAAGCTGCGTACCGGTCTTTAATTTCATTGATCAATTGTTCCATTGTGACATGACTTAAATCCAATTCAGACTCAGCATACGCTTTGGTCACCAGATCTGCTTTATCTTGGTGTTTAGATTCCATATTCCAGCGTTCAGTCATCCCAACTAAACGCGCCAATTCAATTAAGCTTTGCGCACTCGACGGTGTTGAGTTTTGCAACCATTTGGTCATGGTTCCTTTTGAAGTCTCGAGTACGTTAACAATATCACTGGCTTTTATATTTTTATCCTGAATTAATTGCTTTAAACGCTTGGCGCCTTCTATAAAAAGATCATCATCTTTTTCAACCATACAATTTATTCCTGTGTTTTTGACCCACAAAACTATCATCTTTTATTCAAAGTTTGTTATAACACAATATGGTTAATATTTTTAATGCTTAAACTGGTCGACTAAAATTTGTGAGCTTTAATTTGTGAATATTCAAACTCAGCAACTTCCTAGTAAAGAACAAATTCAGAGCTTTCCCCGTTTTCAAAATTTGCCTTTGAGTAACATCGTTGTGGTCAATAGCTTACAACAATGCCAAGCAATTGAAGCAGAATTAAAAACGGCGCACATTTTTGGTTTCGATACTGAGTCAAAACCTACCTTTAATAAAGGTGAAATACAAACTGGTCCACATCTTATTCAACTGGCGACATTTGAAAAAGCCTATTTATTTCAAGTTTCAGCAGATATTTTGGCTTTTCTAGCGCCCTTTTTTGAAAATCCTGATCAAATTAAAGTCGGTTTTGGCTTAAAAAATGATGCACATCTATTTCGTAAAAAAGGCATACAACTCAACAGTGTTATCGAACTTTCAAAATGCTTTTCGAGTTTTGGTTTCAACAATCCTTTGGGGATTAAAAATGCGATGGCATTGTTATTCAAGGTCAACTTCCCTAAAAGTAAATCAATTAGCACTTCAAATTGGTCACGTAAAATCCTCACAACACCTCAAATTGAATATGCGGCAGCCGATGCTTATGCTGCTATATTAATTTTCAAAGCCTTACTGGATTTAGGCTTAATACCTGACACGATCGCGCATACTCAGCTTAAATTGAGCATTCAGCCCAATAAAAGCCTAAACTGACACTTAGAAATTGATCAAGTTTTTGCTAATATGAAGATCAATAAATTCTTAATTGAGATTAAGCAAGGAGCGAAAGCATGCTGATCATCCCGGCAATTGATCTGAAAGATGGTAAATGTGTTCGTTTAAAACAAGGTCGTATGGAAGACGATACCGTATTTTCTGATGATCCTGTCGCAACAGCACAGCATTGGGTGAATGAAGGCGCTCGTCGTTTACATTTGGTTGATTTGAATGGGGCTTTTGCGGGAACACCAATTCATAAACCAGTAGTTGAGGCAATTGCTAGAGCACAACCTGAACTTCCTATTCAAATTGGTGGTGGTATTCGCTCTTTGGAAACAATTGAACATTACCTAGATGCAGGTGTTTCTTTTGTAATCATTGGAACTAAAGCAGTTCAAAATCCTGAATTTGTTGAAGAAGCATGCAAGAAGTTTGCAGGACACATAATCGTTGGTATTGATGCAATAAATGGTATGGTTGCAACAGATGGTTGGGCAAATGTCACAGATGTAAAAGCCACTGATCTTGCAAAACGTTTTGCAGATGCTGGGGTTTCGAGCATTGTTTATACCGATATCGCGCGTGATGGTATGATGCAAGGCGTAAATGTTGAACAGACTGTAAATCTTGCGCAATACTCAGGTCTTCCAGTGATCGCGTCAGGCGGTGTAACCAATCTAGACGATGTACGTAATTTAAAAGGGAAACCAGGTATTTTAGGTGCGATCACAGGTCGTGCAATTTACGAAGGCACACTCAACCTACGTGAAGCTCAATTGTTATTGGATGAACAAGGGTTTTAATGTCCAAATCAAGATCTGATTAAAAAAGAGAACCTAAGAGGTTCTCTTTTTTTATATGTGAAAAATAGTGTTTGAATTGCTATATTTTTATTTAAACCAATGTATTTTCAAAATGTTGCATTTCAATTTTACTGGCTAAAAAGGGTTTCATTGACATAAACCACTGTTTGAATTCATCCGTTTTCATAAAAATATCTGTATGGGTTTGAAGGTCAATCCAATGAATTTGAAGAATATATTTTTGATTATCTTCTATACATCGGATCAATTTAAATTTTTCACAACCTTGAGCACTTCTAAAGGTATCCGATAGTTCATAAAATTTCTTTTCAAAAGCCATTTGTTGACCATCAACAATATGAAATAAAGCCTGTTCGATCACCATGATTTATTTCTCTTTATCAAAATTTTGATTCAATAGGCTATCACTATTGCATGACAATTGAATGATTTAAATACCCGATTACTCAGCTTAACATCTGCACAATCCTGTGCTTTCACGTAAAATAGCCCTGCCCTTCCACATTACTCTATTTTATGTCTTCCTCTCCCCTCGCTTTATTTTTAAAGTCCAGAACACCTCAAATTGCGTTGATACTTATGACCATGATTTGGGGTGGTACATTTGTCATTGTACATTGTGCCCTAAACTATAGTTCCCCTATGTTTTTTGTCGGTTGTCGTTTTGCTGCGGCCACCATTGCTGTTGGATTATTATCTTATAAATATCTAAAAGGTATAAATCTAAAAGAGCTAATCGCAGGTGCGCTCATTGGTGGCATGATTGCTGCAGGTTATGGCTCACAAACGGTAGGTATGCAAACTATTAGTAGCAGTGAGTCTGCATTTTTAACTGCTTTATATGTGCCACTTGTTCCGATTCTTATCTGGGTGATTTTTCGTAAGAGACCACAAATCATGATCTGGCTTGGTATTTTTTTAGCATTTATCGGTTTAATTTTTCTGACAGGAAATGGTTTTGATCAAATTGATTTAAATACAGGGCAAATCGTCACATTAGTTGGCTCATTTGCAATTGCTATGGAGATCATTCTCATCGGGTACTTTGCTGGGAGCGTCAATATTCAGCGTGTAACGGTGATTCAGCTTGCCTTTGCTTCATTGATTTCATTTGCCAGTATGCCTTTTGTGGATGAGTTGCATATTCCACCCTTTTCGTGGCAATTGGTGATGCTTTCAGTTGGGCTAGGCTTAACCAGTGCTCTATTACAATTGACAATGAATTGGGCACAACGTTCTGTCGATCCTTCTCAAGCTGCCCTGATTTATGCTGGCGAACCAGTTTGGGCAGCTTTATTTGGGAGAATTGCAGGTGAGCGCTTACCATTGCTGGCTCTTTTTGGCGGTTTACTTGTAGTATTGGGGGTTATCATCAGTGAATGGAAACCCAAATTTTTATACAAACGACAGCTTGAAGAAAATTCGGCTGAGATAGAAAAACAGCGTTCTTAATCAGAACGCTGTTTTTACTAAAATTACCGTTTGATCAAGCTGTATTGCTCAAGAACAAGACTTACCAAACATTGTTCATTCAGTTATATCGGTAAGGCTTGATCATCATTCAGCGCAATAATGCCTCGAATGGCCCGATAGACAATCCATATCCAAGAAATAAATAAAGTGGCAGCACAAAAGATCGTAGCACCCACCGCAACACCAGCAAAGGCATTGACATTATCCATGGTAAAAAATAGAAAAATAAACGGAATAAATGCAATTACCGTCCAGACTAAATACCACCAAAAAGTGCGGATTTGCCATCTAAAATGACTTTCGAAAATCGTACCACGGACCGAATTCAATTTTACATAATTGATAATCAATGCAATGATTGCAAGAATTCCCGCAGAAAAAATTGCAACAATATAAAGGATATATAAAATTAAAGTCAGAGATTTACTATTATTTGGATCAACATAATTATTCATTGTAAGCCCTTTTAAATTTGCTAACGCCCGTTTAAATCTTAAACATATTCAAAGGCGAAATTAACCATAAAATCAATAAAATATTAAAGAATATGGTACACAAATAAATCTTTTTAAAGGGTTGTTTTTGTGTTTTATGTCGTAAGCGTTGCTGGGCTAGCCAAGCTGCGGGCCAACCGCCTAAAAAAGCTAAAATATGCAGGGTATTTTCAGGAACACGACGCTGATTGCTCTGCGCAGCCTCTTTATCTTGTGCATAAAACCAATAGGTCATCACATTGATGATACTGACAAAAAGAATAAACATGCCATTGAGCAAACCACTTATGCTCATGATTGCCAAAACAATAATATAAACAGCGCACAGAATTTGCATCGGCTGTAATTTAGCCTGCTTTGTTGCATGTAAATGTTTGGCTTTAGCCGCTTGCGGGCTTGTCACTTTCGCCATTTGTGTAGCTTTTAAATACGTGACTTGTTTTGCTTTATAACGCCCTTGACCATCTAATTGCACCACATATTCAAGTGCACAGCCAACGATTGGGCGTGGCCCTTTTTGTGCAAAATCTTTGATGTGTAAAAATACGCGATCTTTTACACCATCATTTGGTTGAATAAAGCCATAGCCTTTATCATCAAACCATTCAACTAAACGACCTTGATCACGCATTTTATTTCCTAAAAAAACTATTAAGCAGTAACAAACTTTAATCTTTCGATCAACATATTACGCATTTCTTGCGGATTTTTCTGCAAAATATCATCACCTGTACGTGCTTCAGCAGCATTCATCTGAGCAATTTGTAAACGCATCATCCAAAAGCGACCTGCGGCCATAGCCAAATATAACTCTAAACAAGCTCTTTCATCTTCAGTCAAAGGACGAATCGAGGTATATGCACTTAAGAAAGCCATTGCTTTGGCTTCATTCAAAGTAACACTCGGATATTCTGTACAAAAATCATTTAACGTAATCGCAATATCAAAAAGCAATTCATCTTGATTCATTTCATAAAAATCAAGAATGCCTTTTAACTCATCGCCTTCAAACAAAGTATTGTCACAGAACAAATCCGAATGAATAAAACCTTTAGGTCGATTTGGATACATCATTGTCAGTGCTTCATACAAACCTAAAAGATTATTCAGCAAAGCACTATCAGCTACATCTAAAGTCGGTTTAATTTGTTGAGCAACGTTGTACCAATAAGCATGATCACGCACCACTTGACGCTGTAATGGGAAGTCTTGTAACGCCACATGCATTTTGGCCTGTGCCACAGCAATTTGCTCAACTTGAGCGGTTGTAGAGGGCATCGGATGTTTACCTGACATCCGTGGCGCAATTTGTGCAGGTTTATCTTTTAAACTATGAATCGACTGACCGCTATGTTTTAACGGAACAGGAACTGGCAAACCTTGTTGACCCAAGTGTTCTAAAACAGGAATTAATTCCCCTGCTGCTTGCGCATCCATATTTTCAAATAATGTTAATACGAACTGTGTTCCATCAGCACAAATGATAAAATAGTTGGTATTTTGCACACCGCCTTGAATTGGTTTAAGTTCAACCACCTCTAATCCATAAGGTGCTGCAAAGTGTTGAACTTCTTTTAAACTCAAAGTGGTATAAACCGACATAGAAAACCTGCGAAAAAACTTACATAAGTTTGATAGAATAACCGCTTCGACTATCGAGGTGTAGCACCTAAGTCACGAACTTTCATAATCGCCTGTTATTTTTGGAAAAAATTATGCTCGCTAAACGTATTATTCCTTGCCTGGACGTAGATAATGGTCGTGTGGTGAAAGGTGTCCAGTTTTTAGATATCCGTGACGCAGGAGATCCTGTAGAAGTTGCCCGTCGTTATAATGAGCAAGGTGCAGATGAAATCACCTTTTTAGACATTACCGCAACATCGAATGGCCGTGATACCACTTATCGTACTGTTGAACGTATGGCTGAAAGTGTGTTTGTCCCCCTTACAGTTGGTGGTGGTGTTCGTAAAGTTGAAGATATCCGTTTGTTATTAAATGCAGGTGCAGATAAAGTCAGCATCAACTCTGCTGCAGTATTTAATCCTGAATTCGTTCAAGAAGCTTCTCAGCGCTTTGGTGCACAATGTATTGTTGTAGCAATCGATGCAAAAAGAACTGGTGAAAATAAATGGGAAATTTTCACCCATGGCGGCCGCAAACCGACAGGCATAGATGCGATTGAATGGGCTGTGAAAATGGCACAATTCGGTGCAGGTGAGTTATTGGTTACCTCTATGGATGCAGATGGGACTAAAGCGGGTTATGACATTGGTTTAATGCGTCAAATTAATGATCGTGTCACCATTCCGACCATTGCATCAGGTGGTGTGGGTAATTTACAACATTTAGCAGATGGTATTTTAAAAGGTGGTGCCGATGCTGTATTGGCAGCCTCTATATTCCATTTTGGTCAATACTCTATCCCTGAGGCGAAAAAATATCTTGCTGAGCAAGGAATTGAAATGCGTCTTTAATTGATAATGAGTACATATATAGAAGAATGTTATTTTGCATTCTTTTATATATTATTTATTAAACCCTATTAAAACACCTAGATAGAATACATAAATAATAGGTATTATTTTAAATAACGACTAACAACTCATTTTATATAAATTATCAATTATTAAACTCACTGATATCAAACTGAATAAGAATTAAAACTGAATAAATTATTTATTTATCTTGAATCACTTTTTAAATACTTTTATATGGAAAAATCCTGATCACTGGGTATTTCTTATTCTATTTATTTCCTTTAATCTTATGATAGGAACTTTATAAAAAATAAGCGTGAGTCATTATGGATTTAATAAAAACAATACGAAAATTAAAGGAAATCTTCAGTTATAAATACCATTATTCCAACCCATATCAATCATTTAATATCTCTGAATCAATACACATTTACCATCGCGCAACCAGTTATGAACATTTAGCGCTGAATCAGCAGTATAAACTTGATATTGATTACCATCACAATGAAAAAATATATAAATATCAACGTAATGCGATTTGGTATTTTTTACATTCAGCACTCAAAGGGTATAGCTCAGCACAATATAAATTAGGCATGATTTACTTACAGGGGCAACTTGGATTATCTCCAGATAAAGTCAATGCATACAAATGGTTATTACTTGCTGCAAATCAGGGTCATCTCGAAGCACGAGACCAACTATGTCATTTCTATCAGCAATAAAAAACCAGCTCGAAAGCTGGTTTTTTATCAACAAAATGAGGAGTTAACCCCCAATTTTTTTGTATTTGGTCCGTTTTTGCACAGCAGCATCACCCAAACGAGCTAAGCGATATGCTTCATATTCAGCATAGTTACCTTCGTAAAATTCAGGCTGTTCATTTTCAAATGACAAGATATGTGTCGCAATACGGTCGAGGAACCAACGGTCATGCGATACCACCATAACAGTACCAGGGAATACAAGAATTGCATCCTCTAGTGCACGTAAAGTTTCAATATCCAAATCATTCGACGGTTCATCGAGCAAAATCACGTTTGCGCCCATCTGAAGAATCTTCGCAAGTTGTAAACGGTTACGTTCACCACCAGACAATTCACCTACACGCTTTTGCTGATCTTGACCTTTGAAGTTAAAACGACCGATATAGGCACGAGATGCGATCTCATATTCGCCAATTCTTAAGATATCTAAACCGCCAGAAACTTCTTCCCAAACGGTTTTATTGTTATCTAAAGTGTCACGAATCTGACCAACATAAGCAACTTTTACAGATTCACCTAATACAACGCTACCCGTATCCGGTTGCTGTTCGCCTGTCATCATACGGAATAATGTAGTTTTACCCGCACCGTTTGGACCAACAATACCAACAATTGCCGTTGGTGGCACCGTGAAAGATAGGTTTTCATAAAGTAGACGACCATCAAACGATTTACTGATGCCCTCAACTTCTACAACCTTATTCCCTAGGCGTGGACCAGGTGGAATATAGATTTCAGACGTTTCATTACGTTGTTGGAACTCACGTGAGTTAAGCTCTTCAAAGCGCTCCATACGTGCTTTGTTTTTCTTTTGCTGACCTTTAGCATTTGAACGAACCCATTCCAATTCTTTTTTCAATGCTTTAGCAAAAGATTCTTCTTGTTTATTTTCCTGCTCTAAACGAGCATTCTTTTGTTCCAACCAAGAAGAATAGTTACCTTGATAAGGAATACCATGTCCACGGTCAAGCTCAAGAATCCACTCTGCAACGTTATCCAAGAAATAACGGTCATGGGTAATTGCAACAATTGTACCGGCAAAGTCTTTCAAGAAGCGTTCTAACCAAGATACAGATTCTGCATCCAAATGGTTCGTCGGTTCGTCAAGCAGTAGCATGTCTGGTTTAGACAATAACAAACGACATAATGCAACACGACGACGTTCACCACCTGAAAGTAAGCTTACGTCAGAATCCCATGCTGGGAGATTCAATGCTGCCGCAGCCTGATCCATTTGGTTACTTAGGTTATGCGCATCCCAAGCATGGATAATTGCTTCTAATTTCTCTTGCTCTTTTGCAAGCGCATCAAAGTCAGCATCTTCAGCTGCATATTCAGCAAAAACTTCATCTAAACGTGCCAATGCATCCAATGGTTCCCGTAAACCATCTTCAACGTTACCACGAACATCTTTATTTGGATCTAATGGTGGTTCTTGCTCAAGATAACCGATTTTAATACCTGGTTGCGCACGAGCTTCACCTGAGAAATCTTTATCTACGCCAGCCATAATACGGAGTAGGGTAGATTTACCTGCACCGTTTAAACCAAGTACACCAATTTTTGCACCTGGGAAAAATGATAAAGAGATGTCTTTTAAGATTTCGCGTTTAGGCGGAACCATCTTCGACACACGGTTCATCGTGTAAATATATTGGGCCACGTAGGACTCCTCTATAATGAATAGAAATTCGCAAAATGCGAATAAATAAATACCGTCAATTATACGCTGAATTTATCTATTTTTGTTCAGATTTGTCCAATTGATTGAGATATTTTAAAAGCATCAAGAAAACATTTTCAACACCAATAATCTCAATCAAATTGCAATCTCAAACATTATCACCAACAAAAATTCGACTGATAATGATATACAAATTGTGTCTTGGTCTGAGTTGAACTTGGTGCATTGTAGTTTGACAATGATTACACAAGCGTCAGCACCAAACGCCAATGTTATATTTTTGGTTAAGGTCATCTGTGTTGTTGAATTTTGTTCATCATCAGAACATGCGGTCAAACCCAGTAAACTACAGCGTACTAAAGTTAAAGTTGTTTTATGGCGAGTTAGTTTATTTATTACTGCTTATTTATTGTGTTTTTTAATAACAGAATTTATAGAAGTGTCTATGCTAGTTTGAGCAAATGACAGCTTAATGAACTCAGCGATATTCGGTCTCTATTTACTCGTTCAAACTGAATTCAACTCGGGCTACAATGTTGGCTTTATCTATTTTTATGATTTTAAAATATATAAACCCTTGTTTACTTCATATATTTATTTGTTACACTCTATTGAAATTTAATAAAAAGTTGACGGAAGAACATGACATATAAAGATGAAACTCTTGCGATACATGCAGGCTATGAACCAGAAGCAACGACTAAAGCCGTAGCCGTTCCCATTTATCAAACAACCTCTTATGCCTTTGATAATACGCAGCACGGCGCAGATCTATTTGATCTTAAAGTTCAAGGGAATATTTATACACGTATCATGAACCCAACCACAGCTGTGCTTGAGCAACGCCTGAGCGCACTTGAGGGCGGTATCGGTGCTTTAGCATTGGCTTCTGGTATGTCTGCGATTACTTACTCAATCCAGACTATTGCAGAAGCAGGTGACAATATTGCATCGGTTTCAACGCTGTATGGCGGCACCTATAATTTATTTGCCCATACGTTACCTAAACAAGGCATTGAAGTACGTTTCTTTGATTACCAAGATCCTGAAGCATTGCGCGGCTTGATTGATGAAAAAACCAAATTGGTTTTCGTTGAGTCGATTGGCAATCCGTTGGGTAATATTATTGACCTAGATGCCATTGCTAAAATCGCACATGAATATGGTGTACCCGTCATTGTGGATAATACTGTTGCAACACCTGCCCTACTGAAACCTTTTGAACATGGTGCAGATATCGTGGTGCATTCATTGACTAAATATATTGGAGGTCATGGCAACTCGATTGGTGGTGCGATTGTCGATAGTGGTAAATTTCCTTGGGGCAAATATCCCGAGCGCTTCAAAGTCTTAAATACCCCCGATCCAAGTTATCATGGGGTGAACTATGTAGAAGCTTTGGGTGCTGCAGCATATATTGCCCGTGCACGTGTTGTCCCATTAAGAAATACAGGCGCAGCGATTAGCCCACTCAGCGTATTCTTAATTTTACAAGGTTTAGAAACACTAAATTTGCGTATGGAACGCCATACTGAAAATGCACAAAAAGTCGCTGAATATTTACAGGCGCATCCAAAAGTGCAATGGGTTAACTATGCAGGTTTAAAAGATCATCCACAGCATGCTTTGGCACAAAAGTATGTTAAAGGTAAACCCTCTGCAATTCTGTCTTTTGGGGTAAAAGATGGACGTGAAGGTGGTACCCGTTTTATCGACGCACTACAGCTGTTTACTCGCCTAGTGAATATTGGTGATGCAAAAAGTTTAGCCTGTCATCCAGCAACCACCACTCATCGTCAACTTAATGAAACAGAGCTAAAAGCAGCTGGTGTGAGTATTGATATGGTGCGTTTATCTGTGGGTATTGAACATATCGAGGATTTGATTGCGGACTTAGAACAAGCACTTGCTCAGGTGTAATTTTATTTTTGTAATCTTAAATATTACAAATAAAAAGACCTGAATGATTCAGGTCTTTTTATTGATCATAAATTCAATTACTTGCCTTGTACTTTTTGCTCAATTTCTTCAACGCTGGTATGACGAACATCAAAACCTTTTGCAATATAAATGACTTGTTCTGAGATATTACGCGCATGATCACCAATCCGCTCAAGTGAACGCAATACCCACATCACATTGATTACACGGCTAATATGACGTGGATCTTCGATCATGTAGGTCATTAGTGTGCGCGTCGCAGATTGGTATTCACGGTCAATATCTGCATCTGCCAACAAAACTTTTAAAGCCTGTTCTGCATCTACACGCGCAAAAGCATCTAAAGCATCATGAATCATTACACGCACTTGATTACCAATATGCCGTGTTTCCATATAACCACGCGGCGATTCACCCTCTTCACATAAAGTCTGTGCTATGCGGGCAATTTTTGCAGCTTCATCACCAATACGCTCTAAATCGGTATTGGCTTTACTCATGGCAATTACCATGCGTAAGTCGATTGCAGCTGGATGACGACGCGCCAGAATCAAAGTCAGTGCTTCATCAATTTCTCGTTCATAACGATTGACTGTATTGTCTTGAAATTGAACATCAATCGCCATATTGGCATTGGTATCCAATAAAGCGTGCACTGCATTTGCGACTTGTTGTTCTACCAAACCACCCATGGTCATAAATTTGGTATTCACATCCTGTAAGTCCTCATTAAATTGAGAAGATATGTGATGGTTTAATACAGGATTACTTGGGCTCAAGGTTAGATGCTCCACACGCAACAAAACTATTTTTATGGATTAATATTAAAGCACATTCATCATGAATATTTTATGACAAGTATTTTTCTTTCAAATAAATTTCTCAATATAGCTCATTTTGCTTCCAATCAAAGTGATTAGAGTAAATATACTACTACAATCTACTGAATTTAAATATGTAACTTTGCTATGAAAATCCATATAAACCCAATTCTTGATTATTTATCGAATGCTAATTTTTACCAACCTTAAGTTAGACACACGCCTCAGTTTCTTGCAAAAATTAACGTTTTATTATCACAAAACTACAAAATATTTCATTTATTTAGCCTCGATTCAGCGACAATGGCACCGAACAAAATTGAGCTTCTTTTAAATGCTGGTCGAATGAAATTTCCTCGCAATATCCTTCATTTTCTCATTTCAGGCATACTCGTTATATTGAGTTGCATGATGGTTATCGCATGCCAAAAACCAACGACTGACATTGTTAAAGAGTCTAAAGAGACTCCACCAAAAGAAAATCCAATACCTGATTTAACTCAAATTTGTCAAAATCTCAAAAATGAAATGCTTGCAATCAACGAAAAAAGAACCACACTTGCAATAGAGCAAGTCAATCAAGATATTCGTATGTGTTTGCCATTGATGAAACCTGCGGAACAAATGGTATTGATGCATCAGTCAAAACGTATGTATCAACAATTTTTACAGATCGAACGTACTTCAGAACAACAGCAAGCATTTGAAAATTATGCTTTAGATCAAGCTGCATACCCCACCATTCAACAAAGTAAATTTGAACAACTTAATCTTCGTGATCAATATTTATTACGTCACAAAGGGCAAGCTTATATTGAGCTGACCGAACAAACAGATGATAAAATTGTCTATCGTAGAAGCCCGCAATATCTAGCAAAAGTTTTCGCGCCGTATCTAACTGCGCCTGAACAAGTTTTTATCGAAAATCTTGCAGAACAAAATACTCACCCACTTTTTAAAAATCATAAACTCGATATTGATGCTGAAGAAACTGCCAAAAGAGCTAAATTTTGGCAAGATTACCTGCAAACCTACCCCAATAGCCCTTTTTTAAATGATGCGCAGTTCCTAAAAAATGCATATAGCAGTCTATTATTTTTAGGTACTGAAGAAGCACCTATTTCGATAAGTTTTGAAAATCAAACCGATATAGATACTTTAAGTTGGTTGGTGATTGAACGATTGGCAAAATCTAATGATGGTGAGCTTTCAGCACAGGCGAAAAAGTTTGTTTATTTTTTAAACATGAGCAAAGAGCAAAGACAACAAAAAATTCAAATTAGTGAAAAAGAACGCACTAAACTAGAAAATATTCCTCAATTATTGGCACTTTCCCAACTCAATCAATATCTAAATCTAAGCCCAATCGACTTTAAGCGTGTTAAAAAAGATTGCTTTAGCGATGCGATTTGTTCTGACAGTTAGATGTTATTTCAGTTCAATTTTTATTATTCTTGTGGCATTCAATAACTCACAACAACAGTCATTCTATGAAAGTTTTAAAACAACATTTGTCACTCACAACACTTTTCATTTGTGTCCTATTCAGCGCTTGCCAAAAACATGAGAATAATCAAAAAAATGAAACAACCGAAGCAGCTGCTTCTGAAGTGGCTCAGACCCGTACAATTGAAATTCCAGCTGTTCCACAAAACTGTAACGAGATAGCTACAAGCATCAAAAAATTAGAAAAAAATGTTATCGTTGAAGATTTAAATGACCTCAATCAATTATTTAAAAAATGTCTCGCATCTACTCCATTAAAAACACGCTATCAATGGCAAGCAAAAATTGAAAACATTTATCAAAAACTCATCGCAGATGCCTCGCCTGAAGTATTTCAATATATGACCGACACACTTGCAGACAGTCAGTCGATGACAGCTCAACAAAAACAAGAACTGTATAAAAAGTTAAAACCACGTGAGAAATATTTAGTTGATCACGCAAAAGACTTATATTTAGCAAAATTTTATATCGGCGAAGGTGAGTACACCTTTGTACAGCATCCACAATATGATCTGGATACTTTTGCACCCTATTTAGAAAAATCAGATCAGGTCTACTTTAAACAGATCCGTAAAGAGTATACAGGTGCCAACTATATTATGGACGCAGGGTTAGCAATTAGTTTTGATGAAGTGGCCAATCGACTGTTATATTGGGAAAAATTCAATAAAGACTACCCCAACAACCATTTTAAACATCAAGTCGTAGAGAACATTGAACAATACCGTAGTGCACTTTTTCAAGGCGAGGACAACACTCGCACGCTCTGGTTCGATGACGATAAAATTGCAGATGAACAAGCAATCAAAGCGATTGAAAAAATTGCAGGAAGTAAAACTGCAAGTAGCCCAACTGCACAGAAATTTGTGAATTTAATCAATGCAAGTGAAACGCTTTGGCAACAAATGCCAAAACCATCTAGCCAGTATCCTGAAGATAATTCAGCTGAACAGCAAGATATCCGAGCACAACGTGAAGCATTTGAACAAAAAATTAGAAAATCTGTCGAGGTAATTCTGGCCCAAGAAAATAATTGAAATTGATATCTGTATGCCAGCATATTTTCAATAAGAACATGCTAAGATTTGAACATCGCTTGACGGAGCGCGAGTAATACCTCGCTGAGATTTAGTCAGTTTTGCATCTCCTTGCCAAAACTTAAACTAAAGTACCGTTGAACCTGATCAGGTTAAGACCTGCGTAGGAATCAAGCATCTAAAAACTGACAGCCCATAGTTTATCTATTTTTGTCGCAATAGCGCTTTATTCTGATGATGAATTTAGCAGATAAAATAGACTAGATTTGCCACCGTTTTTGGTCGTGCTTGATTCGTTGATGTCATTCATAAGGATCATTGTAATGAACCAATTAACGAATCTATCCCCTGCTGATCAATTGGCTCAACACGAGCAAGAAGCCAAAGATCTGACTCGAATTTTACCCGCATCTAAAAAAGTTTATATTCAAGGTTCACGCCCAGATATTCAAGTACCGATGCGTGAAATTGAACTCACGGATACCCCAACAGGCCTTGGTGGTGAAAAAAATCCACCAATTATGGTCTACGACACTTCAGGTGTTTATACCGATCCCAACGTACACATTGATTTGAATAAAGGCTTACCCAATGTACGTGAATCTTGGATTGAAGAACGTGCGGATACTGAGCATTTAGCCAGCTTAACCTCTAAATTTGGTCAAGAACGTCTGAAAGATATTCGTACTGCTGAAATACGTTTTGCCCATATTCAAAAACCACGTCGTGCAAAAACAGGCAATAATGTCACTCAAATGCATTATGCCAAGCAAGGTATTATTACGCCTGAAATGGAATACATTGCCATTCGTGAAAATCAACGCCAGCATGAGGGTGTAGATATGCGCCAACATGCAGGACAAAATTTTGGCGCCCACAATCTTATGCAAATCACCCCTGAATTTGTGCGTAAGGAAGTCGCTGAAGGGCGTGCCATCATTCCAGCCAATATTAACCATCCTGAATGCGAACCCATGATTATTGGACGTAATTTCTTGGTGAAAATTAATGCCAATATCGGAAACTCAGCTTTGGGTTCATCAATAGATGAAGAAGTGTCGAAAATGACATGGGCAACCCGTTGGGGTGCAGACACCATCATGGACTTATCGACAGGTAAAAATATCCACGAAACTCGTGAATGGATTATCCGTAACTCGCCTGTTCCAATTGGTACAGTTCCTATTTATCAAGCACTTGAAAAAGTCGATGGTGTTGCAGAAAACCTCACATGGGAAATTTTTAAAGATACTTTAATTGAACAAGCTGAACAAGGTGTCGATTATTTCACCATTCATGCTGGGGTCTTATTGCGATATGTGCCAATGACAGCCAATCGTTTGACTGGAATCGTATCACGTGGCGGTTCGATCATGGCGCAATGGTGTTTGGCACATCATGAAGAAAATTTCCTCTATACACATTTTGATGAAATCTGCGAAATCATGAAAGCCTATGATGTGTCTTTCAGCTTAGGTGATGGTTTACGCCCAGGTTGTATTCAAGATGCCAATGATGAAGCGCAATTTTCAGAATTACGCACTTTAGGTGAACTGACCCATCGAGCATGGAAACATGATGTTCAAGTCATGATCGAAGGGCCAGGCCATGTTCCAATGCATATGGTGAAAGAAAATATGGACCTGCAACTTGAAGTCTGTCAAGAAGCACCGTTCTATACCCTTGGGCCACTCACCACAGATATTGCTCCAGGCTATGACCACATTACTTCTGCGATTGGCGCAGCAATGATTGGTTGGTATGGCACGGCCATGCTGTGTTATGTGACCCCAAAAGAGCATTTGGGCCTGCCCAATAAGAAAGATGTTAAAGACGGGATTATCACCTATAAAATCGCAGCACATGCTGCTGATTTAGCTAAAGGACATCCGGGTGCACAAGTCCGTGACAATGCTTTATCTAAGGCACGCTTTGAATTCCGTTGGGAAGATCAGTTCAATCTCAGCCTCGATCCAGATACAGCAAGATCGATGCATGATGAGACTATGCCTAAAGAGGCACATAAGTCCGCACACTTCTGTTCAATGTGCGGACCTAAGTTCTGCTCGATGAAAATCACTCAAAACGTGCGAGATTATGCACAAAATCAACAAAATGCAGCACACTCTGTAAATAACAAAACGGTTATAGAAGATGGTCTCAAAACCATGAAATCCGTTTATCAAGAACAAGGGCAAAAGTTGTACCATAAAGTGTAAAGTTTAAAAAAAACTTTTGTCTTTCACTATTTCTCAGTTAGGATGAAATGAATATGTTTCATCCTAACTGTGCACATGAACATCATTCAGCAAGCAACCTACACACATAATGATGTAGAAATACAATCTCGTGAATATGCCTTTAAAGGTTTTGTTCAAGTCGAAAAAGTGAGCTTGCGACACCGATTATTTAATCAAACTGAATATACCACAACCATCCAACGTGAATTGATTCGCCGTAAAGAGGCTGCTGGCGTACTGATTTATAATGATCAGCAACAGAAATTTGCATTGATTGAACAGTTTCGTGTGGGGGCGATTGATGATGTTGTTTCACCTTGGCAACTTGAAATCATCGCAGGTGTACTCGATGGAGATGAATCTCCAGAAAGTTGCATTCGGCGAGAAAGCGTTGAAGAATCTGGATGTGAATTAAATCAAATCAGACACTTGTTTAGCTTCTATCCATCTGCTGGTGCATGTGATGAAATCTTCCATCTCTATGTTGCTCAAGCAGCGTTACCCGCTGAAGGTGGGGTGTTTGGTATGCCTGATGAAAGTGAAAATATCAAACTTCATATCATTGATTATTCAGATCTGTGCATCTTATTACAAAGTAATCGTTTAAAAAATGCGCCTGTGATTATGGCTTTGCAATGGCTACAACAGCACTTGCATACATTTGAAAATGTCTAGGGGAAAGGCATGCAATCAGAGATATTGCCGCAAACTGATAAAGATAGAGTAATTATCCAAATCACAGATACACATCTGATGGATAGACCTGAGGCTGAATTTGTCGGGATTAATCCTGAAGAAAGCTTTCATGCCGTTATGGATGATATTCAGCAACGCTATAAAAATATCGATTTAATTTTACATACAGGTGATTTGGCTCAAGCTGCGTTTCCAGAAACCTATGCGCGCTATTTAGATTATATGCAGCGTTTTGGTATCAATTTTTATCAAATTCCAGGAAATCACGACAATCTGAACTTGTTTCCCTTCCATGCGCCAGAACCGATTCCCGCAGTTATTGAGTTAGATCAATGGCGTATCATTTTGCTGAATAGTGCTGTGAGCGGGCGTACTGATGGAAACATTCAAACAGAACAATTGGCACATCTAAAACTGTTATTGGAAAAAATGAGCGACAAATTCATACTCATCGCTTGTCATCACAATCCTTTTGATATGCATTCGAAATGGCTCGATCAGCACAAGTTAAAAAATGCAGATGAATTAAAAGCTGTACTTGAACCATTTGATAACATCAAAGCTGTTTTACATGGTCATGTTCATCAAGAGTCCTATAATATATGGAATGGAATACATTTTATTTCTACGCCTGCGACTTGTGTGCAATTTAAACCACTCAGCCAAGAGTTTTCATTTGATCCGATTGCACCTGGTTACCGTTGCTTACATTTAAAAGCCAATGGTGAATTTGATACCTTTGTACACCGCTTGGATCACTTCAAAGTTACAATTAATGAAGAAATTTCAGGTTACTAGCTTTTCATTTTTGTTTTTTTCTATTAAGTTATTCGTCCAACGAGATATGCAGAAAGTCTAATTCAGGGTTAGGTGACTTTCATCTTGGTAAAAAAATCTATATGATGACGCCCCCGATAGATTCATTCTGTTGGTAGTGATAAAAAATACTTGCATATCACCATATTTTTTGCGTATAGATAATACGTATATGATGAGGAATGCCCTTTATGGCGAATGACAACCAAAATCAAGTCTTGGAAGAACAAACAGCAGCAGATGATAAGTCTGTAAAGCGAGTGCGTAAAACCAAGCCGAAGACCAATGAAAACGGTACTACAGCAAGTCTATTCGGTATCGAGCCTTATCAGCCAAAGAAAAATGAAGAATACATGTCTGAGGGGCAGCTCGAACATTTTCGTAAAATTTTGCTGGCATGGAAAGCTGAATTGATGTCGGAAGTGGATCGCACCCTAAATACAATGCAAGATGAATCTTCTTCTTTACCTGATGTAAATGACCGTGCTACGCAAGAAGAAGAGTTTGCCATTGAGTTACGTACCCGTGACCGTGAACGTAAACTTATTCGCAAAATAGAGCAATCTATTGAAGCGATTAAAAATGACGACTATGGTTTCTGTGAAACGTGTGGTATCGAAATTGGTTTACGCCGTTTAGAAGCACGACCAACCGCAACTTTATGTATCGATTGCAAAACCCTTGCTGAGATCAAAGAGAAGCAAAATAACGGTTAACGCTGTGTCAAATTCCTCCCCACCCCTCTCTTTTCCAAAGGGAGGGAGGAAGAATACTGTATACAAAGGACGGTTTGCACCTTCACCCACAGGGCCGTTACATTTTGGCTCCTTGGTGACTGCTGTTGCGAGTTATTGCGATGCTAAAGCTCATCATGGGCAATGGATCGTCCGAATAGAAGATACGGATATTCCACGTATTTATCCAGATAGTGAACAGCACATTTTAAAGTGTCTAGACGCTTTTGGTTTCCAATCTGATGTTGAAATCGTTTATCAAAGACATCGCTTAGACATTTACCAGTCAGTAATCGAACAACTCAAACAAAACAATTTAGTTTATGCTTGTGAATGTACCCGAAAAATATTAGGGTCAAATCATATCTACGCTGGAACTTGCCGAGACAAACAGCTCGACTTCGAAAACCAAGCCATTCGTTTAAAAGTGTCTGATCAAAATATTTGTTTCAATGATCGATTACAAGGGCAACATTGCGCTAATTTACACCACGATTTAGGTGATTTTGTTCTCACACGTCGTGACGGCATTATCAACTATCAATTGGCAGTCGTTGTCGATGATTATTTACAAGAGATCAGCCATGTGGTACGTGGTGCGGATTTATTGGATAATACTGAACGTCAAATTTGGCTAGGGCAGCTTTTAGGCTATCCCGCTCTTGAATATATGCACTTGCCGCTTGCAATGAATCATCTAGGGCAAAAACTCTCTAAACAGAACCATGCTCAAGCCCTTGATGTCAAACATGCGTCTGAATTGCTTTTAGAGGCGATTATAGCGCTTGGACAAGCGCCAGTGGACTTAGATCAGCCAGATAAAATGTTGGTTCAAGCCATCACTCAGTGGGATATTACAAGTATTCCCAAAGGAACAGAGATAAAAGCCATTTACCAATAAAAAAGCCACTTTTGATCAAATGGCTTTTTTATTCAAATTAAATAAATTGCTAAAAACTGGACTCTTCTCGCGCTGGATTAGCATCTTTGGTGGTTGCATCAATTTTAAGAATTAAACTGATCATCACCGCACACATAATTAAAGATGAACCACCATAACTAATAAATGGAAGCGTCAGCCCCTTGGTCGGTAACATTCCCATATTCATGCCTGCATTCACTAAGATCTGTAATAAGAAAATAATGCTAATCCCATAAGCCAAATAACCTGCTCGCAAATATTGATGATTGAGCGCACGTTGACCAATACGAATACAGCAAATCAACATCACAAACGAGAGCAACAAAACAGTCGAAATACCAAAGAAACCGAATTCTTCACCTAAAATTGCCAACATAAAGTCGGTATGTGCTTCTGGTAGATAAGACATTTTTTGAATACTATGTCCTAAGCCTACCCCAAACCATTCACCACGACCAAACGCCATCAATGCATTCGACAATTGATAACCTGAGCCTAAAGGATCAGCCCAAGGGTTTGAGAATGACATTAAGCGCTCATAACGATAAGGTTCAAACACGATCAATGATACAAATGCCACCAGAATCGCACCAAATGCAAAGCCAAACTGGATCATAGGCGCACCAGCCAAGAAGAATACACCCAGCATCGAAACTGCAATAACCACAGTTGCACCTAAATCAGGTTCTGCAATAATCAGTCCGACCGTCAGCAACATCACCACACCAAGACGTACCAAGCCCTTAATATTATTACGGACTTCTTCAGCACGGCGGACCACATAGTCCGCCGTGAATATCGCCATCATCACCTTGGCGACTTCGGTTGCCTGCAAGGTAAATCCCCCGACACGAATCCATCGTGTTGAGCCATTAACCTCAGTACCCACAACTAAAACGGCGAGCAATAAAGCAATGGTGATCAACCACAATGGAAAGGTATTTTTAAACCAAAGGTTGAGTGAAACTCGATAGGTAATTGCGGCCGCAACAAAAGCCACCACAATCGAAATTGCATGGCGAATCACATAGTGAAATTCGTTTTCATGCATTCTTTCTGCGTAAGGCATTGAAGCCGAAGCCACCATCACCGTTCCAATACATAACAATGATATGACGCAAAATATCAGTACATTACGTGGTGTAATCTCTGCCGGCAATTTTGGCATCCAACGATCATACACTTGGTTAATCTTACTTATAGTCGTCTGAGCTAACCCAGCCATACTTTATTTCCTTATGATTCTTTTTAGTTTAGAGCATTTACATATTCAACAAAGCGATGACCACGCTCAGGATAGCCTGTAAACATATCAAAGCTTGCACATGCAGGTGATAATAGCACTACATCTTGCGCATGCGTATGTTGTTGACAAAGTTCTACAGCTTGTTGCAAAGATGCTGCATGTAGAAGTTCTGTTGTCCCTGTAATGGCGTTTTCAATAATTGAGCTGTCTTCACCAATCAGTACTGCAACTTTGGCATATTTTTGCAGAGACTCACGTAGTGCAGTAAAATCCTGTCCTTTGCCCTGACCACCCAGAATAATCGCAACCTGACCATCTTGTGCTTCAATTGCAGCACCTAAGCCATCCAATGCAGCCAAAGTTGCACCGATATTGGTGCCTTTAGAATCATTATAATAACGCACACCATCGACTTCTTTAACGAATTCGCAACGATGCTCTAAACCTTTAAATGTTTTTAAGGTTTCAAGCATTTTGTCTATAGGCAAACCAATCGCTTCACCTAGAGCTAAACATGCCAAAGCATTGGCAACATTATGTGTCCCTTGAATATACATCTCTGAACTTTTGAGTAGACGTTCACGACCTCGCGCTAACCAAATCGTACCGTTATCTTCTCTTAGGATACCGTATTGTTTTAAATCAGGTGCATTGAGCCCAAAGCTTTGCATCGGTGTAACATCTGGCACCAATGGACGCGTCAATGAATCGTCACGGTTATATACGACTTTTTTCACACCTTGGAAAATACGATGTTTTGCCGCATGGTAACCTGCCATATCCCCATGACGGTCCAAGTGGTCTTCACTCATGTTCAAGACCACAGCCACTTCGGCATTTAAACTCGAGGTTGCTTCCAATTGAAAGCTGGAAAGCTCAAGGATATAAACATCTGGATCATCATGGGTTAAATCTAAAGCTGGGCGACCCAAGTTACCCCCTACCGCAACCTTTACTCCTGCTTCTTGCGCCATTAGGCCAATCAAAGTGGTCACGGTACTTTTTGCATTTGAGCCAGTAATCGC
Source organism: Acinetobacter legionensis (assembly GCF_048552295.1). Lineage (NCBI taxonomy): Bacteria > Pseudomonadati > Pseudomonadota > Gammaproteobacteria > Moraxellales > Moraxellaceae > Acinetobacter > Acinetobacter legionensis. The sequence continues at coordinate 118,995 of NZ_JBIMCW010000007.1, forward strand.
CACAATCGGTTTATCTGTAGCACGGCGGAGAATTTGAATTTCACTGATGACTGGAATGCCTTTTGCAATCGCAGCTTGAATTGCTGGTAACTGAGGATCTAACCCGGGACTAATGACGATCTCTTCAGCTTGCAAAAGTAAATCTTGATCGAGTTGACCAAAGCTGGTTTGAACTGCTGCTGGAATTTGCTCATGTCCTGGTGGAACTTCACGAGAATCTGTGACTGCAACACGGTAGCCATTTTCATGAAGAAAATTTACTGCTGAAACGCCTGAAATTCCAAGCCCAGCCACAACTTTTAACCCACCACGTTGTATTAACATTTTTGCTCACCAGCATTAAGATTTTAAAACTTGCAAAATGTTAGCACTTTGGCGATTTGAAAGCTTTTTCTGTTTTCACTTTCTAGATATTTTTTTGTGTCAGTGCGTAAAAATAGCAGCAAATTATTTTGATAAATACATCTGATTTTTTAAATAAAACCCCTCGTGATTTTATTCTATTCTCAACATGAATAAGCCGAATGTTGAGGATCCATATTCGGCTTATTCATCGGGGCAGTTTACGACTGTCTAAATCTGATTAAAATGAATCGAGCAGTAAAGATAATAAGTTACCCGCGCCATAACCCGCACCAAGCAATAGCGCAATCCAAATCCATCCACCTAAAATGTTATACAACATGAATACAGGCATTTTCATATGCCCTGCACCTGCTGCAAAAGGAGCAAAAGAACGAACAAAAGGCACAAAACGGGCAACGAGAATGGTTTTCCCGCCATGCTTTTCAAAATAATGATTGGTCTTTTTAATATATTCAGGCTTAAACCAACGTGAATGCGCATGGAAAAACTTAAAACCTAGCGCACGCCCAGTATAATAGTTAACCATATAACCCAAAATTGAAGCAATAATCAGCAACACACCCATATAGTGCAAATGCACAGATTCAGCGGTAGAACATAAAGCACCGACAGCAATCAATAAACTATCGCCAGGGAGAAAAAACATAAAGACTGAGCCAGTTTCTGCAAAAATGATTAGAAACAAAATGGCATAAATCCACAACCCGTAATTCTCTAAAAAAGTGGGCAATAATTGTTCTAAATGCAATAAAAATTCAAGCAATACTCAACTCTCTTACAGAAGAATTCACGATATATTAGCCTAATTTAATCATGTATATATTAAAAGGCCTAAATAAATTAGGCTTTTTTAATCGGGTTTTGTTTTTATTTATTTTAAAAAACCATTGGCTGCCAGAAATTCCATACTGAGTTTAGACTCTGCTTTTGGCTCAGCAGCTTTATCACCAAGTAACAATCTTTCTATATAACGTGCCAATACATCCACTTCTAAATTCACTTGAGAACCCACTTTCCACGTTCCAATATTGGTCCGTTCAGCAGTATGTGGAATTAAATTTAAACTTAATATATTTCCACGTAAATGGTTGATAGTAAGGCTAATCCCATCTACAGTCACAGAACCTTTTTCAGCCAAATATTTAGCAATTTCAACAGGTGCAGTGACTTCGAAATACAGTGAGCGAGCATCTGAACGTACTACGGTGATTTCACCCACAGCATCGACATGCCCACTGACGATATGTCCACCGAAGCGTGTTGTTGGCAACATTGCTTTTTCTACATTGACCGCCTGCCCCGCTTTCCAACTTGCTAAAGTCGAACGATTTAAACTTTCACGGGATACATCAGCAGCATACCAGTTGTTACCCCAGTCGATCACAGTTAAGCAGATCCCATTGGTCGCAATAGAGTCGCCCAAATGCACATCAGACATATCCAAGTCAGTCTGAATACGTAAGCGCACATCACCACCTACATTTTGTAAACTTTCGACTTTACCCAAACTTTCAATGATACCTGTGAACATAATTCTACCTACTGCTGCAGTGAGAGAAACTGATGAAGTTCAATCTTGTTTATTTTGCACTTGCTACATATTTTAAAGGCAAAGGCGAGTTGTTACCATAAGGCCAATTGCGTACTGACACCTGATGTATCCACACCACCCAATTCTGCAAAATGATAGAGTTGACCCAACAGCTGACGCAATGGTGGTCCGGACTTGGAATGAGTATCGGTGATCACAATAAACTCAAGAACACGTGCGCGCTCAGACTGACGTTGTTTACTGACACGATAGCGAGGCACATCCTGAGTCAATAAGGTGACTTTGCCACGTTTCAGATTAGCTGCCAATAAGTCTTTGGCTTCAATATTGCCATCAGTGGAGTAACTGGTGAGAATATAACGCGCATTAATGGTTTCCAGTAAATTCTCATAGGCTTCTTGTGCATACTTAGAGGAGTTATAAGGACTTGGACGTTCTTTACGCCATGCACGGTCAATCCCGCTTTTAAAACCTTTTGTATCCGGTGTAGGTAAATCAGTTTGATCCCAAAGTGTTAGCGAGTTGAGCACATGATAATTGCTACTATAGGCATGTTGGTTATACGGTGGATCTAGATAAGCCACATCAACTTCAAAACCACTCATCTGATTCGCCAAATGCTGTGCATCCACACACCACACTTCTGCCATAGGGGTTTTCTGTTGATTATGTCCTACTTCACTAAAGCGGCTGGGTGTTAGCCATAATAAAGATTCAATACGTTCTAACGCAGTTTGGGTTTTTCCACCCCAACCATGATGGAAGCTTTTAAATACACCGCTGGTATTGCTGACAAAACTTGCCGAATAGAGCAAAGGTGCCAATAACGCACTCATTTCTACATCGTCAATTGCACCCTGTGCTTGCCAAGTAGCTATTTGCTGGCGAATTGCATCTATGCGCATCCCATTGCGGCGTTTAAAAAATAAACGGTCTCGTGCAGGGTCATAAATTTCATCATTGCGCGGACAAAGGTTATGGGTAACCCATCCTTTCACTTCAGGCAAGCGGTTTAAATAATCGATGGCTTTCTGATACCCACCCAATTCTTTAAATGCAGGTGCATCTGTGCATGCCAAAATGGCATGATTTAATGCATGACTATAAGGTTCCCAGTCATTGGCAATCACCCTATAGCCATTTTGACGAGCTAAGCGCGAAACCACACCACTGCCAGCAAAAAAATCGGCAAAAATTGGGGCGCGTTTACCCTTAGGATTCAAAGTTCCTGTGATTTCAAGCGCTTCAAGAATCAGATGCAACAAACGGCGTTTGTTTCCTAAATAGGGAACTAACTGATGAAAAAGATATTCATCTGTTGTACGCGCAGCATGACGACGTTTATGGTAAACCGATGATGTTGACTCTGGATTCATACTGACTCTTGTGAAGGGATAAGTCTTAAGCGAATGTCATCACCAAACTGATGAACATCTTGTAACTTAAAACGTAATTGTTGTGCCATCGTTTCAAATTCGGCATTGAACATAGCACGTGCTGATTGTCCTAAAAAGGTCGGGGCAACATAACTGATTAATTCATCCACCAGATTTCCCTGCAAAAATGCAGTGGATAATGTCGCACCAGCTTCAACCAACACATCGTAAATTTGGAAATCTTTTAAAGTAGCAAGCAAATCTTTTAAAGATTGAACTTCTAATTGTACCACGCCCAGCTTAGCAAGTTCTTGACGAAATGGCCCCATGACCACCACTGTTTCAGGTGTGTTAAGAATTTGAGCATTGAGTGGCAAGCGACCTTGTCGGTCTAAAATCACGCGCTTAGGCTGTACAATCTTTGCAATATCAATATCGCCCAATGAACGTACATTTAATTGTGGGTCATCTGCCAAAATAGTATCAATCCCAGTAATCACTGCACCTGAAATGGCCCGCCAATGCTGAACATCTTGACGTGATTCGGCCCCAGTAATCCATTTAGACTCACCAGATGCCATTGCAGTACGGCCATCTAAACTGGAAGCAACTTTTAAACGAACATAAGGCAACCCTGTTGCCATTGCCTTTAAAAAGCCTTTATTGAGTTGTGCCGCTTGTTGCTCACAGATACCTGTTTCAACCTTAATCCCTGCCTGACGTAAGATATCAACACCTTTACCAGCCACCAAAGGATTTGGATCAGCACATGCAACAACAACCTTACTTACACCCGCTTCAACCAGCCCTTTGGCACAAGGTGGTGTACGGCCATAATGCGCACAAGGTTCCAATGTAACATAAGCAGTTGCACCTTTCGCAGACTCGCCTGCTTGACGCATTGCAAAAACTTCTGCGTGTGGTTGCCCAGCTCGAGGATGATAACCCTCTCCCACCCATTGTCCATCTTTTACAATGACACAACCGACGTTCGGGTTTGGTCGTGTGGAATATTGTCCAAGCTTCGCAAGCTCAATTGCTTTCTGCATCCAAACCTGATCTATGTTTAAACAATCTTCGGGTTTAGAGTTTGAATCAAACTCAGACATAAAATTCCTAATCAATAACGTTCAAAAAATAAAATTAGTGGTCTTGCCCACGATCTTGCATTTGTTCAATTTGATGACGAAAAGCATCGATATCTTGGAAATCCTGATACACCGATGCAAAACGCACATAAGCCACATGATCCAATGCAAACAAAGATTTCATGACGATTTCACCAATGGTGCGTGAACGTACATCACGTTCACCCAAACGGCGAATTTGTAATTGAATATCACTAATGACGGTTTCAATCTGTTCTTGAGTCACAGGTCTTTTTTGTAAGGCGTGCATTAAAGAACGTCGTAATTTTGCTTCATCAAATGGTTCATTTTTACCATCTGACTTGGTCACACGTGGCATCACCACCTCATAACTCTCAAATGTCGTAAAACGTTCGCCACAGCTGATACATTCACGACGTCGACGAATCTGGCTACCTTCAGCAGCCAAACGAGAGTCGATTACTTTACTATCTGCAGCATTGCAAAATGGACAGTGCATAGTGGTTTTATTGAACAAAATTCATGATTTCAGCTAGTGTAGCAAAAAAACCTGATTTTGTTGAGCCTTTCGCAAGATATGGAAAAAAAACAGCCCTTACGGACTGTTTTATACTATATATAGTTATTATTCAGATCTTATTAATTATTCGATACGTTCGCCATGTTGGCTTAAATCGAGCCCCATACGTTCATCATCAGATTCAACACGGATCCCAATCACAACATCGATGATTTTAAGCAAGATAAAAGTCACAATTGCTGAGTATGCGATGGTTGCTAACACACCTTCAACTTGCACCCATAATTGATGCATTACATCCGTTGGTGCTTTATCACCCATAATGAATGAGCTTGCAAATACAGCTGTTAAAATCGCACCAACAATACCGCCTACACCGTGTAAACCAAACGCATCCAATGAGTCGTCTGCTTTAAGGATACGTTTAAGACCAGAGATCCCCCAGAAGCATACTACACCACCGATTAAGCCCATGATCAACGCACCACTTACAGTCACAAAACCTGCCGCTGGCGTAATCACAACCAGACCAGCAACTGCACCCGATGCTGCACCCAATACTGAACCTTTACCACGAACAATTTTTTCAACCACTAACCAAGCAATTGCTGCAGCTGCTGCTGCAATTTGAGTCGTTACTAAAGCATACGCTGCTGAACCATTTGCACCCAAAGCAGAACCACCATTGAAACCAAACCAACCGACCCATACCAAGCTTGCACCCAATACAGTTAAGGTTAAGTTGTGTGGCGCCATAGATTCTTTGCCCAAGCCCATACGTTTACCCAGCAAATACGCAGCAACTAAACCTGCAACACCAGAGTTAATATGAACAACAGTACCACCCGCGAAATCAAGCGCACCATCATTCATTAACCAGCCACCGCCCCATACCCAGTGAGCAATTGGTGCATAAACAATAATGACCCAAATTGTAATGAACGTGATCCAAGCACTAAATTTCATACGATCAGCCACAGAACCACTGATGATGGCAACGGTAATGATCGCAAAAGTCATTTGGAAAATAACGAAAAGAATTTCTGGAATTGTGCCACTCAGCGCATCTGTTGTAATCCCAGATAACATGATTTTATCGAAACCACCAATAAAAGCATTACCAGAACCAAATGCAAGTGAATAACCAATGACCACCCATACGATGCTGACCACTGCTGCAGCAGTAAAGCTTTGCGCCATAGTAGCAAGCACATTTTTCTTACGCACCATACCGCCGTAGAATAATGCTAAACCGGGAATTGTCATCAGCAATACAAGTGCTGTAGATACAAGAATCCACGCTGTATCACCTGTATTTAAAGTTGGTTTTTCTACTTCTGCTGCTGGCGCAGCTGTGGCAGTCACCGTTTCAGGCGCAACGGTTGCCGATGTATCGGCGACTGTTGCAGTCACATCACTTGCCGTTGCAACAGCTGTAGATGCAGGCTCAGCTACGTTTTCTTCTGCCCACGCAACTGATCCGCCAAGAAGTGCGCCAGACAGGCTGAGCGCTAATAGCATTTTTTTCATTCGTATCCCCCAACCTAATTTTGTGAGTTATGTATTGATATACATAACCAGCAATCTTCGTGCCAAATTAAACAGCGTCTGGACCTGTTTCACCTGTACGAATACGAATTACTTGCTCTAAATTAGTCACGAAAATTTTTCCATCACCAATTTTGCCAGTGCTAGCAACGCGTGTAATAGATTCAATCACTGAATCTACCATGTCATCACTGATTGCGATTTCGATTTTCACTTTAGGCAGAAAATCAACAACATACTCAGCGCCACGATAAAGTTCAGTATGCCCCTTTTGACGACCAAAACCTTTAACTTCAGTTACGGTAATCCCTTGAACGCCTATATCAGACAGTGCTTCACGCACGTCATCTAATTTAAACGGTTTTACAATTGCAGTTACGAGCTTCATATTGTTTTCCTTCGGCTTATTTCACCAGTAAGGTTTTATGTTCAATTTTCATGCCAATCTTATTAATGGTTGGGGTGATTAATTCAATCAACATGCATTGCCTTTATAACCTATTGTATATACTTAGGTGAAGTTGCAACTTTAAAAAACACATAATATTGCGTGTTTTTTTAGATTTCATTGCTAAATTATAGGAGACATTATGCTTTAAGCAGCGGATAAAAAATTACTTAAATAAAATGAATACGCGATGTTACACTAGGCGAAGAGCATTACTAATTTGGATTCCTCATGATTGAAACATTATTACAAGCAATTTTAGAACAGGTCGATCAGCCTAAAAAAGATATAGAACATAATTTGCGCGCTTTGCTAAACGAAGCCATTTCTAAAATGGATATCGTTTCAAAAGACGAAATTGAACGCCAAAAGACTGCACTAAATAATGCCAATTTACGATTGACCGATTTACAAGAAAAGGTCAAAGCACTTGAGGTGCTGATTCAGGATAAAAAATAAACTAAATTTGCACTTTGTTGGTGCAAAAAATATAATAATGATTAAAAATAAAGCACCAGTGGAAAACAACAATGTCTTTAGCCAAAATTTATACCCGAGGCTTGCTCGGGCTGCATGCACCTTTAATTGAAGTTGAGGTCCATGTTAGTGCAGGGCTTCCTTCTTTAACAATTGTTGGCTTAGCTGAAGCAGCAGTTCGTGAAAGTAAGGATCGCGTTCGATCAGCCATCATTAACAGTGGCTATCAATTCCCAACCAAGCGCTTGACCATCAATCTCGCACCTGCGGACCTTCCCAAAGATGGCTCTCGTCTAGATCTGCCCATTGCACTGGGTATCTTAATTGCCACGGGACAACTTCCTGAAAATGTCACAGATCATTTTGAGTTTATTGGTGAATTAGCACTAGATGGACACTTAAGACCAATCACAGGGACCTTAACTATTGCGATGGCATGTCAGATGGCCAAACATCAATTGATGCTGCCACAGGAAAATGCCGCTGAAGCAGCGCAATTGCCTGAATTTCAAGTTTTTGCTGCTCAGCACTTAAAACAGGTATGTGAGCATTTCTTAAATCTACACAAAATTGAGGTCACTGCTACACAAAAAATACAGCAAAATAATGCCTACAAATTTGATTTATCGGATGTTAAAGGGCAATTACGCCCACGGCGTGCTTTAGAAATCTCAGCCGCAGGTGGACATTCTATTTTATTTAAAGGCCCGCCAGGTACCGGTAAAACCCTTTTAGCTTCTCGCTTACCGAGTATTTTGCCAGCCTTAAATCCACAAGAAAATCTTGAGGTTGCCAGTATTTATTCAATTGCAAAGGCAAAACATCATTTTGGACAACGTCCATTTCGCGCCCCTCACCATACTGCATCAGCGATCGCCCTCGTCGGTGGTGGTTCAAATCCAAAACCAGGAGAGATTACCCTGGCGCATTTAGGTGTGCTATTTTTAGATGAGTTGCCTGAGTTTGATAAAAAAGTACTCGAAGTTTTAAGACAACCACTTGAATCTAAAGAAATCGTTATTTCTAGAGCATCACGCCAAATTACATTTCCTGCAAACTTTCAATTGATTGCAGCAATGAATCCCTGTCCTTGTGGTTATGCTTTTAATCAGGACAGTCGATGCCAGTGTTCTGCTGAAGCAATTAAACGCTATCAAAATAGAATCTCAGGTCCATTATTAGATCGTATTGATTTACATATCGATGTGCCACCATTAAAGGCACAAGAGCTACAAGATCAGACACCTGTAGAAGATTCTACTACAGTACGAGAACGGGTGATTGATGCTTTTGACTTCCAAATCAAAAGACAAGGTCATTTAAATCACAGCTTATCGCCAAAAGACTTAGAAAAATATGCGGTTTTAGATGAAAAATCCAAGCAAATGCTCGAAATGGCACAACAACGTTTAAATTTATCTGCACGGGCGTATCATCGTATTTTACGTGTCTCAAGGACTATTGCAGATTTGGCTCAAAGTGAGCAAATCCAAAGTGCGCATTTAACTGAAGCCTTGTCATATCGTGGAACTCAATCTTAGAATCTAACCTATGACATTTAGAAAATATATAGCATGCTAAATTTAAGCCTACGCAACGAACATGCAGAAGACATTGAAAATATTTTCAATCTCACTCAACTGGCTTTTCTAAATGCAACGCATACCGACCATACTGAACACTTGATCGTCAATGCACTCAGGGATGCAAATCAATTAACTATTTCAGTTGTTGCTGAATTGGATCGACAGATTATTGGGCATGTGGCGATTTCACCTGTTGAAATTTCTTCTGGCGCACAACATTGGTATGGCTTAGGCCCAATTTCAGTTGCACCAGAATATCAACAACAAGGTGTTGGTAAAGCTTTAATCCAACACGCATTACAGCAGTTACAACAACTCAATGCAGCAGGATGTGTTGTGCTTGGAGATCCTGCCTATTATTCCAAATTTGGCTTTCAGCCACACGCCAGTTTGATTCTTGACGATGTGCCTGCTGAATATTTTCAAGTCCTTGCTTTTAACCAAAGCATTCCACATGGAACGGTAAAATATCATCCAGCATTTGAAGTGAAAGCCTAACTGATTTCAAAATCGCAAAAAATAAAGGTGACTCATGGTCACCTTTATTTATTTTAATTTGCTCTTAGAAAGCTTTAGTTAAAGTAAACACGGCACCTGTTTCAACACCACGTTTCACAGAATTAGTGAATCCATCAGTATCAATATTGGTTCCGACTGCAGCAAGTTCCGCAGTTACCCCAGGAATAGATTTAACCGCATAATTCACCCCAACTTTCCAGTCGACATAATTGTCTTTACCATCAGGTAATGCTTTTTCATCCATTGTAGTATAGCCAACATTAGCAAGCCCACCGAAACCAATATCACCAAATGGAGCTGAATAGCCAACGTTAAAATTCCAACTGTTGCCACCGACTGCTGCCCAGTCATTGGTATAGTTCACATTGGTCAATAGACTACTGCCTTTAATCAAGACGTCTGCAAATATTAATTTTGCATAAAACTCAGTCCAGTTAAAATCACTGCTTGCACTTGGATAATTATATTCAACAACACCAACATCCAAAGTTGGTTTAAAGGTTGGAGATAGCGCCAAGGCTGTTGTATAACCAATAGAAGGATCTAATTCTAAATGTGGATCAGATGAACCAAAATTCACATTTGAACCCCAAAGACCCGCATATAAACCAGAACTATGCGATAAGGTAAAACCCGCTTGTACTGCTGGGTCGCTTAATGTTTGAGTCATACCGCGGAAACGATAGTCACTCGTTACGGCAGCACTACCTGCAAAGCTTAAACCTAATTTTGACAGTGCGTTGTCTTCCGCCATTGCCATTGTTGCTGTAGACGATAGAACTGCCAATGTTAGTGCTTTAGTTGAGAATTTCATCTTGAGTGCTCCCCCATCATACGATGTTTATTTGTTATGCTAAAATTTGATGAACTCCCTAAGCAATTAGCAATTGCCATGCCAAAATGAAACTCAAGCTTTTTATAAAATTCAGAAATACATATTAATATTTTTATAATCAATGTTTTAGAATTAAAATATTGTGGATAATTTTTTTTATTCTTCAGCTGTTGAACATATGCTATTTCAAGCATCACTTGATGGAGCTGATTCATATTGACCTACTTTAAGCATGGTTTTAATGCAAAATAGTATGAAAAATCTGAGCGTAAATTTTCTATAAGGTGCTTTATTGTTGTCATAAAAAACGTATAAATATTACTTTATGCTTTTCATATCAGTTTATTGTAATGGTGCATATTGTTCTTTTGCTCAAAAAAAGCACACAGTTTTAAAAACGCCTAAAAAAAGTGCATTCCTTATCTTCGGTCATACACTTTGATAAAATAAGGAAGGCTAATTCTCAGGCATATTCTTCTTATTAAAAACTATAAGTTAATCTTAAAAACTATAAGCCAAACCAAATAACATATTGTCCTTATAACCTTCACCCAAACGATCTTTACCACCGATCACATAGTCTAATGAAGCAGTAACACCTGTATTGGCAATGGTTTTACTAAGCCCCAAGCGCATTTCGCTCAATGTGAAATCCTGTTCTGTCTGCACAATACTGTCATCACGATGACTGTTATAAAGAGATGCACCAATAGAAGTGTTAAAAATAAAATCTTGAGCCAAAGCATGACGATACGCAATGCTTAGATAAATATCACCAGCATTGGCAGAGGATGCATCAGCCAACATCACTGAAGCACCTGCGGTTAAATTTTTATAACTCAGTTCAGCAGATAGATCTGTATATGTAGTTTTACGATGATCTGCTTGATCTGCATAAATAGTACCGCCTTTATGATAAACATATGCGGTGGTTCTTAAGTTATAGCTCCAATTTTGCGCAACTTCCTGAGCATAAGCCAAATAAAAATTATTTTCAAAACCATGATCTTGCATAACATCTGTAGGATTATAGCTCAGTGTAGAACCCCAATAGCCAAACGTGATGCCACTTTTATGTGCATAACTTAAACCACCTTGAACAGCGACATCATCATTTTCAATTCCTCCTCGATAGATATACTTAGATACCAATCCCACATTTCCAGAAATCATGCCATTTTTAACCAAAACATTTGCTTGTTGAGCAAATGCTGGGCACGACGCTATACAGATAGGGATTGCCCATAATAGTTTAGAAATAAGTGAATTCATGATAACAAATGGGTGGGAGTATAAAAATAAAAGCGAATTTTACTGTGTTTTTAAATTTTTGGTAAAAAACATGGAGATAAATTCAGCATATTTTCCAATTTATTTCATATTTCACACAAAATTAGTATTTTAATAACTCTTTAGAAATTTTTTTCATAAGAAAAGAAATTAATATTGTGTAAAAGATTACAGAAATGTAATATTTTTAAGCAAAAGAGATTCCCTTTTTATAGATTAAATATACAATTCATCCACAATCTGTTCTGAATTCGATCAGTCAGTGCAATCTATTCTCGTTCACGAGGCAATTCATGTTGAATGCTCCAAAACTTACTTTAGCTGTATTAATTAACGCGGTTCTAATATCCCCTACATTTGCTAGCGAACAAAGTGATGCAAAAGGGTTCGTTGAAGATGCCAAAGGTTCTGTATTGTTTCGTACAGGCTATATCCTTCGTGATAAAAAACATGGTATTGACGATCAAAGCTCATTTGCACAAACTGCAATTGTCGACTTAGATTCAGGCTTCACTCAAGGTATCGTCGGTTTCGGTGTTGGTGTGGTTGGCGATGGTTCTTTTAAAATCGGTCCAAACAACCATGCTGGCAATAACATGATTGCACTCAAAAATAATGGTGCAAGAGATGCAAATGGACGAGTTGATCCATATGATCATTGGGCACGTGGTGGAGCAAATGTAAAAGCTCGTTTCTCAAATACGACTGTACGTTATGGTACTCAAGTTTTAGACCTCCCTGTACTTGCAAGTAATACAACACGTCTTGTCCCTGAATATTTCACAGGGACATTATTAACCAGCCATGAAATTAAAAATTTAGAACTAGTTGCGGGTAAATTCACCAAAGACCAAATGTCTGATCAGATCAAAACAGATGGTAATAAATTGGATGATGCGATTGTTTGGGGTGCCAAATACAAATTTGATGACCAGCTTACTGCATCTTATTATGGTTTAGACTCTAAAAATGCCTTAGAACGTCATTATATTAATGCCAATTATAAATACCCATTAGCAAATCAAAGTTCTTTAACTTTTGATTTCAGTGGTTATCACACCAAGTTTGATAAAAATGCCAACACCTATTCTGCAACTGGTCCTGTCGATGTTGATTACTCAAGCACAGGTAAAGCAGGCGTAGAAAAAACCAATAATATTTGGGCATTGTCTTCTACTTATAACCAAGGTCCACATACTGTTATGTTGGCTTATCAACAAAATACAGGTGATGTCGGTTATGACTATGGTCAAAATGCTGATGGTTTCCAAAGTATTTATCTACCAAACTCTTATATGTCTGATTTTATTGGTAATCATGAAAAATCAGCTCAAGTTCAATACAACCTAGATTTTAGCAATTATGGTGTTCCTGGCTTAAATTGGACCACAGCATTTGTGTATGGTTGGGATATTAAAGTCCGCAATGTCACTGATGATGCACAAGAACGTGAATTCTTTAATCAGGTGAAATACACCATGCAAAGTGGTTTTGCAAAAGATGCGAGCTTACGTCTACGTCACTCTTACTACCGTGCAAGTGAAGCGTATAATCCTGTCTACATTGGTGATACCAATGAATGGCGTATTTTCTTAGATATTCCTGTGAAATTTTTCTAATTTAGAATAAATCCAAAGAAACAAAAAACCTGCATTTAATAATGCAGGTTTTTTATGGGTTTAAAGATTATTTTATCTTTAAACTTCGCTTAAATCAGGATTATTTCGCAGCTTCAATTGCTTTCAATACTTCAGCTTTTGCAACTTCTGAACCTTCCCAACCTGTCAATTTAACCCATTTACCAGGCTCTAAATCTTTATAATGTGCAAAGAAATGCTCAATTTGGTTAATTAACAAAGCTGGAAGATCTGAATATTCTTTCACATCTTTATAAAGTGGAGTCAATTTGTCATGTGGAACTGCGATAAGCTTCGCATCAATACCACCATCATCTTCCATATTTAATTTACCAACAGGACGACAACGAATCACTGAACCATGTACCAATGGGTGTGGAGTTACAACCAATACGTCTAATGGGTCACCATCTTCAGACAAAGTATTTGGTACATAACCATAGTTCGCTGGGTAGAACATCGCTGTACCCATGAAACGATCTACAAATAAAGCGTCTGAATCTTTATCTACTTCATATTTAATCGGTGCAGCATTTGCTGGGATTTCGATAATTACATAGATGTCATTTGGTGCATCTTTACCAGCAGGAATATTGCTATAGCTCATAGGATACTCTTTCAAGTGAGGTCTTATTTAAAATCTTGTCGATTATAACGCTAAATTGCGCAAACAGATGCGGATTATACATTTTGCATCATCAAAATGAATGAATTTTATCGAAAACTACTTAGACCATTCGAATAACCAATAACAATAAAATAATTGGGCAAGCTAAGGACAAAGCCCAAATGATGGTCCGTAGTGCTGAAATATTAGCAAGATAGCAAATCCCATAAATAATGCGTAAAACAATATAGGCGATCCCTAACATCATAATCAAATGTTGTGAGACCACCATGTATTCAGCCATCAAAATCGCAGCAATAAATAAAGGTAGGCTCTCAAAACTATTCTGCTGTACTGCATTGGCACGTGCAGCTAAACCCGTGGTTTTTGCTAAAAATTCACGCGGATTCTGATTATCAGCAGCTTTAAAGCCACCAGATGCTTTCGCAATAATGGTAAAAACATAAGGAAGTAAACAGGCAATTAGAATTAAATATATGATGCCATCTATCCCAGACATGATTTTTTCTCATGAAGTGTTAATGCGAGTTATCATAGCATGGCATGAACAGAATATTTTTTGTTAAATGCAGAGTTTTGCAAAATTGTGTAGTGAGGACAATAACGTGCAACCAGATCAAAATGAATTGTTTGAGGTTTTAGAAAAGCAGCGCCATCAACAAGCTGAGATTGATCGTATTCTTAAAATTGTATTGCCAATTTTGGCTTTTCTATTATGCGTGATTTGTGCAAATTATAATTGGCAATCTACCTTGGGAACGCTCGTCGTTCTGGTGGCGGCCTTTTTTGCCGTCGGCATAAAGCGTATGAATCTATATTTTTGGTTAGCCATTATTATCGTGTACTGTTTAATTGATATCTATTTTAGCTATGGCAGTATTAACCCCTCAGCACTAGGTCGTCAAATGGGAACCATGCTGACATTTACAGGGATTGTTGGCTTAAGCCGCCCCTATATCGATGGTTGGTATATTCGTTCTCATAAAAATTAGATTTTGAATTGAACAAATATACCTAGCTATTATTTTCGATAGAACATAAAAAAGCACCACGATTGGCGCTTTTTTATGTTTAATTTTTCAATTACTTACGTAAATCTTTACGGAGAATTTTACCTACATTAGATTTTGGTAAATCATCCATAAACTCAACATAACGCGGGCGTTTATACCCTGTTAAGTTTTCTTTTGCATATTCGAGCACTTCTTCTGTGGTTAAAGATGGATCTTTTTTCACCACAAATAATTTTGGCACTTCACCAGATTTTTCATCAGGTACACCAATTGCTGCCACTTCAAGAACTTTCGGATGTTGAGCTATCACTTCTTCAATTTCAGAAGGATAAACGTTAAAGCCAGATACTAAAATCATATCTTTCTTACGATCTACAATTTTAAAATAACCACGTGTGTCCATGAAACCAATATCACCTGTACGGAAATAACCGTCAGCTGTCATAACTTTTTCAGTTTCATCTGGACGATTCCAATAACCTTTCATCACTTGAGGACCACGAATCGAAATTTCACCCTGCTCACCTTGTGACAAATGATTGCCATCATCATCTAAAATTGCGACATCAGTCAATGGTAACGGAATACCAATTGTGCCACTAAACTCAGTCGTTGCAGGCGGGTTCGCAGTTGCGACTGGAGAAGTTTCAGATAACCCATAACCTTCAATAATGATGGTTCCAGTAACTTTTTTCCATTCTTCAGCAGTTGACGGTAACACGGCCATACCGCCGCCCATCGCCATTTTTAACTTACTGAAGTCAAGCTGTCTAAATTCTTCATTATGTACCAGTGCATTGAACAAGGTATTTACCGCAGGGAAGAAACCCGGTTGGTATTTACGTAATTCTTTAATCACCGCTGGTAAATCACGTGGATTTGGAATCAGAATATTTGCCTGACCTTTATACATACCATACATCGCACACACCATGAATGCGAAGATGTGATAAAGCGGTAAAGCACAGAAGATACGATCGTCTTTCGCACCATCACCTTGACCAAATTTACTTTGGAAAATACCATCACATTGCAACAAGTTTGCAACTAAGTTACGGTGCGTCAGCTCCGCCCCTTTGGAAACACCCGTAGTACCACCTGTGTATTGAAGTACAGCAGTATCACTGAGGGTCATGGTTGGACGTTTATAATTGCTTGGGCTTACTTTTGCCAATGCTGCATTAAACTTAATATGTCCTGGAATATTCCAGTCTGGAATTTGTTTACGCACTTTACGTAAAACAAAATTCACCAAAGTACCTTTTAAAGTACCCAACATATCGCCAACGGATGCAACAACAACATGTTTTACAGGTGTTTTGCCAATAATCGCTTGATAAACAGTCGCAAAGTTTTCAACAATGACCAATGCTTCAGCACCTGAATCATTAAGTTGGTGTTCTAATTCTCGTGCTGTATAAAGTGGATTCACATTCACAAGTACCAAACCTGCACGGAATACACCTAAAGCGACAACTGGATACTGAAGGACGTTAGGCATCATCACAGCAACACGTGAACCTTTTGCCAAACCTAAGCTTTGCAGATACGTTGCAAATTTACGGCTTGCCAATTCAAGGTCACTGAATGACATCACTTTATCCATGAAGATAAAGGCATCACGTGAACCAAACTTTTGGAAATTACGCTCAAAAATATCAATAAGAGAGCTATTTTCCTGTGGCAATTCTACTGTTTCTGGAATTCCAGTCTTTTGATATTCAGTGAACCAAATTTTTTCCATAATGCCATAATCTCCAATCAGTAATCCTTAGTTTTAAACTGTTTTTCTCAATATTGAACATAATTTTTTGGCTTCTTTGTGCTCAATATTGCATCCATTTTCACGAACACTTTGCATATATAACGTATTTCAATCCCAGGATGCTAGTTTTATCTTTGAATCAACAGTTTATTTGCTTTTTGATATCCACGCGGTAACAATTGACCTTTTGAGGCGCGTTTACCGATATATTTCTGCAAATCATCCCCTTTTAATTTTAATTGTTGCTGCCCTGCAAGCACTTGTATTACCTCATCTAAATTCAAAGTTAACATAAACTGAATAGACTCTTTGGTTTCAAGTTGTATCAACTTATTTCCTTTACCTTTATTGAGCGTTGGCAACTCTGATAACTCAATTAAAAGTAGGCGTCCTGCTGAACTGAGTATAGCCAAATGAGTATGATTTTCAATGACTTCGATTGGCATTACTGTCGCATTTTCAGCAACGGTCAGGAATGTTTTACCCGCTTTAGCGTTTGTATCCAATTGTTTAGCGTGTGATTTAAAGCCATAACCCTTTGAACTTACAGCAACTATTTCCTTTTCTTCATTTTCAATGAGAACTTGCATAAAGCCCACACCATTGGCAGGAGAAAGTTTTGAACTCAACGGTTCTCCTAAACCACGAGCCGATGGCAAACTATTAATGGCCAAAGCGTAACTTCGTCCTTTTTCATCTAAAATATATACTTTCTGGTTAGACTTACCTTGTGCTGAACTTAGGTACCGGTCACCAGCCCGGAAGCTTAATTTTTCAATATCAATATCATGACCTTTTGCTGCACGAACCCAACCCGCTTCAGAAAGGATCACTGTTACCGCTTCAGCAGGCATTAAATCTTGTTCACTAATTGCTTGTGATTCCTCACGCTGTACAATTGGTGAACGGCGATCATCACCAAACTTTTTCGCATCATCTTTGAGCTCTTCGATAATCAAAGATTTTAATGACTCAGGATTTGCAAGTTGTTCACGAATCACAGCTGCTCTCGCCTCAAGTTCTTCTTGTTCACGGCGCATTTCCATTTCTTCAAGTTTTGCCAAATGGCGTAACTTGAGCTCTAAAATTGCTTCTGCTTGAACTTCATCAATATTAAAACGCAGCATCAACACCGGTTTAGGCTGATCTTCTTCACGAATAATCTTGATCACTTCATCAATGTTCAAATAAGCAATGATCAAACCACCGAGAATATGTAGCCGCTTTTCAATTTTATTCAAATGATATTGCAGACGACGTGTGACAGTACTCTTACGAATTTCAATCCATTCTAATAAAATTCTACGAATTGATTTGACTTGTGGGCGACCATCTGCACCAATCATGTTCATATTGACACGATAACTCGATTCTAAATCGGTTGTCGCGAACAAATGACTCATTACTGCATCGGCATCAATGCGGTTTGAACGTAATACAATTACCAAACGGGTTGGATTTTTATGGTCTGACTCATCGCGTAAATCACTGACCAATGGCAGTTTTTTAGCTTGCATCTGATCAGCAATTTGGGTGATGACTTTCGAGCCAGAAACTTGATATGGTAGCTCAGTGATAATAATTTCATTTTTTTCAATAGTATATACTGCACGGGTTCGATAACTACCGCGTCCAGTCATTTGAATTTTTAATAATTCATCACGTGGTGTAATAATTTCTGCTTTGGTCGGTAAGTCAGGTGCAGGAATATATTCTGCAATTTTTTCATCTGTTAAGTTTGGATTACGGATTAAAGCAATCGTACCTTTAATCACTTCACGTAAATTGTGTGGCGGAATATCCGTTGCCATTCCCACTGCAATACCAGTGGTACCATTGAGTAAAATATTTGGTACACGCGCTGGTAAATTGACTGGCTCTTTCATTGAACCATCAAAGTTATCTTGCCAATCACAGGTCCCTTGACCTAATTCAGAAAGTAACAAATCACTATAAGGAGAAAGTTTAGCTTCGGTATAACGCATGGCTGCGAATGATTTAGGATCATCAGGCGAACCCCAGTTCCCTTGCCCTTCAATAAATGGGTAACGGTAACTAAATGGCTGTGCCATCAAGACCATGGCCTCATAACAGGCTGAGTCACCATGCGGATGGTATTTACCCAATACATCACCGACTGTACGTGCAGACTTTTTCGGCTTACCGCTTGGTTTTAATCCCAATTCGCTCATCGCATAAACGATACGGCGTTGTACAGGTTTTAAACCATCACTGATGTGTGGCAATGCACGATCCATAATCACGTACATGGCATAGTTGAGGTAAGCTTGTTCAGTAAATTCTGCTACGGAACGATTTTCTGTCGCATGATGCGCAAGGCTTGTCATAACAACCTTTTATCCTAAATAAGTGCGTTCTAAATAAATGTTTTGTATCTACGTTCTTATGCTAAGTCGCAGGGTCTGACTACACAAGTGCAAGTGTACCCTACAACGACAAATTGCGTCTTAAGATCTTTCTAATGAGGTAAAATTATCCATTTTTTAAGAAATGAGCAACTTTTATTTAAACTGCTATTTTTAAATTGGGGTATGCGCTTTATTTCAAATGAAATTTATAAATGCTGAAACTTATTGAAGTGACCCATTTCGCGTTTTTATAGAATGGGTGCTCGAACTCAACAACCACCCGATCCCATATAGAAGCAGCAAAGTAACAGGAACTACAAAACTGTACGCTTGCGTCCAAGACAGCCGATCGAATAAAGGGCCTAAGCCAATTGCATTAAGTGCTGACACTTGAAAACCTATGGGTAATTGTAAGAAAACAAAGTTTCCTTTGTTATCCGTCATTGGATCTAACGCGATATAAAGACAAAATGCGGTAAGTAAAAGATAAACAATACAAAAGCTTAATCCTATTTTACTTTTCATTATTCCGCCCTCAATACTGGTCTGATCTATTTGATAATATCTCTATAAATGATTGGTTTTTTTAATTTTAACATTAGAGAAATTAAAATGGCTGAGAGGTAAGATTAACCCTATATCAGCCATTGTATACTTTTTCTTTGTTATCATTTTTTTAGCGCTATGTTTTTATATATTTCAATAAACAACTATAACCCAATCTCTTCTAAGGTCTTACCTTTGGTTTCTTCACCCAAGATCAAAACCACAGCGGCAACAGCGAAAAGTACAATCGTAAACATCATAAAGACTGAACTAAACCCATCACTTGCCACCATCATATGGGTCACCACCAACGGTGCGACAATCCCCCCCATACGACCGATTGCAGATGCCCAGCCTGAGCCAAAAGCACGAATATTGGTTGGATATTGTTCAGGCGTATAAGTATATAAAACCCCCCATGCACCCAAATTAAAGAACGACATTAAGCATCCCCACAACATAATCATATTGACTGAGGTCGCTTGGCCAAAGAAGTAAGCAGAAAGCGCACACAGACCAATAAAACCAGCGAGGGTTGCTTTACGTCCAAGCTTTTCAACCAACCAAGCCGCAGCCACATAACCCGGTAATTGTGCCAAAATCATTCCAAGTACATATTCAAATGACTGCACAATGGTATAACCCTGCTTGACCAGCAGACTTGGTAGCCATGTAAAAATACCATAATAAGAATAAACAATCCCAAACCAAATCAACCACAACATCAAAGTTCGGCGAGCAAAACTACCAGACCAAAGTTGTGAAAATGTAATTGTTTGTTTTGCTGAAACAGATTTGACTTCAATGGTTTCAATCACTTCCACACCACATTGCCGTTCCAGTTTCTGTACCAATGCATGAGCTTCTTCAATTCGTCCACGATTAATCAGATAGGGAACAGACTCTGGCACTTTTTTGAGAATCATAAAAACATAAATGGCAGGTAAACCACCAATCAAAAATGCAATATGCCAACCATACTCAGGAATCACAAAATAAGAAATAAGTGCAGCAACAAGCCAGCCAAGTCCCCAGAAACTTTCTAAAAGTACAATAAATCGACCACGTACTTGAGCGGGGATATATTCACTGACCAAAGTCACAGCCACAGGAAGTTGGCCACCCAGCCCTAATCCGACAATAAAACGGAATACCAATAACCAAGTCAGATTCGGCGCAAAAGCACATAATGCGGTTGCAATGCTATAGGTCACTAAGGTAATCGCAAAGACTGTTCTACGACCAATTCGATCGGCCAACCCACCTGAAAATACAGCACCAATTGCCATACCCACAAAGCCTATGGAGACCACCCAACCTTTTTCAGTAGGTGTCATTTGCCATTCTTCTGCCATTTTGGTGAGAATAAAGGAAATGAGTCCTGTATCCATGGCATCAAACATCCAGCCCAGTCCAATTACCCAGAGTAAGGTATAGTGAAATTTCCCTATGGGTAAGCGTTGTACACGTGATACTAAATCCATAATGCACTCAACAAATATGTAAAAGCAGAAATAACTTTGGCACGCTGTCTAACTTTAAAGACTTAACAGGAGAATTTCTCCTGCTAGTCCGTCAAAATCTTTAAATTCTTTAGAATGGAAACCATTATTTATCAATATTTTTCTTGAAGGTATATTTTCAGGATCAATAATAGCCATGAGATGTGTTAAATGGGGTTGTTTTTTTGCATGGTCAATTAAAAATGCTACAACCTGACTGGCAATGCCTTTCCCCCAGTATTCGGGTAAAAGCATATAGCCCAATTCCGCTGTTCGTGCTATTGGTTGATCCAACTCAATTTTGGCTAAACCCATAAATTCATGTGTTTGAGCATCAAGAATTTTATAATTTCCCAATGCCACATCATAGGCATTCTTAGATAAAATCTTACTAAATTCTGAATGTGCTTCCTCAAGCGTTAATGCTCTTTCGGTAATCATTTGCATGACTTTAATATTTTTGACCAATTCAAAATACACAGCAAAATCTATGTCTGTAAATTTTTCAAGTTTAATATTTTGATGAATCCGATATGACATACCAAGCTCAAAGTTAAATGCAGGAATTCACAATCAATAGTTGCTCTTCAAGCATTCATCATTAGGACTCATCTTTAGAAGATGCCGATTGTTCATCATCATCTTTATAGATAAATTTCGGCATTTCCAAACCAAAATAAATCGCCACACAACGTAATGCAAAACCAAAAACTAAAGTAGAAACCACAGTAATTTCAAGCGATAAACCAAAATCAATACAGAACCAATAGAAAATCACTGCAACAAAGGAAATCGACGCATACAATTCACGACGGAATACCAATGGAACATCATTACACAGAATATCTCGTAGAATACCACCAGATACCCCTGTTAATACTCCAGCAACGGCGGAAACCACAAAACCATGGCCCATTTGCAAGGCAATTTGACAGCCAATAATGGTAAAACCAATTAAGCCTAAAGCATCCAATAATAAGAAAATGGAATGTAAGTGCTTCATCCATTTGGCAATAATAATGGTGACAAAGGCAGCACAGCACGTCAGGACAAGGTATTCAGGATGTTTGACCCAAGTCAGTGGATAATGTCCGAGTAAAACATCTCGCACAGAACCGCCACCGAGTGCAGTGACACAGGCAATCAGTATCACCCCAAACCAGTCCATACTACGTCGTCCTGCGGACAACGCTCCAGTCATGGCTTCTGCTGTAATGGCTATAATATAAATAATCGTCAGTAACATTGCCCTTCATCCACTGATGGGAAAAGATGCGCGCTATTTTAAGTCAAAAACGAACTAAAAGTTATAAAAATTGTGCGCAACATTGCTTAAATTTTTTGGCGGATCCACAAATACATGGCTGTTTCATGGTGATTGGCTGATCTGTGGTTGGATCTAAGAAATACCATACATCATCATGCTGGACAAAGTGTGAAACTTCATGGTGTATTTGAGCCTGCTGACCATCATGAAAATGTGCTTTAAATTCAACTTGAGCATGATTTTTATCCAGCTTTTCTTGGGCTTGTACCACTTCGAGACTGAGCCATTGATTGGCTTTGCTCCAATCTGAAATCGCTTTAACATCCAAAGCTTGTTGCTGCCCAAGCGCAGTGGTCTGAACAATATAATCAATCTCATGTTTGGCAAAAGCGCTATAACGCGAACGCATCAATTGTGCTGCTGTCTTGGCTTTGTTCTGTCCCAAGTGTAGCGGCTGACAACATTCAGCATAAAGCGCTGAACCACATGGGCAGGATAGATTGGACATGAAAATACTCAAAATCTGAATAGGCTCAATGATAATCCAACCCAGCTGGAAATCGAAAGCTATTCTTTCAATATGAATAATGCCATTCAGCCATCATTTTAACGATATGTTTTAAATCATTATTCGCAATGATAAAATAGCAAGAAGCCAGTCTTTCGACTGGCTTGTTTAGAAGGTATCCATTAGGGTTCAGCATCTTTAGATTTGGTTAATGCTACAATATGCACCTTCTCAATCTTATGCCCATCCATCGTTACCACTTCAAACTCATAACCATCAACTTGAAGTTTCTGACCATTTTCAGGCAAACGTCCGAGATGGAACAAGATGTAACCAGAAAGGGTTGAGTATTGTTCCGACTCATCGACTAAATCACGACCTAACAGCAAAGAAACATGACGAATATCAGTTGAACCTTCAAGGATCAACGAACCGTCTTCAAGACTTTCCGCAGCAGCTTCTAGTTCATCTTCATCGGGGAACTCCCCAGCGATTGCTTCAAGTACATCAATCGGTGTTGCAATCCCTTCAATTGACC
Organism: Acinetobacter legionensis; assembly: GCF_048552295.1. Taxonomy (NCBI): domain Bacteria; kingdom Pseudomonadati; phylum Pseudomonadota; class Gammaproteobacteria; order Moraxellales; family Moraxellaceae; genus Acinetobacter; species Acinetobacter legionensis. The sequence continues at coordinate 142,394 of NZ_JBIMCW010000007.1, forward strand.
CATATTCATTTAATACAATCGCCATTTGTAAAGGTGCCTGACGAAGTTGTTCCATCACCATCAACACTTGCGCATTTTCATGCACAATCACAGGCTCGCGTAAGTGTTTTTCAAAATTTAAAACACCCGTTTCGATATAATCATTTAAAACTTTATGGGTTAAAACAATACCCGCAATATTATCCAATTCACCATGGGCCAAAATTAAACGAGAATGTGACATTGCCATCAAATTTTCTTTAATGCTGGCTTCGTCTTCATCCAAATCTAACCATTCTAATTCAGGGCGCGGTGTCATGACCGATTTTACTGGACGTTCTGATAGTCCCAAGACCCCTTGAACCATAACACTATGGTAAGCACCATTTTCATCATCAAAAATTTCATCTGCCAATGCTTGTGTTGCGATCACATCATCCGCTTTACCATTTTGACTATCGGCACTTTTTCCGCCTAACATTTTCAATACTGCTGAAGCTGTACGGAAACGCAAGTCGGTCGTTGTCACCATTTTCTCTTGGTTTTTACGCATGGTTTGGTTCATAAACTCGATCAGCACAGAAAAACCAATCGCTGCATATAAGTAACCTTTTGGAATGTGATAACCAAAACCTTCAACGATCAATGAGAAACCAATCATCATCAAAAAGCCAAGACATAGAATCACTACTGTCGGGTGCTTATTGACAAAGTCCATCAAGGCTTTTGATGCCCACAGCATAATAGCTACAGCAATCACCACAGCAATCATCATCACTGAAAGTTCTTTCACCATTCCCACAGCGGTGATCACACTATCGAGGGAGAATACTGCATCTAAAACAACAATTTGGACAATGACCATCCAAAATACAGCATGAACAGGATTTTCTTCTTTAAGATCCTGACCACCTTCAAGGCGTTCATGTAGTTCCATTGTGCCTTTGAACAATAAGAACACACCACCAAACAGCAAGATCAAATCACGCCCAGAAAAAGCATGCTCAAAGAGATGGAATAATGGTTCGGTTAATGTCACCACCCATGCAATGGATGCCAGTAACACCATTCGCATACAGAGGGCAAGTAAAAGCCCAATAATCCTTGCTTTATCACGTTGTTCAGGCGGAAGTTTTTCTGCCAAAATTGCAATAAACACAAGGTTATCAATACCCAAAACGATTTCTAAAACAACTAAAGTTGCAAGACCAATCCATGCAGAAGGATCAGACATCCACTCAAGTATCATTGATCTTGCTCCATTGAAAATGTGCAATAGCTATTTTCAGCATGTGAGAACTGTAAATTTTGGAATTGATAAGAAAACTTTAGTGTATTTTGAACTATTATTTTGTCTAAAGATTGTGCATTTTCGGAGCGACTACAACCACTACCCATGATGATTCATTTGTTGATAAATAAGCGTTAATTATAGGCAATCCAGATAGGAATTTCATCTCATTTATCAGGATTTTTACTGATTTATCTAAAATTAAATACAAAATCAAAGTGATACAAATCATTGCAAAAGCGCCGATAATACAACATGTTTTTGGCACATTTCTTACTTAAAGTAGTAGAAATGTATAAGAACATGATAAGTTAAGGTGAAAAAATAAATTATGAATAGTGTATTGCCTGTAATGATGAATAAACCTTTCGAATTAGATCAACAACAACATAAAGCCACACAATGTTTAATCGCACTCTATTGTGGTTCCCGACCCGGAAATAACCCCACCTATCGAGAAAAAGCCATCCAACTTGCCCAAGGTATCGCAGAACAAGGTTTTGGGATCGTCTATGGCGGTGCAAGTATTGGCTTAATGGGCCAAGTTGCAGATACGGTCACGGAACATGGTGGTGATGTTGTGGGCGTTATTCCCGAATTTATGCTGGATTATGAAATTGCCCATAACCAATTAACAGAATTACATATTGTACAAAACATGCATGAACGTAAGGCTATGATGGCTGAACGCGCGAGTGCTTTTGTCGCTCTACCAGGTGGCTTTGGTACCTTTGAAGAAATTCTAGAAGTCGCGACATGGGGACAATTGAATCAACATCAAAAACCGATGATGTTATATAACGTCAATGGTTTCTATGACCATTTGATTGCGCAATTAGACCATGCTGTTATTGAAGGCTTTTTACCGCCTCAACATCGGGCAAAACTGATTGTGTGTAATCATGCAGATGAAATTTACAATGCCATTAAGAACCTAGAAAGCCCAAAACAGTTTATTGTTTAAATATCTCATTATTAAAATTCATCCCTAAAAAATGAGCCTTGATCAAAGGCTCATGAACTTTACAATCAACTCAAAAGTATTCATTGCAACTCTTTTTATTGATTCAATAAATCATAAAACCGATCCATTCTGAAATAATTGCCATGCATAAATCAACACAGCAGCAGCTACAATCCAGCATAACGTTGCAATCCCTAAACAAGACCACATCGAAAGCTTAGTTGCCAGTAAATAAACCATGAACAAATAAATGAAATACGGTATCAACGACCACAGTCCGAATAAGGCTGTTTGCTTTAAAGCTTCAGCACCTTTTTCCTGCGCCACAATCACATGTGCGATCAATGCAAATGTTGGAAAAAGTGGAACTAAACCTGCAATATAAAATGCCTTACTTTTTGAAAGAATTGAAATCAACAAAACCACTGCTGCACCTAGAATACATTTCAAAAATAAAGACAACATCTAAAATTACTCGAACACATGATCAGTGCAAGAGTTTACGCCAAGCATGTAAATTTGAAATCTAAAATATTAGAAATTTAATGCGCTATAAGTTAAACCTTTAAAAAGCGCGTTTTAATTTGCCTCGGTTAATAAACGCAACCAAACCCATGACAATCGCCATCACAATAAAAAAGATAAATTTTAGCTCACTTCTACTCAAGTGCATCTCAGATTTATTCACTTCCGCTTGAGTAAAATCGGCTGGTACTGGAGGCAAAGGTGAGGCATAAGTAGCTTGAATATTTTTAAAATTTAATTCACTGAGTTCAGCAGGCTTTTCACCTTTGCCCACCAAAACATAAGCCGCAACAATGTCAAAATCCAAAGGATTTTGAATGCCAAATTTCACTTTGGTGGGTTCATAAGTGTTGTATTCAGGGATCCAGTCATTTACTTGACTATAAATACGTATGCTATCAGTTTTTTCCAATATCGGATCTGTAATCAGCTGTTCTGAAGTATCTTCGATGAATGTGTTTAAGCCTTTGAATTGCTTGAGTGAATATTGATTGGTTTGCGTCAAATTTTCTGCGATCAGTGTTTGATATACAGCATGCTCACTGGGATTGGCTTTATTTAACAGGCCATGATTGTCCATGATAAACTCAACTTTTGCAGTAAGTCCTGGATAATTTTGTCGTCCAACCAAATAAACCGCTGTCCAAATCTGATCCCCCGCTTGTACATTTTCTAATTCTAATTCGTATAATTGATTGGGTTTTAAATTGAAAGCTTGATCAAATAAAACTTGTGAAGTCTCGCCTGCCAAGACATTGCAAGAAAATGCAAAACAAACAACTGATATAATTTTTCGTATATTCATTTTCAAGCCCTCCACAAGTGCGATAGCTATCACACATTTTACAATAAAAACAATAGTTAATCACAGAATGTTTGTCTAACAATTCTCTTTTTTAGATAAGTGGTTCTTGATTACATCACATGACCAATCTTAAAGCTGATCTGGTTTATTCGTTCTAACTTATGCAATATCGAAATAAGTATTCAGAAATCAGCACAGCATCAAAAAACTGACTGCATATCTCATTTTTCTTCAATGACTTATTTTAAATAAATTATAGCTTTGATTTTAAATTAGCTGAATGCGACCCTAAAAATTATTGAAAACCATCATAAACATATGAATATTATTATTTTATTCAAAAACTCAAACTCCATCACAGTTTTAAATGGTCAGTTACATGACACAATTTGTCGTTTAAAAACTATTTTTTACAGCTTGAACAAAATTAAATCGCTATCATATACCCCTTTAATTCGCATAATTTCGAGAAAGCTTTTATGAGTCAAAGTCATATCCGTATTCGAGGCGCACGTACCCATAATTTAAAAAATGTGTCACTCGATATTCCACGTGACAAGTTTGTGGTCATCACAGGACTCTCAGGCTCAGGGAAATCATCTCTGGCTTTCGATACCTTATATGCTGAGGGTCAGCGCCGTTATGTCGAATCTTTATCTGCGTATGCACGTCAGTTTCTTTCACAAATGGAAAAGCCTGAAGTTGATTCAATTGAAGGTTTAAGCCCTGCGATTGCGATTGAACAGAAATCTACCAGCCATAACCCCCGTTCAACCGTAGGAACCATTACTGAAATCTACGACTATTTACGTTTACTGTATGCGCGTGTTGGCACACCCTACTGCCCAGAGCATGACTTGCCGATGGTTGCACAGACTGTTTCTGAAATGGTCGATGCCGTGAAAGGACTGGAGGAAGGCACAGCATTGATGCTCCTTGCACCAGTTGTTCGTGAGCGTAAAGGTGAATACAGCAACCTGTTTGAGCAATTACAGAGCCAAGGTTTTGTCCGCGCGCGCGTGGATGGTGAAGTGATTGATATCGATACACCACCAGAACTTGATAAAAAGAAAAAGCACACCATTGAAGTTGTGGTTGACCGTTTTAAAGTCCGTGATGATTTAGGTAACCGAATTGCCGAAAGCTTTGAAACAGCATTACGTTTAGGCAGTGATCTGGCGATTTTATCATGGATGGGTGGTGAACATCCTGACCGTGTATTTTCAGCAAAACATTCCTGCCCTGAATGCGACCGTGCTGTTGCTGAACTAGAGCCACGTCTGTTCTCGTTCAATAACCCATTTGGTGCATGCCCTGTCTGTGACGGTTTAGGTACCCGTAGTCATTTCAGTGCTGAAAAACTGATTCCAAGCCCAGATGTTTCTATTAGCCAAGGTGCAATCCGTGGCTGGGACAGACAACGTCCATACTATTACAGCATGATTCAGAAAGTTGCAGATCATTTTGGGTTTTCTTTAGACACCCCTTGGAATGAACTCGATGCTGATACGAAAAAGAAATTTCTCTATGGTACAGGCAAAGAAAAAATTGATCTTAGTTATATCGATGAGCGTGGTCGTAAACATAATCGGGTACAACCTTTTGAAGGAATTTTGCCTCATTTAGAACGTCGTTATCGTGAAACTGAATCTAATTATGTCCGTGATGATCTGGCGCAGTATTTATCTAATGCCGCTTGTGATGCTTGTGGCGGCTCACGTTTAAATGAAATTTCACGTCATGTCCGTGTTAAAGACAAAACCATTGCCCAAATTACCAAAATGTCGATTGGTGATGCTGAAAGCTACTATCAGGATTTAAATCTTGAAGGTGCCAAAGGTGAAATTGCTGATAAAATTTTTAAAGAAATTCGCGAGCGTTTGCACTTCCTTGTATCAGTCGGTTTAAATTATTTAAGCCTGTCTCGTTCTGCTGAAACACTTTCAGGTGGTGAAGCACAACGTATCCGCCTAGCCTCACAAATTGGTGCTGGTCTAATGGGGGTGATGTACGTTTTAGATGAGCCATCCATTGGTTTACACCAACGCGATAATGATCGTTTATTGGAAACACTGGTTCGTTTGCGTGATCTAGGTAATACCGTTTTAGTGGTTGAGCATGATGAAGATGCAATCCGTGCAGCCGACCATATTATTGATATCGGTCCGGGTGCTGGTGTGCATGGCGGTCATATCATTGCCGAAGGAACCTATGATGAACTTGCAGCCAATGAGAACTCTCTAACAGGAAAATACCTCTCTGGTAAGTTAAAAATTGCAGTGCCCAAAGAGCGAGTTAAACCGCCTAAGCCTGAAGAACAAATTAAACTGATGGGTGCATCAGGGCATAACTTACAAAATGTTGATTTGACGATTCCTTTAGGTGTAATGACTTGTGTGACAGGTGTTTCAGGTTCAGGTAAATCCACCTTAATTAACCGTACCCTGTTACCACTTGCAGCGACGCAATTAAATGGTGCAACCACCTTAACTGCTGAAAAGTTTGATTCGATTGATGGCTTACAGTTCCTTGATAAAGTGGTAGACATTGACCAAAGTCCGATTGGGCGTACTCCACGTTCTAACCCAGCAACATATACTGGTTTGTTTACCCCGATTCGTGAATTGTTTGCGCAAACCCCTGAAGCTAAAGCCCGTGGTTATGCTGCAGGTCGTTTCTCGTTTAACGTCAAAGGCGGGCGCTGTGAGGTGTGTGAGGGGGATGGTATGATCAAAGTTGCCATGCACTTCTTACCCGATATGTACGTGCCTTGTGATAACTGTCATGGTCAGCGTTATAACCGTGAAACCTTAGAAGTTGGTTATAAAGGCAAGAATATTTCTGACGTATTGGAAATGACCGTCGAAGATGCGATGCATTTCTTTGATGCAATCCCTGTGATTCACCGTCGTTTGGAAACCTTAAACCAAGTCGGGTTAGGCTATATCCGCTTAGGTCAGTCTGCAACAACGCTATCTGGTGGTGAAGCGCAAAGGGTCAAACTGGCGCGTGAGCTAGCAAAGCGTGATACAGGTAAAACCCTGTACGTACTGGATGAACCAACCACTGGTTTGCATTTCCATGATATTGCCAAACTGCTCGATATTCTTCATGAACTACGCAATAAGGGCAATACCATTGTGGTGATTGAGCATAATCTCGATGTGATTAAGACGGCGGACTGGGTGATTGATTTAGGCCCTGAAGGTGGCGCAGGGGGTGGTCAGATTATTGCGGAAGGTACCCCAGAACAAGTGGTGAAATCTAAAGTTTCACATACAGCGAAGTTCTTAAAACCGTTGTTGAAGTAATTCCCTGCATCTTCCCCTCCCTCCTTTAAATAAGGAGGGAGTTTCTCTCTTTATCCCATAGGGCTTAGGGGGAGATTAATCATCTAAGCTCGAAATTAAATAGCTCATATAATTTTTATAAAACTCAGATTCTCAGCCTTTTTTCATCCTATATTTCAATAACCATCTGCTTAATTTTGGGATTTTTTAAAGCAAATTTTGCATTTCTAATTTAAACAAGGCAAGATCAATACATAGCACAGGATATTTTCCTTATGAAGCTTCTTTACTTATGCTTTTTAGTCCCAAGTATCTGTTTACTCAGCAGTTGTAGCATAAACATTGCGGGTGGTAATGGCAGACCCGACAATCCTTATTTTATCACCACCCAACCATTACTGATTAAAAAAATACAGCTTCCTGCTGGCTCAACTTTGACCTATGAAAAACAGGGCTTTAAAACAGGCAGACAAAGTCAGTTAATGAATGAAAGTAAACTGAAAGGCATCTCATTGCCGAGTGGACAAACCATTATATGGGCCGGTGTGCCAATCAGTACGATCAACAAATTCAGCAACTCAGAAATGCGCGGCTTTAGCCTTAACGCAGAATTTAAGCAGCTTGCTCCCAATCAAAACTCTGGCTTCTCCAAACAGTGGCAACGTTGTGGTGATGATCTAGGGATTAGTATTAAAAATACAGAGGATTGGTCATTTAATCCAAGTAATATTGTTGATGTCGAAAGCTGTAGTGTACTGTATCAACGCTACTTTAAAGACAATGCCGAACAGCAACGATTTTTAAATCAATTGTATGCTGAGTTGCTTAAAGTCACTGCAAAATAATTCAGTATTTTTATCACTTCTTGGTTCTCTTAGTTTAATTTTAGCAGGTATCAACTTCATTGAGGAAAAGATCATAAGAGCCCATTTTTTTTAAAATTATCAATCATAAATTCAATATTTTTTATTTGGTTTATATTTGTCGAATTTTTTAATTTATCTAAAAGAATTTTTTCAATAGTCTTCTTTATTAATGGCATAGCATTTTTATCTATATTCTGCTTAAGAATTTCTTGCAACAATTCTCCTTTAGTAAACTCTTTTAATTCGGAGTCGACTGATGACTGTATGAAAATAAATTCTTCCCAATCTTTTAAAGTGGCGCCCTGTAATACTAGAGCAGCTCTATGCTTAACACCACCATCTAAAATATATACTTTTAATACATCAAATAATGAATATAACCCTAATAATGGATTATTCAATTTCCAACGTTTAATGTACCAATGAAATATATTTTCTTTTTTATATCCAAAATTAAAAGCATTCTCAAAATTTTTAGTTATATTCCCCCTTAATGATGAATCTAACCAAATGATGATCTCTTTTTTTAAGGTTTTAGAAAGATCATTTCGGCCAAATCTTTTAAGCAGAAAACAATGAAAATCTAAGCTTTCCAAATCATTAAACGCTATAGAATCATAAGATTTTTGAAAAAGGTTTTCACAATAATCTTGATCAACCTGTAAATTTCTCCATTGTTTCATTAATTTTCTTAACTCTTCTTTCACATTATTATTATTTTCCGAAATTAGTTCAGAATTTGCTAATTCATGAAAAATGGATATATCTATAATTTCTTTTTGTTCAAACCACTTTTTAAACTCTTCTCCCCATTTATCCATTTGTATAAAATAAAAATGAAAATTCTCTAAAAATTTGTGTGTTTTTAATTTAGTTACTGACCAATCCGTTCTTCTTTCCTCTACTGTATAATTTATATCCTGCCAAGAATATTCATATTTTGATCCAAAATCCGTAATAAAATATCCCTGTAATACTCGAATTAAAATAACTTCCTTTGTAGAATAAGCAACTTCATTTGGTAATTGATCCCTAAACTCTCTATATAACTTAATCACTTTATGAAAAAATCTAAAATTATGAATTTCTAAACCATCAGCAAATACTGCCATTAATTCGATCAATTGCTCTTCTATATCTTTTGCATTTTCACGAATTAAAGGTTCAACCGAATTAATAATAATGGTGTCATCAATCAACTTCTCTTTATATTTAGCGTATTTTTCCTTATTTTCACTTTCTGCTTTATCTTCATCTAAAATCAAAATGATCTGACAATTTTTCTCTAGCTTTAACTGATTTGCCAACCCCATAACATCTTTAATGTCTAATTTATTTGAAATTCGCTCAAAATCATCAAAGCAGATAATGGCATCTTTAACTTGTAAAAAAAGTAATGACTCTAATATTTTTGCTGATGCAATTACGCCATATTGAGATACCTTTATATCTCTAAATTGCGCAACTGTATTTTTAATAATCTGAGAAAACTCCCATTTACTAGTATCTGATTTGGCATATGGGTTAAGTGCTAATTTTGTGCAAATTGCATTTTTCAAATCACTTAAATTTTCAATTCCAAAAAGAGAGATATACGCATACTTTCGACAATCAAAAATACTTTTATAATCCACCCTACTCGCTTCATAGTATAAATTTTTCTTATCTTCTAATTCTTTATGCGTCACATCCTTTAAAAACTCATTCCAAAAATAAGTCTTCCCCACACCCCATGACCCTGTAATCGCAATTGCAATCCCCACATTCTCATGTTTAATATTCTTTTCCAAAGCATCTTTAAGGCGTTTTTGCTTTTCTTCTATATTCATATCACCCCCAAATAGCTCAAAATCAATCATCCCACGACTTTATTTCGACCTTGTGCTTTGGCCTTAAATAACGATGCATCTGCCCGATTAAATAAGGCTTCCCAACTTTCTGCCCCAGTTGCCACGCCAATACTGACAGAAACATTGAGCTGTTCGTTAGACATAGAACTGTTAAAATTTAACCGTGAGACATCAGCCAAAATGCTTTCAGAAATTTGCAACGCCCAATCCCATTGAATACGATCAATCAAAATCAAAAATTCATCGCCACCAAAACGTACAATCAAATCAGATTGCGCAATATTTGCTTTTAAACATCGAGCAATTTCAACAATAACCGAATCACCTAAAATATGTCCAAAGCGATCATTCACATATTTAAAATTATCAATATCCACCATGATCAAGGTCAACTCTTGAAACCGCTCGGTTTGTGTCGCAATATTTTTTAAATAAACATCTAAAGCCAATCGATTTGAGACACCGGTTAAACTGTCAGTGTTGGCGCTATTTTGTAATTGAAATTCAAAAGCATCACGTTGCTTGAGCATTTCTTTTAATTTATCAAGCGCATCAGTTAGGGTATGCACCTCTTTGGTTTGTATCGAAGCATCCCCTAGATAATCACGTTCTTGTACTTGTGACAGTTCCAAAATCATATTTCTTGCATATATCAAGGGTTCAAATAACTTTTTACGTGTATATAACATCGTAAAAACTGCGACCGACAATGACAAAAGAGAAATAAATAGCGTGATAAAAAATTGACGTTGCTCCGATTCCATTCGATGACGTGCGCTTAAGGCATGGGTTTCAAGTAGATATTTTTGTAAATTTACCACCGTGGTAAACTTATCCACGATTGCATCTGTCAGTTGGTTTGCCGTTAAAAAATAAGGCTGCTGATTTCTACTCTCTTGCACCAAACGATTTACGATGGGTAAGCCTTGGTCAATAAATTGAGTTTTCACCTGACCATATAAATAAAGATACTCAGGGGTTTTTAAAGACTCTATTTGCATGGTATCCATCAAACGCCATAAATATTTAACCTGTTCTTGCGTTTGTAATGAGCGTGCTTTGTTATATTCAGGCAGGGGTTCGGAAAAGCTCAGGGGTGCCATGATGTTAGACGCAACTCGTCCAGATTGATCTCGTAAATCAGCCAATATCAGCACAATTGAAGCATAATCTGTCACATCGCTATTATTCTTTTTTGAATGGTTAATTAATTGCTGCAACATGGCTCTACAACTGTCCCATGCCCGAAACATTCCCTGAATCACTTGATCCATTTGCACTGAATTACGTTCTTTTAACGGTAAGGCTAAATAAGCATCGACTTGTTTGCGGGCGATGTTCAAATCATGTCTTAACTGAACATCAACTTGATCCGCCAAACTGCTAAACCCCGCTTTGTTTAAGGTTTCGACGGTTAAATTAATCTGCTGATCTACGTCCTTACGATAGTCCTGCAATTCTTTTATTCTGTCTGGAAAATTTGCTGTCGTGCTCGACATTGCTTTATTTGTTGGCGCTCTTTCCCGTGAAATTTTATTGGATGTTTCAGCAAAAACTTGCAAAGCTTGAATATTGACTAAAGCTCGATTTGCTCGACTATACTCTCGATAATTACTGATGATTTGTGGAACAGCAATTAACAAAACAGACAAAATGATGACTGACATGAGGATAAGCAAACGCGTGCTTATTTGTTCTGATCTGAGTTCATGCACCATCACCATGGTCCTGTGGGAAGTTATATCGCAATAAAGCTAAAGAAATTTTGTTTATATTATAGAATATATACACATAAACTACTCCACATAATCAAGTTTAATCTACAGCATTCAACGCCTTTATATTATCGTTTTTATAGATGAGTAATATTCAAAATTCACATTTTACATATAAATAGAATTTGCATAAAATTGAACTTAGATAGAAATTCTCATGATTTGAAAATTTACCTTTTTTATTGCCCAGTTTCCCCCAATAAACTGGGCATTTTTTTATCTACTGCATTTATCTCAAATAAAAGAATAAGCCTAATTTATCCAAGATACTTAATGTCAGTTGCTTGCGTTCAGCAGGATCATCCCCTGTCTGCATGTGCATATTTAAAGCAAAAGCGGTGATCTGACCATTCGGCTGTTCCACCCATCCCGTATACCAACCCACTTGTGGCTCCACATCCATTCCCCATCCACTTTTGGCATAAAGCTTGGAATCACCCCGTCTTTCGACATAGAGCATATCTTTAACTTGTTGCTGTACAGCATCATCAAAAGGCAATGTTTTGTTTGCCAATTGATAAGCAAGTTTAGCTTCTTGCTCTGGGGTGATTTTCAATGGGCCGACTAGCCAGAAATTATCTACCTGTTGACCAATTTGTGTATTGCCAAAACCAACACGCTTGACTTCTTTACTCATCAAATCCAAGCCAATACGTCGTGCCAACTCCTGATATACAGGTACGGCTGAAGCCTGCATTGCTTGTGCCAAGGTCATATCTTTTTCCCATGCAGGAAAAGATCTTTTTTCTCCATTCCACTTAAATACTTCTGTATTTGTCGCTTTCGCATGTTGCAAACCAATTAAGGCATTCAACATTTTAAAAGTAGAGGCTGGAATATAGGCAGTCTTGGCTCTATTTAAATCATTCCCATAACGTTTAAATTGAGTTCCATCATAAGTCACAAAGACGGCTTGAGTTTGCGCATAATTAAACAACAACGGGATTTCACTTGTTCTTTGTGATGACGCTGGATCATGCAAATTGGCATTAGAAACACAACCTGAAAATGCCACACTACTCAGAATGACCAATACACTGCTTTTTATTTTAGATTTAAATCGGTAATTACTCATAAACGTTACTTAGCCATCGACTCAATCTGAAATAGTGTAGATGAGCCCATGAATTATTTTTTAAATTGAATGTAAGAAAATATTTACAGGTGCAATATATTGGTGCATAATGCACTCCATTAGGGCAATTTATTGATATTCCTCAGCAGAATTTATTGATTTGCTCCAGATTTTGGCGAAAAATCCCAGTTTTCTTTGAAAATTGGGATTTTTTTTGGCAAGAATCATGCCAACACAATTCATCTTTTGCTTAATTATGCTACATATTGGTGCAATACTTTTATTGTCTGTTTAATGCGATTTGCTTTGAATTTTTAAATAAAAAAAAGCCCAACCTTGGGGAAAGCTGGGCATATAAACTCAAAATCTCAAAAAATTCATTTAAAATGAATGAACTTTATTGACTCATTATTCAAAATATCTTTTACTTTGTAAAACCTATTAAATTGATCGGATATAAATGAATTATCGTTTTTATGAATAATTGAGAATAAAACAACAATATTCACATGAAATGATTATAAAATCACAAATTAATTCTAAAAATAAGCAGAATTTAATGACATTTTCTTGACATTGATCGCAAAACAACCATCGGTAATATCGATCAAAAAACACAAATAAACAATAAAATGAATGTATTAATTTAACAATTTGATATCTGTTTTATATGAAATAAAACTTTTGTCTGAATTTAGTCTGTTGTTCTAATTAAGTTTTTTTCTAGGTTGACGTAAAGCTGTTCAAATGTACGTTTTTTAAACAATGTAAATTTCATGTATCTACTTTGTAAACAGTGGCCTTAAACGTCATTGACTTAATATCTTGTTACAATACAATGCCGTCTGTTTCACCAATTTCTCCTATTGGAAAAGATTATGAAAAAACTCGGTTTAGCCACTGCTTTATTATTAGCCATGACCGGCGCTCAAGCATACCAATTTGAAATTCAAGGTCAATCAGAGTATATCGATACAACTGAAAATGACAAAGATTTCACTGGTGGTTTGCAAGGTACTTACTACTTCAAAAATGTTGACTCTTCAAAAGGTCCATTGGCTGAAGCAGCGTTCTTAAACCAAGCATCAAATGTTTCTTTAGCATATAACTATGGCGAATTAGACGCTGGTGTAGTTGCACATAACTACGGCGCTAAAGCTGAACTTTATGTTCCTACTCCATATGTACCTGCATACGCAAGTGCTTCTTATAGCCACACAATCCTTGACGGTAAAAATGGCTTGCCAAATGATCAAGGCGATCGTTTTGCATTAGAAGTGGGTGCTCTTCCTACTCAAAACTTCTTAGTTGCTGTTGGTTATACTAACGTTGCTGACCAAGTTGCTTTAGATGCATTCAATGTTATGGGTAACGGCGTTGCTAAAGCGACTGCTGAAGCTGCAACAATTGGTGAAGACCAAGATGCAATCACTGCACGTGCTAAATACGTTGGCGGTATTGACGGTACAAATATGTCTTTAGCGTTTGAATCAGGCATCATCTATGGTGATGCGACTGCATACCAGTTCAAAACTGATTTCTATTTGAACCCACAATTAAGCGTTGGTGCTTCTTACGCAGCGTCTAGCTACGAAGGTACGCCTGATTCAGCTTGGGGTGCAAACGTAAACTACTTCATCACGCCTGCGATTGCAGTTGGTGCAAGCTACGTAAATGCAAACTACGAAAACAATAAAGGCCAAGCAATTTCGTATGTTGGTGATACGCAAACTGTTGGCTTAAACGCTAAATTCCGTTTCTAAGTTGCTTAGAAATTGAATCAAAAAAGGACTCATACGAGTCCTTTTTTATTGCCTTTGTTTTTTAAATAAACAACTTAGTTTCTCAGTACATTTAAGAAATGTAGATGGCGTTCATATTGGTCAATGATGTCTTGAATCAAGTCTTCTTGCGTCCACTCCATCACATCATAGTTTTGACCACCTTCTCTTAAAAATATTTCAGCTTGATAAAAATCATCGGTTTCCTGATGTTCTTCATTCATCATAAAGCTTGGCGCAACCATTTTGCGTGCAATGACTTTATAGATAAAATTGAACTCATCATGATGATCCACACTCAGTTGAACACCGTCTTCGGTTTCTTTAATCACCACATTTAAATCACGGCGTTTAAACTCAAAACGAATACTTTCAAAAGCCTTAATCACATCAACCTGAATATAATGTTGTACTTCAGCCAACGTATGCGGATAGTGCATGATTAAGCCCAAACGTTGCTGCCAACTACGTGGGTTTTGCACAGCTCTCGGCGTGATTCTTGCCACTTGCAAAGCCTGCATTTTGGTGACATCTAAGCGCAATGCTTTGACTAAGCCCCAACACAACAACAGCATAATAAAGGTGAATGGTAAGGCACTCATCATGGTGGCCGATTGTAGTGCGCCTAGCCCACCAACCATTAATAGAATGATCGACAAGACCGCCATTAAAACAGTCCAGAACAAGCGTTGCCATATCGGCGAATTTTCTGTTTTCGCGGTGAGATAATCGGTCACCAATGCACCAGAATCCGCAGAGGTAACAAAGAACAACACCACCAGCAGTGTCGCAATAAGACTAAACACACCTGAGAAAGGCAGGTGGGTTAAAAACTCAAACAATGCAACTGATGAATCTTTTTGTACCGCAGAAATCAGCCCCGTCTGCCCTTGTTCCATAATACTAAACAAGGCAGCATTGCCAATAAATCCCATCCAGATCAAGGTAAAGCCTGTCGGAATAAGTAGTACACCGACAATAAACTCTCGAATGGTTCGACCTTTTGAAACACGCGCAATAAACATACCGACAAATGGTGACCAAGAAATCCACCATGCCCAATACATAATGGTCCACCCCCCAATCCAGCCATTCGATTGATAAGCATATAAATTAAAGGTCATGCTAAATAAATTCGAAATATACTGCCCAGCGTTTTGAATGGTTGCTTGCAGGATATAAATACTGGAACTGGCAAGGAATACAAAGCCCAGTAATACCAAGGCTAAAATTAGATTCAGTTCAGAAAGTCGTTTGATTCCCTTATCTAATCCAAGGAAAACCGACAATGAAGCCAGCGTACTCACCACAATAATCAAAAAGATTTGGGTGCTAATATTACTTTCCCAGCCAAATAAATAATTTAAGCCAGAGTTAATTTGCGTTACCCCAAATCCTAACGTGGTAGCTACACCAAATACGGTACCAATGGTGGCAAAAGTATCGACCGCATCTCCGATTGGACCATGAATTCGTTGGCCAATAATCGGAAATAAACCCGAACGAACTTTGAGTGGCAAGTTATAGCGAAAAGCAAAATAAGCCAGCGTTAAACCCACAACCGCATAGATAGCCCAAGCATGTAAGCCCCAATGGAAAAAGGTAATTCTCATTGCTTCTTGGGCAGATTCAATGGTTTGTGGATCACCGGCAGGTGGATTGACATAATGCATGACAGGTTCTGCAACACTGAAGAACATTAACCCGATCCCCATACCCGCAGTAAATAGCATGGCAAACCATGACCCATTACTATACTCAGGCTGGCTATGATCAGGTCCAAGCTTGATTTTACCCATGTCAGAAAAGGCAATAAAAATCAGCACAATTAAAAATATTGCGACAGATAAAACATAGAACCAACTAAATGAATCGGTGATCCAGCGGTTCATCCTTTGAGTAATCAGCTCAAAGGCATTTGGTGCAAAGACAACAACGGCTAAAAAAAGCGCAATAATTCCAACAGTGCTCAAGAAAACATTTGGATTGACATTGTCAAACCAAGTGATTTTTTTGGAAGGCATATTTCCCCCAGGTTTTTATACTCAATGGACAGACTTTTTAAAGTCAAAAAAAGGCATTCACAGGTGTGAAAAAAGACGAATCCTGTAGAACAGCGATTGGATTCAGGCCACATTATAATTTAAATTAACATTTTCAACAATTTACTAAATGTAACAAGATCATTAGTTCATGATTTTGGTTTATTTTCAATATATTGCAGGGCTATCATCCGTGAGACGATCAGGGCAAAATACATCACGCCACAGAACATTTGCAACATTGAAATCACCCGTGCAGCAGGCGCAACAGGAATCAAATCGGACAATCCTGTTGCCGATTGCAGACTAAAACTAATGAACAATAAATCCAGCCAAGATTGGTAGTCTGCAACATGATTTGGGTTTTGAAAGCTCTGTGGAACCATCAATTGACAGATACTGTATAAGAAGGCAAATCCCCATGCGATCAGGGTAAATACCGCACCCGCAGCAAACAGTTCATCTTTGGTTAAATAACGATCTGCAAACATATAGCGGATTAGGCCATATGCTGCACAAAAATAAGCAGCTGCTTCAAATGAATGTGCAAAGATTTGCAAAGTAACAGAATGAAAGCCAATTAGCATCAGAAAGGACAATACAAATGCCCCCGTGACAAAAGTTAAGCCCAACAGTGTAAATGTCGGTGTTTGTCGAATCACTTTGGCAATAATCAGTAATGCAGAGACACCGAGTAACCAAGTTAAAATTTGATAACTTCTGCTGGCATTGGTATAGACAGATAAAACTAAAATAAGCAGTTGGACCAACAATAACCATGCTGACGGTAATTGTTTAAAACCTTTCCAAAATTCGATCATTGAACGCATATTTTCTGATTCTGATTGTTCTTTTAAACATTCAAATTAACATATTCATGGGGTTTCTTAAATCCTTTCAATTTTTCGTGATCATTCAACTGATCAATCAGCATCAAACAAGCTTTATATCGCTTAAAGGCTGAAACTGGGATGATGGAGTTCTGGCTTTGCATCACCCATAAAAAAACACCTTCGAGAAGGTGTTTTTTAAGCTGATCTCAAATCACTTAGTGATCTGAAGCACCAGAGATACCAATACCTGTTTGCGAACGTACAAACTGTGCATCAAATGCTTTACGCTCTGCTTCTGCACGTGCAGATTTATCTGTCACAGAGAACAACCAGCAGCAGATGAATGCTAATGGCATAGCAAAGATTGCAGGACCATTGAATGAGTTGATCGGAGTATCAGAGATTTTTAATGTGTCTACCCAAACTGCTTTAGATAAGATAATTAAAGTCACCGCTGTCACTAGACCGACAACACCACCTACAACAGCACCACGTGTAGTTAATCCTTTCCAGAACATTGAAAGAACCAATACTGGGAAGTTTGCACACGCCGCTACAGAGAATGCTAAACCCACCATGAAGGCAACGTTTTGTTTCTCGAACAAAATACCTAAGATCATCGCAAAGATCGCAAGACCAAGTGTTGCAATCTTCGACATACGTAATTCAGATTCAGGGGTTGTTTGACCTTTTTTCAATACGTTTGCGTACAAGTCATGTGAAATTGCTGAAGCACCTGACAATGTCAAACCTGCAACTACCGCAAGAATCGTTGCGAATGCAACTGCTGAAATAAAGCCCATGAACAGATCGCCACCCACTGCATCTGCAAGGTGTACCGCTGCCATGTTGTTACCGCCAACTAATTCTAGTTTGCCAGTCACAGCCATTTTAGCAACATCAATAAATTGTGGGTTGTTTGATACGAAAAGGATCGCACCGAAACCGATAATGAAAGTTAATAAGTAGAAGTAACCAATGAAGCCTGTTGCAACAACCACAGATTTACGTGCTTCTTTAGCATCTTTAACCGTAAAGAAACGCATAAGAATGTGTGGCAAACCTGCTGTACCAAACATGAGTGCTAAACCAAGCGATAAAGCATCGAGTGGGTTTTTCGCCAAACTGCCTGGTCCCATAATTTTGGTTGCATCATCAAGACTGACATCATGTACTTTTGCAAATACATCAATAGACTGTCTGAACATTTCAGAGAAGCTATAACCGACAGAATGCATCACCATGAACGCCATGAATGTTGCACCTGAAAGTAACATCACTGCTTTAATGATCTGTACCCAAGTTGTTGCCAACATGCCACCGAAGATTACATAAGCCATCATCAGAAGACCAACAATCACAACTGCGATGTTATAGTTCAAACCAAATAACAGTTTGATCAGCTGACCTGCACCCACCATTTGAGCAATCAAATAGAAAGCCACAACAACAAGCGAACTGATTGCTGCAAGTGTACGTACTGGTTTTTCTTCTAAACGGAACGAAACCACGTCAGACAGGTTATATTTACCTAAGTTACGTAGGCGCTCAGCAACCAAGAACAATACGATTGGCCAGCCAACCATGAAACCCAGTGAATAAAGCAAGCCATCAAAGCCTGAGCTAAACACCAATGCAGAAATACCCAAGAACGATGCAGCAGACATATAGTCACCCGCAATCGCTAAACCATTTTGGAAACCAGAGATACCACCACCAGCGGTATAGAAGTCTGCGGTATTGGTGGTTTGTTTTGCAGCCCATTTGGTAATAAATAAGGTTAAACCAACAAAAATTGCAAACATAATGATTGCATGCCAGTTGGTCGCTTGCTGCTGAGCTTCACCTAAATCTGGGCCTGCTTGTGCAACAGTAGAAAGCAGTGCAGTAGATGCAAGAGCTGCTTTAGTCTTTAAAGAGTTCCATTTCATCTTAGTGCAGTCCTTTTTCGTGGGCGATTGCTTCGACTTCTTTCATTGCATCTGCATTCAATTGATCCAATTTATTGTTGGCAATATATGAGTACACACCACACAATACGAAAGATAAAACAATAATTCCTAGACCTAAAGGAATTCCCCAAGTGGTGATGCCACCACTAAATGAACTCATTAAAAATTCTTTGTTATAGCCAACTAAAAGCATAAATCCAACATAAACGAACAACATAATTGCAGTTAATGTCCAGCTTAATTTACTTTTTTTAGCAACCATTTCCTTGAATTTTGGATTTTGTAGAATCGCCTCTACCTGTCTCTCATCCATAACCATGCTCCTTGATAAGCGACCAGAACGCTGGTTGCTTTTTTTAGTCTTTTTTTACATGGTCAAAATTAACAATATTGTGGGGTTCTCGTAACTTAGACTTTGGTCGTTAAATTTTGAGCAAAATAAACGAGACAGTTCATGTATGCGTTATTATAGGCGCAGCTTTTTATACTGTAGTCCTTATGAACAGTTGGTTAATTATAGGGGTTCTGGCCCTTTACATCCTCATTCTATTCGTTTGTGCCTTCTTTGGTGAGAAGCATGCGAGTCGATTAAGCACGCGCGGCAGGATGCTTCTCTTTAGTCTAACATTGGGGGTATATTGCTCATCTTGGACGTTTTATGGAGCAACAGGTGCTGCAGTACGTGAGGGGATTATTTTCCTGCCGATTTATTTAGGACCTTTATTATTTGTCTGGCTAGGTTATGACATTTGGCGTCGTTTAGGTCGCGTTCGACAACATCATGCGATTTCTTCGATTGCCGACTTTGTCGCAGCACGTTATGGTAAAAGTGGAACATTAGCCTCCTTAGTGACCATCTTGGCTGTAATCGCCATTATTCCTTACTTAGCACTACAATTACGCGCCATTGCGCTTAGCGCTTCCGTCATGCTCGATCACAATACCCAAGTGGTCTCCACCACCACCAATGGTGTGCTTGGTCTTACCGCAGTATTGGCGATCTTGGCCATGATGTTTGGCACAAGACAAATTGCCAATACCGAACAACATGGCGGTTTAATGCTTGCCGTTGCTTTTGAATCATTTGTAAAACTATTTGCCCTGCTCTGCGTGGCATTTTTCTTTATTTTTGATCATCCACAAAATATTGTACAAATCTCACAGGATGTGCAAAAAACTTTTCATGAAGTACAACTGTTTGGTGTGCCAGATACCTTCTGGGTTCAAACATTACTCGCTTCATTGGCGATTATCTGTTTACCGCGTCAGTTCCATGTGGCCGTGGTTGAATTACGCGATGAAAAACATATACGTGGTGCAAGACGGTGGTTTGCGGCATATTTGATTCTGACCATTATTGCCATTATTCCAATTGCCAGTTGGGCACTGCATGCAGCACCTAAGTATCTGACCATTCCTGATGTTGCAGTACTCTCATTACCGATTAGTTATAACCAAGACTGGTTATCTTTACTGGCATTTTTAGGCGGTTTTTCAGCATCAACAGGGATGCTACTAGTCTCTTCTGTGGCACTGTCCATTATGCTCAGTAATGACTTGATTATGCCTTCTCTATGGAAGTTTGGCATTCTTTCTCGTCATGACAAACGCTTACCACAGGTACTTAAATTTACCCGTCGTGTGTGTATTTTAGCGGTAATGTTACTCGGATTTTTATTCTTCCACTTCTTTAATGATATTGACCAATTATCTACCTTTGGGTTATTGGCTTTTAGTGCGGTTGCACAATTTTCGCCGGCTTTAATTGGTGGTTTATACTGGCGTGGCGGAAGTCGCCAAGGGGTTTATGCAGGCTTGGTTGTAGGCTTTATCCTTTGGTCATATACCTTATTATTGCCAACGATTTTACGTAGCTTACCTGTTGAATATAGCCAGTTTGCACATCAATTTTTGATGTTTGGACCTTTGAATATTGAATGGTTAAGACCAGAAGCCTTATTTGGTTTTGAATCTTTTGCCCCGCTTACTCATGGTGTAATCTGGGCACTTGGTTTAAATATTACCTTATATATTTGGGTCTCTCGTATTTATCGTCCTAGTATTGCTGAACAAATACAGGCAGAAAGCTTTTTCTATTATGAAACCAAGCCCTTACCTGCACAAAATACCTCTACCGATATTAATTATTTACACCATGATGTCGCTAAACTTAAAGTTGGTGATCTGATTGCACTAGCCAAACGGATTACTGGTGAAGGGCCAGCAACCCATGCCTTTCAGCAATTTTGTACCATGAACAATGTGGTGCTCAATGAAAATAGCAGTGCCAATGGGATGTGGTGGCGGTTCACTGAACAATACCTCGCAGGCACAATCGGGGCAGCCTCTGCACGGACATTACTCACCACGGCTATGGTCAATAATGGCTTGGCATTGGGCCAAGTGGCAAATATTCTCGACCAAGCGTCACAATGGCAACGCTTTAACCAAAATCTTATCATGACCATGATTGACCACATGACCCAAGGCGTGAGTGTGGTTGATGAAAACATGTGTTTGGTCGCGTGGAACAATCAATATTTAAAGCTGTTTGATTATCCAAAAGATTTAGTCTATGTCGGCTGCCCAATTGCCGATTTGATTCGTTATAACGCAGAGCGTGGCGAATGTGGTCCAGGCTCGGTAGAAGAACATGTACGTAAGCGAATTCATTGGATGAAAGTTGGTAGCGCACATGAGTTTGAACGGATTCGTAAAGATGGCCGTGTGATTCAAATGCGTGGTAATCCCATTGAAGGTGGTGGTTTTGTTACGACCTTTGCAGACATTACTGCATTCCGTGAAAATGAAGCGGTACTTGAAGCACGCGTGTCTGATCGTACTCAACAGCTTGCAAATGCCTTATCTGAACAACAACTGGCACGTGAGCAAGCCGATAAAGCCAATATGTCAAAAAGCCGCTTTATTGCAGCAGCCAGCCACGATTTGCTTCAACCGATGCACGCAGCACGCTTATTCAGTACCGCTTTAGAACAAAGCGTACAATCGGATGAAGATCGTAAAACCTTACAACAACTTGATCGTGCCTTACATGGTGCTGAAAGTATGTTGTCTGCCCTTTTAGACATTGCACGGCTGGAAGGTGGTTCAATCCAACCAAAACGCCAAGCTTATCCACTGCATGATTTATTAAGTGATTTAGAACTGCAATTTAAATCAATCGCCGCACAACGCAATATCCAATTGCGTGTCCATGATGCTCAATTCTGGATTGATACCGACCCACAATGGATCCGTCGTATCATCCAAAATTTTGTCAGCAATGCCTTACGTTATACTGCTCGCGGACGTGTGATTGTTGGTGTATTACGCGCGTCTAATCGCCCAAATCATATCCGTATTGGCGTCTGGGATACTGGCCCAGGGATTGCAGAAGAGCAACGCATTAAGCTGTTTCAAGAATTTGAGCGTTGTGGACATACCTCACCATGGGGTGAGCAAGGTCTAGGACTTGGTCTGGCAATCGTCCAACGTATGACCAGTTTGCTTGATTATCCTGTGCATGTTTACTCTGAACTAGGTAAAGGCTCATGCTTTATGATTGATGTGCCAATGGTAGCAGCACCTAAACTGGTTTCATCACCTGTACAAGCGGTACCATTAAAAGCCAAAGCTTATAAAATCTTATGTTTGGACAATGATGATACGATTTTGGAGGGTATGGCAACGCTACTGACCAAATGGGGTTATCAAGTCTTTAAAGCCACTGAACCTGAACAAGCGTTGGAAATTATTCAAAAAGAAAATATTCAAGTCTGGTTGGTTGATCAGCATTTAAATCACGGCAAAATTGGCTTAGATTTTATTGTCGAAAACCGTCAGGAAAATGTTCCTTCAGCACTGATTACTGCAGATTCTGATCCTGAATTACCAGAGCGTGTTAAAGACCTCAACGTGGTGTTGTTGAAGAAACCATTGAAGCCTGCTTCTCTACGTGCATGGTTATCTGGCTTGAAGATTTCTAAATAATCTTCCACTACGTTCAACCCTTTTCAGTTTATTGATCACGTTCTTCTTTAATGTTTTGAAACATTTACAACCTCTAGACCATTGCGTTCTAGAGGTTTTGTAACGCAATTTTTTAAGTGGAATAGCAATTTTTTTTAAGCTTTGTGCAAAAGCATTCAAAAAAAAGCAAAACTCGAACCCATTTATTGACTAAAAACTTCAAAGCCCTCTTTTCTATGGCAAATAACATCAAAATATTAAATATACACTTGTATAGTTAGTTACAATTTTCTATTTATATGATTTTAAAAAATAAAAAACTACTTTTCACCCTATCTACAACTTTAGTCGTATTCCTATTGCATCTCAGATAAATCAAAAATTACTTCAAGACAAAACTACGCTCATGTTTAGGAAAACAAAAACAGCGTTTGAATTCAATTTTAAATAGGATTTTTAACCATGAATATTTCAGAAACTGTTCCACATGGGCTACACCAAGCTCAACAATTTCATCGTCAATATGGTGCAAATGCAATCCTGCCTGAAATTGATTGGCAAGATCTGTTTAAACACAGCAAACTCCACGACACACAAATACAAGCACTCAACACGATTTATCAAGCAGCTGTGCCTTTAGCACTTCAAGTGTTTGAGGAATTAAAATTTGATGTATTTACCCCTGTTGCTTACCATCCTCAAGGCTTAGGTCTGTTTGATAAATTAGCGCAACAAGAAGAAAAACTGGTTCAACGTCTCGAAGATGAATGCGAATGCTTAAATGATGAAGTTCGTCATCAAGTGTGGAGCATGTTACTGCGTGGCGGTGCGGTACTGGTCTTTAAAGCATGGTTAGGTAAAGTAAAAACCGGCGAAAATATCTTAGATATGACCCAATTTGATGAATTATCAGATTTGCTTTTTATCAAAACCTCACCAACAACATTGGCAGCTCGTTTAAAAATCGATGCACATGCGGATTACGACCATGTTTTCCTAATGTATGGCAATGATGTGTTTCTAGACCGTTTTAATAGCTTAGAAGCAGCTGCTTTATTTGTAGATTTAGGTGTTTATGATGCAGCATTCTTAAGCCTACGTGATGACCGAGTTGCAGATTACCTAAAATCTAAAGGCTATGTCACCCATGAACAAATTGAAGATTTAAAATGTGCTTTAAATCCATTGGGCTGCCCTGATCAAGTTTCGAAACAAGACTGTTTAGCTTAATCCTCATGCTTGAATGATGTATAAAGAAAGCCAGTCAATTGACTGGCTTTCTGCGATTTAGCTTAAAGATTACTTCGCACTTTAAAATAATAATATCTGCTCAGCTAATTTAAGGTATGTACTGATGCTTTACCCTCAATAAAAAGTCAGGTATTTCACTTAATATTGATCAGTTTAAGTTTTAATCCTCCCCAGCCCTCCTTTTAAAAAGGAGGGCGTTTTCCCTTGCTAAGATTAATTTAGCTTCGGGTCATGGAGGCTAAGCATTTTATCGCGTATTAATACAATGCTTTAGGCAATTTAATCTGAATAATTTCATTATCATCCGCACGCTTTGCATTTCGTCCTGATGAACCTGGAAAGTTATTGTCATTTAAAACAGTTAAGGTATTTTTATTTTCAATAATCACATCTTCAATGGTTTCAAATGGAAAAGCAAAAGTTGTTGCTGTACCAATATCTCCATCTCGCGCTGTCCCATATAAATTATTTGGGTTGGCAATATTCATAAGATCAACTAAGTCAGAACGTTTTACCGCTTTCCCAGAATCCCCTAATTCAATTTGAATCAGCTTCTTATAACCATCTAACTTGTTTTGACTCGCATCACGCTCAATGATAATGCCAGACTTATCATCAAACATTTGGAAGTCACCAATATTGGTCGCCTTGGCATTTAAGGTAAAATAATAATATCGCCCAGTATACGCTTTCTTCTTCACATCAAATTGTGAGATAAGCAACTGTTGTGTGGTCTCGCCTTTTAACGGTTTTTCTAACAAAGGATATAAATATTGACCATCCTTAGACAATGCCATTCCTTCAAAGCCACCGCTTTGCTGAACCAAAGGCTCTACATAATTTATGTTGGCTTTATTGAATTGATTTTGCGGAGAACGCAATTCCACACCAGCTTTCAATGGATGAGGTAATGCAATCGGCGCATCAAGCAGTATTCCATCTTTATCAAAATGCAGTAAATATGGTCCAAATTCATCCCCAATCCAATAGGTACCATCCGCAGTACGTTGAATCGATTCAGGATCAAAATCTGCCCCAGTGAGTAAACGATCAGTACTGTTTTGATTGATGATTGAAAATGGTATTAATTTATTGGGATCACGAAGCTGAATAAAGCTCATCACTTGAACTTTTGCAGATCCTGCTGATTTCGTCCGAAAATCAGGTTTTACTTGATAAACACGGAGTAAAAAGTCAGATGAATTGTCTTGTGTACCAAAGCCATTGTCTGCCATGACCATATAAGTGCCATCACCGTTCTTTACAGCACCCGAAAAGCCTTGAACTGGCTGACCTTTAAAAGGTGGGAATATGCCATTGGCGCCCTTTACAAAGGCACCTGAGTTTGGACCAGCTGCATAAGTTTCGACATCAAGTTTGGCAAATGAAACCAAGGTTGGTACAGTGACAGATGGTTCAAATGAGAAATCATTGTCATCATCATTGCATGCGGTTAAAGCCAATACGCCTAACGCTAAAACAGAGTAAGCAATTTTTTTCATAAAGGTCTTTTTTATTGATTTAAATGAGCTTTATTAAAAACCAATAGCATGACATTTTGAGGTCATTTCAATGACAATATTGCGTCAGTTTGATGATACGTAGATATGCTTCACGCAGCATATACTCCACCTTATAAGCGCGCACAAGCTGAATTAACATATTGAATTTAAATAATATTACCAACAGGGTAATCTATTCCATCTACTTTGATTCATATTAGGTTGAGCTAGACTTGAATATCGAAACCCAAATCCACATCACAGGCAGCTTGACCACCACGGATTCCCCAATTTTCAGTGGGAATTTCTCTTAATAAAATTTTGATATGATCTTTGGGAATCCCTAATACAGATAGATTCTCTACAATACTGCGATACAAATTTCGCTTGGTATCCAGTGTACGCCCAGCAAAACAATCAATACGAATCAGGGTAAATTTTTCAGGATAAAGCTTATTCGGTGGGCATTGAAAGCGATGTGGTTCATGTACCAATAAACGAATATCACGATCATATTCAGGAATTTTAAAAGCGCTCACCAATGCATGATGAACAGCATCGATTAAGCCCACTTCTTGTGCTACAGAATATTGATAGCGAACTTCAATTGTAGTTGCTGGCATTATTGTTCTCGATTTATATTATTTTAAATCGAAAGAATAGCATAATTTATAGACAACCCTAACAATTCAACTGATATCAATTCAGCTGCTTCCACATCTTTTCAATAATATAATAATCCATTGAATTAAATTAATTTTTTACTTAGGTAACAATCTTAATAGCCCCGCATTTTTCCCATCTTCCAAAACCCAAATCGAACCATTATGGGCGGGATGGATATCTCGAATGCGTTGCTGCATGTTTAAACGCTGTACCTCACGGACAGGCTTCGATTCAGTATCAACCACAATAATCGCTTCTGAAGATAACCCACCAATCAAGGCTTTATGATTCCATTTCGGGAATAATTCATCTTGATAAAAGACCAAACTGGAGGGTGATATTACTGGTGTCCAACTGATTTCTGGTGCCTTAAATTCAGGACGTGTCGCATGATCGGGAATGGATTTTCCTGAATAATGATCACCATTGGAAACAATCGGATAACCATAATTTTCGCCCTTCTTAATCAGATTTAACTCATCTCCTCCTTTAGGCCCCATTTCAACCACCCACAATTGATCCTTCACATCTAAAGCCATACCTAATGGATTACGATGACCCAACGACCACACTTGTTTTGCAATCTCACCTTGCTGAGTAAATGGATGATCTGCAACAACAGTACCATCATCATTCAGTCTTAAAACTTTTCCTAAGTTTGAATTCATATCTTGAGCAGGATCAAATTTCTGGCGTTCACCAGAACTAATCCAGAGCTTGCCATCCTTTGCAAAAATCATTCGATGTGCATAATGCCCTTGTCCTGAAACTTTAGGAACTTGTTCCCAAATTCTTTTGATATTGATTATTCGGGGATTTTTTTCTTGTAGATTTAATTCACCACGAATCACAACCGCACCATATCCCCCTTTTCCTGTTTCGGCATAACTTAAATAAATTTGATGATTGTTTGCAAAATCAGGATGTAGAACAATATCGCCTAAGCCCCCTTGCCCACCATAAGCCACTTCGGGAACTCCTAAAATTTCTATACTTTTTAATGTGGAAGGATCAAACAGTTTTAACTTCCCTTTCCTTTCGCTAATCAGTAAACGACCATCAGCCAACTCAGCCATTGCCCAAGGTTCATCAAATGTCGCTACTTTTTGGATCTGATAGCTCTGGTTAATCAAAGAATTAGCCGTAGTGGTTTGATTATTTTGAGCATTACATGCACTCAACAAGTTACAGCTGAGCAATAGGGGTAAATAGATTAAGCACTGTCGAAAAGCCTTCATTTTAGATTCCCTCAATATTGTTATGACTTATCGATTTATTTTAAACAAAAGTATCCATCTCACCATTTCATATTGGTAACTGAGCGAATTGGGTCTTAATTTTTAATTGGATCATCTTGTAAGCTTTAACCTACAACAATCGTAGTGATTAGCGAATATACTGATTTAGACATTACGCTTATGATAGCAAACATAAAGAGACAGGACGTCTCATTGAGAATAAGAAAACACACAGGACGTGAGATTCGACAGGAGTCAAATCTAACACACCAATACGAAGAAAACCCCATTAGGATGATGGGGTTTTCTTTTTGCACCTACAAAAAACTATTTATTTTCAGTTGCTTATGCACTTAAATTCTTCTACAGATTTCTTTTCATTTCGCTAATAAACACCACACATAAAAAAACACCCCGCTCTCGTTAAAGATCGGGGTGTTTTAGATTTAAAAGCTGGCGATGACTTACTCTCACATGGGTAACCCCACACTACCATCAGCGCTAAGAGGTTTCACTTCTGAGTTCGGG
>NZ_JBIMCW010000008.1:0-151278 GCF_048552295.1 Acinetobacter legionensis
CCAAGCAAGGTGAACCTAAGATTGTTGAAGAACTGAGCTATCCTGTGACAGGTAAGCATTGTGTTGATCGTATCTATACTGACTTATGCGTGATTGATGTGACCCCAGAGGGTTTAAAAGTGCTTGAAAAAGTTGCAGGTCTGAGCTTTGAAGAATTACAGGCTTTGACGGGTGCTCCATTGATTGACGCGATACCGGCTTAAGGATATAGACAACATGAAAAACGCTTACATCATAGATGCCATCCGTACCCCATTTGGTCGTTATGCCGGTGGTCTTGCGCCAATACGTGCAGATGATCTCGGTGCTATTCCAATTCAAGCGCTTGTGCAACGTAATCCAACAGTAGATTGGCAACAAGTCGATGATGTGATTTATGGCTGTGCCAATCAGGCCGGTGAAGACAACCGTAATGTCGGGCGTATGTCAGCATTATTGGCAGGCTTACCTTATCAAGTGCCAGCCACTACAGTGAACCGTTTATGTGGATCATCACTGGATGCGATTGCCATGGCAGCTCGCGCCATCAAAGCCAACGAAGCTGATTTAATCATTGCCGGTGGTGTAGAAAGTATGAGCCGTGCGCCCTATGTGATGGGTAAGTCGGATAGTGCTTTTGGACGCAGTCAAAAGATTGAAGACACCACTATGGGCTGGCGCTTTATCAATCCAAAGCTCAAAGAAATGTATGGTGTGGACAGCATGCCACAAACCGCTGAAAACGTGGCAGAACAATTCAATATTAACCGTGCGGATCAAGATCAGTTTGCCTTAAACAGCCAACAACGTACTGCGGCAGCACAAGCTCAAGGTTTTTTCAAAAATGAGATTGTGCCTGTCACTATTCCCCAGCGTAAAGGCGATGCTGTGCTTGTGGATACAGATGAACATCCACGTGCATCAACGACTTTAGCCGCACTGACAAAACTTAAAGGTGTGGTCAAAGCTGATGGCACGGTCACGGCGGGTAATGCATCGGGAATTAATGATGGTGCAGCGGCCTTATTGATTGCTTCAGATGAAGCTGTAGAAAAATACCAATTAAAACCACGTGGGAAAATTATTGCAGCAACCACTGTGGGGGTTGAACCAAGAATTATGGGCTTTGCACCCGCGCCTGCAATCAAGAAACTGCTTAAACAAGCCGATCTTAGTTTAGCGCAAATGGATGTGATTGAGCTAAATGAAGCCTTTGCTGCCCAAGCTTTGGCTGTCACCCGTGATTTAGGTTTGGCAGATGATGATGCACGTGTCAATCCTAATGGTGGGGCGATTGCCTTAGGTCATCCTTTGGGCGCATCAGGTGCCAGACTGGTGACCACTGCCCTAAATCAGCTTGAACAAATCAAGGGTGAATATGCCTTATGTTCAATGTGTATCGGTGTCGGGCAAGGCATCGCGCTCATTATTCAACGTGTTGAGTGAGGTATCCGATGAGCCAGTTATACGCCAGCTTATTTTATCAGCCTGATGTCACAGCAATCTTTAGCGATCATGCCTTATTAGGTTACATGATCCAAGCTGAAGTGGCTTTGGCAAAAGCACAAGCACAAGTGGAGGTGATTCCACTATCTGCTGCTACCATCATTGAACAAGTTGGACAACAAGCCCTAGCAAAAATTGATTTTCAAGCACTGGCAACTGCTACAGCACTTGCGGGAAATATTGCGATTCCTTTCGTAAAGCAATTTACTGCGATTGTAAAACAATACGATGAAGACACAGCACGTTATGTGCATTGGGGCGCAACCAGCCAAGACATTATCGATACAGCCACGATTCTGCAATGCCGTGATGCATTAGGGCTGATCGAAAAACAATTACAACAAGCTTATCAAGTTTCATTAGACCAAGCACAACAATATCGTGCCCAAGTCATGATTGGACGGACTTGGTTACAGCAAGCCTTACCGATCACATTAGGGCATAAGTTTGCACGTTGGGCTGCAGCATTTAAACGTGATCTAGACCGTCTACACGAGATGAAAAGCCGAGTGCTTACCGCTCAACTCGGTGGGGCTGTGGGTTCATTGGCATCGTTACAAGATCAAGGTTCAGCCGTAGTTAAAGCCTATGCCGCGGCATTAAATTTAACTTCACCTGAGTGTACATGGCACGGTGAACGTGACCGCATCGTTGAAATTGCCAGTGTACTTGCCCTGATTGTGGGTAATGTCGGCAAAATGGCAAAAGACTGGTCTTTGCTGATGCAAACTGAAATTGCTGAAGTTTTTGAACCCACTGCAAAAGGTCGTGGTGGCTCATCCACCATGCCTCATAAACGTAATCCAGTTGCAGCCGCTTGCGTACTTGCAGCAGCCAACCGTGTCCCTGCATTAATGGCAAGTGCCTACCAAAACATGTTGCAAGAACATGAACGCGCTTTAGGCACTTGGCATGCAGAATGGTTAGTGATTCCTGAAATTTTCCAGTTATGTGCAGGGGCTTTAGAACGCACTACGGATGTGCTTGAACATATGCAAGTCGATGCACAAGCCATGCAGCGTAACCTTGAGTGTACTCAGGGTTTGATCATGGCAGAAGCAGCAATGATGGCACTGGCACCCAAAATTGGCCGATTAAATGCGCATCATTTGGTCGAACAAGCTTGTCAGCAAGCCCTCGCGCAACAGCAGCATTTAAAAACAGTGTTGTCAGAAATGACTGAGGTGAATGTTCATCTAAGTTCACAAGCCCTAGATGAGATTTTTAAACCAGCATCTTACTTGGGCAATATTCAGGCACAAATTGATGCAGTACTACAAGCAGCACAAGGAGTGTCTGAATCATGAAAACCAGTATGAAAATTAAGAACCGTCAAGGACATCAACTTGCCGTTCAAGTCCAAGGCTTAAAAGATGCAGCAGTGATCGTGTTTTCTAACTCATTGGGAACTGATCATGGTATGTGGCAAGTTCAAGTAGATGCTTTGGCGCAACACTATCAAATCGTTACTTATGATACCCGTGGGCATGGATTAAGTGATGTGATTGCCAATGGAACATTGCATAACTTTGCTGAAGATGTGATTGATATCTTAGATAGCTTGCACATTAAAAAAACCCATTTTTGTGGAATTTCAATGGGTGGTATTACAGCACTCACACTGGCGATTGAATATCCTGAGCGTTTTTATAGCATTACTGTTGCAAACTCAGCAGCCAAAATCGGCACAGCCGAGGCGTGGAAAGTCCGTGCCGATAGCGTTGAACAACAAGGATTGGCTGAAATTGTCAAAACTACACATACCCGCTGGTTTAGTGAGCATTTTGATTATGCACATGATGTTCTTGCTCAAAAAACCATTCAAAGTTTAGCGGTGGCACCTGCACAAGGCTATGCCAATGCGTGTCGAGCATTGGCAGATGCCGATGTTCGAGATCAGCTCAATCAAATTCAGATCCCAACTTTAATTATCGCAGGTCAATATGACCCTATAACGACGGTTCAAGATGCAGAATTTATGCATCAATTCATTCCAAACAGTCAACTTGAAATCTTGGCGGCTTCTCATTTGTCCAATATTGAACAACCACAAGTGTTCAATCAGGCATTGTCCAAGTTTATTCAGAACATATAACCGTCTAGGGTTAGAAAGGAATTCGCCTACAAGGAGGCAACTATGGCACAGGAATTTGCTGCCCCAAAAAATAGTATGGATGCTCAGGCACTCATTAATGATGCACCAATCAGCAAGTATCAATGGATGATTGCAATTATTTGTTTTCTCATTGTATTTGTTGATGGAATCGATACTGCTGCAATGGGTTTTATTGCCCCTGCTTTAGCACAAGATTGGGGGATTGATCGCTCTCAACTTGGACCTGTGATGAGTGCAGCACTGGGTGGAATGATCATTGGTGCGTTGGTTTCAGGACCTACTGCGGATCGTTTTGGACGCAAGATTGTATTAACCATTTCAATGTTGATCTTTGGTGGCTTTACCTTGGCATCCGCCTATGCCCCAAACTTAGACAGTTTGGTTGTACTGCGCTTTTTAACGGGTATTGGTCTAGGCGCAGCAATGCCAAATGCCACCACATTGTTTTCCGAATACTGTCCGAACCGTGTTCGTTCACTGCTCGTGACCTGTATGTTTTGTGGCTATAACTTAGGTATGGCAACAGGTGGTTTTGTCAGTAGTTGGCTAATTCCTACCTTTGGTTGGCACAGCTTATTCTTGCTAGGCGGTATTTCACCTTTAATCCTAATGGTATTGGTGATTGTGCTGTTACCTGAGTCATATCGCTTCTTGATTGTTAAGGGGCGAGATGCTGTAAAAGTTCGCAAAATCCTAAGTCATATTGCTCCTGAAAAAGTACAGCTTGCTGACAGTTTTTATATCCCAGATGAACAGTCTGCTGTAGCACAAAAGAAAAATGTATTTGGCATGTTGTTTTCTCAAAAATTTGCCAAAGGCACCGTATTGTTATGGTCAACCTACTTTATGGGCTTGGTCGTGATTTATCTACTGACCAGTTGGTTACCAACCTTGATGCGTGAAACGGGCGCAACCATGGAACGCGCAGCATTTATCGGCGGTCTGTTCCAGTTTGGTGGTGTATTGAGTGCGTTATTTATTGGTTGGGCAATGGATCGTTTTAACCCTAACCGCATTATCTCAGCATTCTATTTTATTGCAGGCTTATTTGCTGTTGCCGTAGGTCAAAGTCTCAGTAACCCAACCTTATTGGCAATTCTGGTGTTATGTGCGGGTGTGGCAATCAATGGGGCACAGTCTGCAATGCCAGCGTTAAGTGCCCGTTTTTACCCTACTCAATGTCGTGCAACTGGTGTGGCATGGATGACAGGGATTGGTCGTTTTGGCGCAGTGTTTGGGGCTTGGATTGGTGCTGTTTTGTTGGGCAATGATTGGTCTTTTACCGCGATCTTAAGCTTATTGATGATTCCTGCAACCGCTGCGGCTGTGGCAATTTTTGTTAAATCCTTAGTGGCGCATACCGATGCAACCTAACTTTCTCAGATCAGAAATAAGATCACAAAGGGGGGACAATTTCAATGAATGATGAACAACGTTACCAACAAGGGCTAAAGGTTCGCACCGAAGTATTGGGTGAAAAACATGTCGGTCGTTCTTTAGAAAATTTGAATGACTTTAACCAAGATTTTCAAAACTTTATTAGCCGTTTTGCTTGGGGGGAGGTGTGGTCACGTGAAGGTTTACCACGTCATACCCGCAGTTTAGTCACCATTGCTATTCTGTTGGCATTGGGACGAGAAGATGAACTCAGAATGCATCTCCGTGCTTGCTTTAACAATGGTGTTACCAAGGACGAACTCAAAGAACTGATTTTACACAGCTCATTGTATGCAGGACTGCCAGCCGCAAATGCTGCAATGCACATGGCTGAAGATGTTTTTAAAGAACTCGGAATAGAAGTGCAACCTGTCGCTGCACAACAACAGGATTAAGGAGATAGGCATGTTAAGTCATACATTGGGTGCGTATCCGCAACGAAATACAGAAGATCACCCGCCAGCATATACACCTGGCTATAAAACCAGTGTATTACGCTCGCCAAAAAATGCATTGATCTCGATTAATGAAACATTAACTGAAGTAACTTCACCGCATTTTTCACCTGAAATTTTTGGTGCAAAAGACAATGATTTGATTTTGAACTATGCCAAAGAAGGGCTCCCTGTCGGTGAGCGAATTATTGTGCATGGTTATGTGCGTGACCAGTTTGGTCGCCCTGTGAAAAATGCCTTATTGGAAGTTTGGCAAGCCAACGCATCGGGTCGTTATCGCCATCCAAATGATAAATTTATTGGCGCAATGGATCCTAACTTTGGTGGCTGTGGTCGTACCTTAACCGATGAAAATGGTTTTTATATTTTTCGTACCATTAAACCGGGTCCATATCCGTGGCGTAACCGAATCAATGAATGGCGTCCCGCACATATCCATTTTTCATTAATAGCAGATGGTTGGGCACAACGTTTAATTTCACAGTTCTATTTTGAGGGCGATACCCTGATAGATACTTGTCCGATTTTAAAAACCATTCCATCTGAAGATCAGCGTCGTGCCTTGATCGCATTAGAAGATAAAAACAATTTCATTGAATCAGATAGTCGTTGTTACCGCTTTGATATTCATCTGCGTGGTCGTCGTGCGACTTATTTTGAAAATGATTTGACTTGAGGAACTCACACAATGAATGCATGGAATTTTCAGGAAATTAAGGAAACCCCATCACAAACAGGTGGTCCTTATGTGCATATTGGTTTATTGCCACAACAAGCCAATATTGAAGTGTTTGAACATAGCTTCGATAACCAGTTGGTGAAGGAACATACCCAAGGCCAACGTATCCGTATTGAAGGTCAAGTGTTTGATGGGCTGGGTTTACCATTACGAGATGTCTTATTGGAAATCTGGCAAGCCGATGCCAATGGGGTTTATCCAAGTCGGGCAGATACCCAAGGCAAAACAGCGGATGCGCATTTTCAGGGCTGGGGACGTACAGGCGCAAATTTTGAAACAGGTTTTTGGAGTTTTGACACCATTAAACCGGGTGCTGTGGCAGGGCGTAAAGGTACGACTCAAGCACCGCATATTGCAGTCGTGTTATTTGCCCGTGGGATAAACATTGGTTTGAATACCCGTATTTATTTTGACGATGAAGTTGAAGCCAATGCCAATGATGCGGTACTGAACAGCATTGAGTGGGCAGTCCGCCGCCAAACTCTGATTGCAAAACGCAGTGAAGAAGATGGTGAAATCGTGTATCGCTTTGATATTCGCATTCAAGGTGAAGACGAAACCGTATTTTTTGATATTTAACGCGCCTAAAAAATTTAGGATCAAATTAGATACTTGGAAACATTATCCGTAACCTTCGTTGGATCAACAAGATATTGTTATCTGCGATAAACAGGATAGTTAAAAGGATTGAACAGGTTTTGTGGTGAGGGGTAAGGCTCCGCAAGATGGTTTTCTTGCGAAGCTTCACTTCTCCTTTTTCCGAAAGTAAAGGAGGTCGAACCGAAGGTTTATCCTGTCATTAAATGGAAACTTGGTAAGACTCCAAAAAACCAAAACAAATCTATTAAGGAAGATGAAAAAATGAAACTACAAAAACTTGCAGCATTGACGCTTGCACTTAGCTCCATATTTACCTTTCAAATGACACAGGCGCAACCTGTTTCACAAAGCCCAGTTGAACTTGCAGAACTGGCAAAACTCCCAGTAAAAACCATTGTCCCGATTACAGCAAAAACCAAAGAGCAGGCCTTAGCACAAGCAAAAATCATTGCCAATAATCCAGATGCCGATTTGGCTGAGTTCCGCATAGATCTCCTCAACTTTGCCAATGACACCAAACAAGTAATTGCATTGGGTCATGACCTTAAACAGATTCTGGGTTCTAAGCCCATGATTGCGACCATTCGTACTCATAATGAAGGGGGGCAGTTGACCATAAGTGATGCGGATTATGGCAAAACCTATCAAGCCTACTTACGCCAGCCCTTTATGGACATGCTGGATGTTGAAATGTTTCGAGATCAGCAAGTGGTAAAAAGCACTGTTCAATTGGCCCATCAACAAAAAGTATTGATTGTGATGTCCAATCATGATTTTAAACAAACACCTCCAGAAGCTGAGATCGTGCAACGTTTGCTTAAACAAGATCAGCTTGGTGCAGATATTCTTAAAATCGCAGTAATGCCACAAAGCAAACAAGATGTATTTACCTTAATGAATGCAACCTTAAAAGTCAGTCAACAATCTAAAAAACCATTGCTGACGATGTCGATGGGTAAACTCGGAACGGTTTCTCGCATTGCTACCGCCAATATGGGGGGCAGCTTTAGTTTTGGCATGATCGGTGAAGCTTCTGCGCCTGGCCAAATTGATGTGACCCAACTTAAACAGTTATTAAAAGTAGTTCAACCTACACCATAATTTAAAAGGATTTTTTAGACATGAAAATGATTTCGTTACGTTTAACCACATTGGCACTTGGCTTAGCGGTTTCTAGTTTAACAATGGCAGAAAGCTATGTAGTAGATCGCTATCAAGATGATACAGAAAAAGGCTCATTACGTTGGGCGATTGAACAAGCCAACAGCAAACCGAGTGAAGCTAGTGAGATTTTGATTCAAGCAGTTGGGCAAGCACCGTATGTGATTAAGGTCAACAGTCCACTGCCAGAAATTAAAGCACCTGTAAAAATCATGGGTACACAATGGGCAAAAACAGGTGAGTTTATTGCGATTGATGGCTCAAATTATATTAAAGGTACAGGCGTAGAAGCTTGTCCGGGTGCTGTCGAAGGGCAGTTCGGAACCAATGTTCGTACCACAACTTTACCGGGTATTGTGTTACGTGACATCAACGGGGTGAGCATTCAAGGACTAGAGATTCGTCGTTTTTGTATTGGGATATTGATGAACCGTGCAAGCAATAACCTGATCCAAAATAACCGTATTATGCACAACTATGGCGGTGCAGGGGTGATGTTGACAGGGGATGATGGTAAAGGTAATCCGACTGCGACCACCACCAATAACAACAAAGTGTTAAATAACTATTTCCAAGACAATGGTGATGGACTTGAATTAACTCGTGGTGCGGCATTTAACTTGGTTGCCAATAACCACTTTATTTCAACCACTGCAAACCCAGAGCCATCACAAGGCATTGAAATTCTATGGGGCAATGACAATGCAGTGATTGGCAACAAGTTTGAAAACTATTCAGATGGCTTACAGATCAACTGGGGCAAACGCAATTATATTGCCTATAACGAACTGACCAATAATTCCAACGGCTTTAACCTCACGGGTGATGGCAATATTTTTGACAGCAATAAAGTCCATGGCAATCGTGTTGGGGTTGCCATTCGTTCAGAAAAAGATGCCAATGCGCGTATCACATTAACCAAAAACCAAATTTGGAATAATGGCAAAGACATTAAACGCTGTGAAGCGGGTGGGAGCTGTGTGCCCAATCAACGTTTAGGTGCAATCATTTTTGATATTCCGGGATTAGAACATGCGCACTTTGTCGGTTCACGGGGGCATGGCGTGAAAATTGACCCAGCAAACTTACAAAAGACCTGCCAGCAACCCAATGAACAAGGCTGTAATGCCCAACCGAATCAAAATATTCAAGCACCTAAATTGACCTTAGCAAAAGGTCAAATTGCGGTAGAGGTAAAAGGACAACCGAACCAACGTTACCAAGTTGAATTTTTTGGAAACTCACAAGCAAGCGCACATGAAGCCGAGTTTTATTTAGGCTCAAGCACTGTTGCAACCAATGCTCAAGGCACAGCAACCGTTACTTGGAAACCGACAGTGAAAGTTGCATCGATCACCGCCAGTATCACAGATCGTTTAGGTGCAACATCTGAACTTAGCTCAGCGCTAAAACTTAAATAAAAGTAAGGATGCTTAATATGAGTACAAATTCTTTATCTCTTAAACTCAGTTGCTTGGTAGTTGCAGTTTGTACGGCTCAGAGCAGTTTTGCTGAGCAAGCCTGGTCACAAGATCGCCAATGGTTATTGGGCGATTGGAATGGACAACGCCAACAACTGGAAAAAGATGGTTATAAATTTACCGCTTCGATCATGAGTCAAGCTGCGACCAATTTAGATGGTGGCTATAACGATGACAACAGCTTTGAAAACGCAGCACAACTGGCTTTAGGCGTAAACTTTGATTTAAATAAAATTACAGGCTGGAAAGACACCACCGCCAATATTTTAATTACCAAACGTGACGGTAACGCTTTAACTTTGGAGCGTATCAAAGACCCTCGTTCTAGCGCTTTAGGCAATTCACAAGAAATTTATGGACGCGGCAAAATTTGGCGTTTAACCCAAGCATGGGTAAAAAAAGGTTTTGCTGACAATACCGTTCAATTCAAGGTTGGACGTATGGGCATGTCAGATGACTTTAATGGTTCACAATGTGAGTTCCAAAACTTATTACTTTGTGGTGGGCAACTTGGCAAATCCATTGGCTCAATTTGGTACAACTCACCCGTAGGCTTATGGGGAACCAATGTCAAATACCAATTCGCACCTGAGTGGACATTGGGTGTTGGTGTTTATGAGGTGAATCCTGACAATATTAAAACTGGCAAAAATGATGGTTTTAACTTGGATATGAATAATGTCAAAGGTGCCATTATTCCAGTAGAACTGGCATGGAGACCAAAACTAGCAGCATTTGATGGTTTAGCAGGCGAGTATAAAGTTGGTGCACTTTACTCGACCGCTGAAGCCAATGATATCGCGATCGCTGGAAAGGTACATGATAGCAAACATAGTTTTTGGATTAATGCACAACAACAACTCAGCCAAAAAGGGCAGGATCCAAAACGTGGTTTGTTCCTAAGCTTTAACGCCGTTGTTAATGATAAAGCCACCACCGCAGTACAAAGTACGCAACAACTTGCACTTTGGTATAAAGGGCCTTTTGACAGTCGTCCAAATGATTCAATCGGATTTGGTGTAGCAAACTATATAGTCAATGATCGTTATAAAAATCGCCAAATTGAAACCAATAGTAGCCGTGGCTATGACCAATACGACATGTTTGCGGCAGATTATGTGCCCGTTCAACGTGATGAACTCAATGTTGAATTGAACTACACCTACCAATGGTCACCTGCGGTCATGTTACGACCGAACCTACAATATATCCATCAGCCTGCGGGTGTAAAAGAAGTGGATGATGCATGGGTTGCAGGTTTGAGCATGCGTGTGAATTTCTAATCTAGGAGTATGACCTATGACTAAGTCTACAAGCTCTCATACCGTATTAAAAATATGGTGTTTTATATTAGGTTTGGCTTTGCTACTGACAGGGCTATTCTTTACCGTTGGCGGTGCAAAATTAGTGACACTCGGAGGATCATGGTATTTCGTGATTTCTGGTGTGTTGACGCTTGCATCAGCCATTTTTATTTTTAAGAAAAAAACACTGGGAGTCTGGCTATTTAGCTTAGTTTTTGTGGGAACCATCATTTGGTCATTGCTAGATGCGGGTTGGGAGTTTTGGCCTTTATTTTCGAGACTAATGTTTCCAGCAGGTCTCTTTGCTGCATTGATGTTTAGCCTACCCGCAATTCGTCGCTACCAGTTTCAACCGAGTGCAAGCTTACCTGCGTATGGCTTAGGGGTAGTTACGGTTCTTGGTATGTTGATTGGACTTTATCAAATGTTCCAACCGCATCCAACGGTGGCGGCATCAGGTCAAGAATTGCCATTAGTTCCTGTTAAAACCGATATGAAACAAAGCAATTGGCAACACTATGGTCAGGATGCTGGGGGCAGTCGTTTTGCCGCACTCGACCAAATCACCCGCGACAATGTTCATCAATTAAAAGAAGCGTGGCGTTTTCGTACTGGTGATTTTACCACAGGCTCAGGTAATGGGGCAGAAGATCAAATGACCCCGTTACAGGTGGGTAATAAGATTTTCTTATGTACGCCACATAACAATATTTTTGCTTTAGATGCAGATTCGGGTAAACAACTGTGGAAAGCAGAGGTCAACTCGAAATCAGATGCATGGGAACGATGTCGTGGGGTTGCCTACTTCGATTCAACTCAACCTTTAAGTCAACCGACTTTGGCGGGTGCAACACCTGTCCAAGCTGTGGCAAACAATACCGCTTGCTTACGCCGTGTTTATACCAACACACCTGATGGACGCTTAATTGCGGTCAATGCAGACACAGGTGAACGTTGTAAAGATTTTGGTGTTGATGGGACAGTTGATTTACTTAAAGGTTTGGGTGAAGGAACCACCGCGCCACGTTTTGAAGTGACCTCCGCTCCGACTATTGCGGGCACAGTGATTGTGGTTGGTAGTCGTATTGCAGATAACCTTGCCGCAGATATGCCAGGTGGGGTGATTCGTGCTTATGATGTGATCACAGGTCAATTGCGCTGGGCATTTGATCCACGTAATCCTGATCCAAACTATGTGTTAAAAGAAGGTGAAACCTATAAACGCAGTTCAGCAAACTCTTGGGCTGCAATGTCATATGACCCTAAGATGAACACGGTATTTTTACCAATGGGGAGCTCTTCAGTGGATGTTTGGGGGGGCAATCGTCAACCTTTGGATCATAAATACAATTCATCTGTATTGGCTTTAGATGCAACCACAGGTAAAGAAAAGTGGGTTTATCAAACCGTTCATAATGACTTATGGGATTTTGATTTACCAATGCAACCAAGTTTGGTTGATTTCCCTGCGAAAAATGGGACTAATCAACCAGCCGTGGTGATTGGAACCAAATCTGGACAATTCTTTGTATTGGATCGCTTAACAGGTAAACCTTTAACCAAAGTGATCGAACAGTCAGT
Source organism: Acinetobacter legionensis (assembly GCF_048552295.1). Lineage (NCBI taxonomy): Bacteria > Pseudomonadati > Pseudomonadota > Gammaproteobacteria > Moraxellales > Moraxellaceae > Acinetobacter > Acinetobacter legionensis. The sequence continues at coordinate 12,360 of NZ_JBIMCW010000008.1, forward strand.
GAAGGCTGCCGATATTCCCGGTGAACAATATAGCCCGACGCAACCACGTTCAGTTGAAATGCCACAAATTGGTAATCAAACTTTGACTGAATCGGATATGTGGGGGGCTACACCATTTGACCAACTAATGTGCCGTATTGGATTTAAAACCATGCGTTATGAAGGCTTATATACAGCACCAGGTAAAGACAAATCTTTAAGCTTCCCAGGCTCTTTAGGTGGCATGAACTGGGGCAGTATCGCCTTTGATCCAAGTCATCAATACATGTTCGTCAACGACATGCGTTTAGGTTTATGGATTCAGTTGATTGAGCAGACACCTGAAGATTTAGCAATTCAGGCAAGTGGTGGCGAGAAAGTCAATACAGGCATGGGCGCTGTACCAATGAAAGGTACGCCGTATAAAGTCAATAAAGATCGTTTTTGGTCTAAGTTAAATATTCCATGTCAAAAACCACCATACGGTACTATGACCGCCATCGATATGAAAACGCGCCAGATTGCTTGGCAAGTTCCAATGGGAACGGTTGAAGATACTGGACCAATGGGCATAAAAATGGGCTTAAAGGTACCAATTGGTATGCCAACGATTGGGGGCCCAATGGCAACACAAGGTGGCTTAGTGTTCTTTGCCGCAACGCAAGATTACTACTTACGCGCGCTGGATTCATCGTCAGGTCAAGAGTTGTGGAAATCACGCTTACCAGTCGGTAGCCAAGGAACACCTATTAGCTATGTTTCACCAAAAACAGGCACACAATATGTGATGATCACTGCCGGCGGTGCTCGGCAATCTCCTGATCATGGTGACTATGTGATTGCTTATAGTTTGAAATAAGCTGCAGTAAAACGTTAAAAAACAAAACTGCAATCGTTTAACGGTTGCAGTTTTTTATGGGTTTAAAATTTAAAGAGCTTAGACATACATTTGTATACTCATCGAAATAATAATAATTTTTGACTTAAGCATCGTTGGAAGCAACAGACACCGAGTTTAGCAATTTCCTCTGTCGATAAAGTAAATAGAGTTATCTACACAACATCATCAAAAAGCTCGATATCTGAGTGAATTAAACCGAGAATACAACTTCAATATTTGATTTTCACGAATTTCGAATAACGCTTATTTTTTAAATAAATTCTGATTTTCTTGTAAAAAAAATTTAATATACACTATAAAGAAAACTTTGATCACTCAATAGGCTTTGTTGCGCAATCCTATCTCTAAAGGCTGATTCCACACTATAATTTTCAAATGAATAAGCCTCGCCCTAATATTTACAGTACTCTTAATTGGTCTTCATACAACCAAGCTCTCATTAATCGTGGCAATATTGCCATTTGGTTTGATCCCAATACTCAGTGGTATGAACAACCGCAAGGCAAACAAGGTCGAAATCAAACCTATTCAGATATAGCGATCTAATGTTGTTTAATGATGAAATCCTTATTCCGTCTGTCTTTAGGTATGGTCACGGCTTTGTTCAAAGTCTCATTCTTCTTTGCTGATGAGATTGCTCAACAACATTGAAAAAATTTCTGTATTACAAAGCCAAAGAACTGCAACTTCTATACTTTATTCTTGAAAAAAATAGTTTCTAGTATTTCAAACAGCGTTTATTTCTGTATTTAAGTCTTATTTTTAATATGAATGAGATTTTTTTCATTAAAAAAGAGCATTTGATCATTAAATGCTCATAAAAAATAAGTGAATACCAAGCTTATTTTTAAAATAAGTAATCATTAGAAGCATAAATTTATAAGGAATTCGAGAAAATTATAATAATGTATAGCGATTTAATTAGTCTTTTTTATCTGTGATAATTAATTTTAATGAAGGATTTTTATTAAAATTCAGCAATATTTAACTTAAAATAAATGGAAAGTATGAGTGAATTTTATTAATAAATTTTGATTTTTAATTTAAATGTATCTTGGGTGATTTGGCTTAATCATATGTTTTGAGTGTTATTGAGGTGGGTGATATTGTTATATTTGGTTTAAGGATAAATTTTAGAATATCTGTGTTTGTCTTTTTATATAATAAAAATAGCATTTTTAATTGTGAAAAATTATTTGATTTATATTGTTTTGTTTTTATAAATTATTTAAAGTAAATAAATAAAATAATCATGATTCTTAATTTTTATTTGCGTGATAAGTAATTGAAATAAGGGATATTGTGATATTTATTTATTTTTGCTAGGATGTTTTTTTATTTTAAGCTGTTCTTTATTTATAAGTGTAAGGTGAAGATTAAAATAAATTGAAAGTGGTTTTGTAGGGGGTATTATTTTTTGTGACTATCGATTTTAAGCGTGATATGCACGACATAATAAAACCGTCTTATCATTTTTTTAAAAAGTTGAAGAGGTTTATTGAATGAAGAAGTTAACATTGCCAGCATTAGGCACTCTAGCTTTAAGTTTAGCATGTTCAAGTGTTTTTGCAGCAGACGGAACAATTACAATTAACGGTATGATAACTGATGAAACTTGTACATTAGCGGGCTCTGGATCTGGAGTAAACGGCAGTCAAAATTTAGTTTTGACCTTAGACACTGTACTTAAGTCAACCTTTACTGCGACCAATATGACTGCAGCGAGAAAAAACTTTAGCCTACAGTTAAAAAATGCTGCAGGCACAGGTAATTGCGACGCATCAACAAATAAAGCACTAAAAGGTTTATACCTGAGTCCAATTTCTACAGCTGACTTAGACACCACTGATAAAACTTTATTAGTGAATAAAGCAACAGAAGGTGGTGCTTCTATAGCAAATCCAGTTTATATCCAAATTTTAACAGATGCAGATATTGCTGTTAATCTTTCTGAGCCTTGGGGTGTCCAAGCTAAAAGTGCAATTACAGGGCTTGCAGCGGATGGTAGTGGTACCGCCACCATGCTTTACAAAGCACAGTATGCGAGCAAGACAGGAACTGTAAGTGGACAAAACGTGACTGCAGTTGTCAACTATACGTTGCAATACAATTAATTTTTGAATCTGTTTGCTAGAGGGGGAAATAATGCGTTACCTAAAAATTGCTGGATTCATTTACTTGATGATGTCATTTGCTTATGCCGGTGTCTCAATAGATGGTACTCGCATCATTTTCCCAGCTGAATCCAAAAGTGTAAATGTCCAGCTCCGAAATGCTTTTGACACTCCATCACTTGTACAAGTGTGGATAGATACTGGGGATTCAGAAAAGATTCCCAAGGCAAGTGAAGTTCCTTTTATTCTAAATCCACCATTGACTCGAGTTGAAGCACGAAAAGGTCAGATTATTCGAGTTATTCCTTTGGATATTAAAAAATTACCGCAGGATCGTGAATCTATTTTTTGGTTCAATATGATGGATATTCCACCAGATGATCCAGCACTGAAAGATAAAAACTATTTATCTTTTACAGTAAGAACGCGGATAAAACTATTTTACCGACCTAGTGAGTTAGCCATGACAGCATTTTTGGCACAGCAAAGCGTGCAGTTTAAATATGATCAAGGTGCTCAAAACGTAAGTATGAATAATCCAACACCTTATTATCTGACTGTGGTTCAAATTGAAAGTGGTAAAAACCAGGCATTTAGCTCAGCAGACCAAGCTATTATGTTGGCACCTTTTACTCATGTAATTCTGAAAGATTTTAAACTGGATACCTCAACTAAAAAAATCGTTTACGAGGTGCTTAATGATTTAGGTACATTACAAACATACGAAACAACAATCCAATAAATTTATTATTAAGACATTTTTTAATAATTTCACTAAGAATTTGAAAAATAGCTTTGAAGTTCTGTTGCCTTTTTTATAGGGCGCTAGCAATAAAACAGTAATGATGAGCAGGTTATTACTATGCTGAATTTTAAAAAGTCTGAACTTTTTTTAATGTTGATGTCAACTGTTACTGTTCAGACTTCAGCTGAAGACGTGCAATTTTCTCATGCTGATACAAATACAGATGGTCATTTAATTACCCAAGATAATAGTCAGCTTATTGCTCAGAACTATAATGAATTAACGGCTAGTAATAATGACTTTACTACGTTTAATGCAGCCTCATTGTTTGGTGAGCAAACCAATGTAGATTTAAGTGGTTTCACCTCTCGAAACTTTGTAGCGCCTGGTCAGTATTTGGTTCATTTGTCAGTAAATGGTGAATCTTTGGACACTGTAAATGTGCATTTTGATCACTTGGATGGACAGAAATCGGCAGTATTATGTTTATCACCAGACTTGCTTGATCGTTTGGATTTAAAAGATAACTTCCGTGCAACGTTGCCGAATAAACCCTGTTTGACCATGAAAACATTGGATGCCGATGCCTACAAAGATTTTAATCTTGCAGAATTAAAACTGGCTTTATCTATCCCTCAGGCTTTACGTGAGGAACGTCCAGAAGGTTATATCAATCCTAAATTATTTAATAATGGTGTTAACTCTGGTTTTATTGGCTATGCGTTTAACTACAATCGTGATGAAAATCAAGAAAGTAAATATTTAGGCTTAAATGGCGGTTTAAATTTAGCGGGTTGGTTTTATCGTCACTCAGGTGCTTTTGAGTCAAAAAACTCAGGTTTGGGCCAATACCATTCAGATCAAAATATTCTCTACCGCGATATTACTCCAATAAACTCACGTTTGAGTGTGGGGCAATTTAATACCATGACGTATCGTCTGGATAACTTGCCGATCGTCGGTGCTCAAATCAGCTCTGAACAAGACATGTTGCCATGGGCTTATCGTCAGTATGCACCTGTGATTGAAAACTTCGCCTACACCAATGCGGTGGTGAGGATATTTCAAAATGCACAGAAAATTTATGAGCGTACAGTCCCACGTGGCGCATTTAAGATTAATGATCTCAATGCTGCAAACGGTGATTTAACTGTTGAAATCACCGAAACAGGAGGAGAAAAGAGGACATTTATTGTGTCTCTGCAAAGTAATCAAGACTTAGTTCGCCAAGGACGTTATAACTACAGCGTTGCGGGTGGTCGTTATCGTACTCGAACAGAAATCACCGATGATAAATTATTCCAAGGTAGTTTTAATTATGGTTTGACTAATAGTTTGACCCTCGGTGCTGGTTTAAATATCAGTAATGGCTATGCCAGCGGCTTGGGGATGTTGGCATTAAATATCCCTATTGGTGGTGTGACTACGATCATTGAGCATACAAACTCAGAGCTATTTGGTAAAAGTTACCAAGGGACGAAATATGCCTTAAATTATCGTTATGCATGGATTCCTCAAAGTTTCTATTTATATGCAGATTATGCCAAATATAATCGTGATTACATGAGTATTTCTTCACACCTCTATCAGCGTAATCGAACTATACTAACTGAAAGTGAATATGATAACTTTTTATATAACTATAATTTAAAAGAAAATATCGGCATCAGTATTTCTAAATCCTTAGCGGATACTCGGTGGGGAAATATAAACCTGAGTGCGCGTAGAAACACCTATTGGGATGATAACCAGGATTATTACCAATATAACCTAAGTTATGGTAATAATTGGAAAAAAGCCAGCTACAATATTGGCTTAAGCCGTACCGATTACACTAATCGTGAGCATGAACGCAGCACCACCGCTTTTTTTTCTATCTCGATTCCACTGGAATGGCGTAAACAGAAGATGTATGCAAGTTCTAGTGTACAGCGTAACGAAAATGATCAAGTCACTTCAAATGCAAGTTTGTCTGGTATAGCAGGTGCCAATAATGAGATTACATTTGGTTTAGGTGTTTCCGATGCACAGAACAATACCCGTTATAATGGCAATATTAGTTACCTCTTGCCTATGATGAATGTTGGGTCAACGATCTCGTCTGATTCACATAGCATACAGTACTCATTGTCAACACTGGGTGCAGTGGTTGGACATCGTTATGGCTTAACCCCTGTTAACAGCTTGCCAGAAACATACACCATCATCCATGCTAAAAATGGCAAGGGTGCCAATGTGGAAAATGCATGGGGCGTAAAAGTCGATCGCTTTGGTAACGCTATCTATCCATTTAACTCCGCCTATAGCAAAAATACCATTACTTTGGATCCGAAGAATTTACCTACAAACGTGACATTGGAATCCAATCAGAGCGATGTAATTCCGCGTAAATACAGTTCGCAGTTGGTTGAATTTAAAGCCAATAAATCCAGTAATTTACTATTGCGTATCCATTCAACGCAGCGGCAAGATTTGCCAATGGGCAGTCAGTTTAAAGATAGCGAGAATAATACAATTGGAATTCTTGGGGCAGGCAATCAAGTGATTGTTAACAAAGAACAGCCATTAATGAATACCAGTCGTGTGATCTGGGGTAGCAGTGAAAATGAAAGCTGTCAGATTGCACCGATTTCTAAACAGCAACTCGAACAAAAAACCACAGTGAACTTCAATATTGTTGATGTGGAGTGTAAATAAATTATGAATAAGCTTTTTTGGTTCTCTGTTCCATTATTATTTGCATTATCACAATCTGTACTTGCGACTATTGCGAACTGTAACACATCTAGTTCAGTGACTTTTAATCGAGTGGTTGGGACAATTAGTAATTTTCCTTATGATCAGGCCATTAATAGTTTAGATTCGGAATCTATGTTACTGAGTTGCACTCCATCTGTGGCGGTACGTTCTACATTTGCTGCTATAATAGGCAGGACAGATTTGGTGGGCAACAGTCCTTTTTCAGTTGGACCCGATATTAAAATTATAGGTTCAATTACAGATCCTACAGCTTTAGCAGCAGCCAAGATTTGGTTAATGAATAATTTAAAAATTTCTTTTAATTTGCATGATGGTAATCATAGCCCTCCAATGATTCAAAATATATTATCTATGAATACTGATTATAATATTTTACCCAATACTGGTTTAGGTACACCTGTGACAATTGCAGGTGAATCTTATTTTAGAGGATCAACAAATGCTGGAACAGCGATTGCTACTGTAAGATCCTCAATATTCAATTTTAAATTACTTTCGACTTATAAACCTTCTGCTGCAGTGATTGATGCTTTGAATAATGCTATAGTTCAAATTCATTTGGGTACAATCAGCTATAAGTTTGATGATTATAATGGTTCAACAATCAAGCCAAGTGGGGTCCCTAAAACAGGAACAACAGAAGTATATGTAAACCTAAGGATGAGCTTTACACTCCCGACTTGCACAATGTCGAATCAAATCGTAAATTTAGCGACTGTACCCACCAGCATATTAAGCAGTAATCAAACTGCCAATGAAAAGAATTTTAATGTCAGCATAAACTGTACGACTACAATGCCTAATAAAATATTATTGGCAATGATTACAGATAGCTATACACCAAATAATATAAATAATAAGGGTATTTTAAAAAACCATCCTGCTTTAGCAAACCGCAGTAATGTGGATGTGCAATTACGAGATGCGACTGACACACCAATGGCGATTGGTAGCCAAAGTTCTTTTTACATAGTACCCACAGACTCTACTTCGACCACTTTTACCAAAGCGCTAAAAGCGAGATATTTCCGTTCAGCAAGCATAGCGACACCAGGTCTAGTACAAGCCCAAGCGACAGTATTTATAGATTACAAATAATTTAAACCTATGTAATAAAAAAGTATTGGGCAAAAGATTGAAAATCATATTTCAATATTAGGTTTTGATATTCCAGAGGAAAATTAATTTAAAACTGATTTATTTAAAATATTATATATATTTAGATTGCTTGCCATTTTAAAAGCTAAATCTATTAAACAAGTTTTGTTGGGTGCATTGCATTTCTTTAATTAACCAATCTCTAAAAATAATTTTTCGATGATCTTCTTCAATCGGTGTGGAGGAGAGTAGGTAATATGCTGAATCATCTAAATCTAGATATTTTTCGACTTGAATAAAATCATGTTCCAGTTCATGTTCAACCATAAAACCCGATACGATAGTTTGCCCCAAGCCAGATAAACAGGCTTCGATACATAAGTAGAAATGGTCCAGCTCAATCGTATTAAGCTTTGAAATTTCAGGATGTGCTTTGAATAAATAGTTTTTAAATTTTGGTCTTGAGGTACTTAAGATTAAATTAGAGGCGTTCTGTTGGTTGGAATTTACTAAAAACATAAATTCATCTGCAATTTTCTCGCTAAAAAGATGATTTGCCCATACAAAATCATTTCTTCGTATGGCAAGGTCTATATTTTGATTTTGAAAATCTAAGTGACCACCACCAGTTAAAAGTGTGATGCCAAAACCAAGGTCTAACTCATTAAATTTCATCATTCTTGGAATTAACCATTTCATTGAAATCGTTGCCTCACAAGACACTGTTAAGTTGTTGTTTTTATATTTTTGTTGGCGAATACCGATAATACAATTGTCGAGTTGATTAAATACATTTTGACAGCAATCTAACAAAACCTTGCCTTCAGCGGTAAGAATCAAAGACTTATTTTTTCTTTCAAATAAAGTAATATTTAACAACTCTTCTAAATTTTTAATTTGTCGACTTACAGCACTTTGTGTCACATACAATCGTTCAGCAGCGATCGTGACACTTCCTTCGATAGCAACATAATAAAAAAACTTTAGTGAATTAAGTGATAACCTCTCTATCATACTAAAAACCCTGGTAAACCATATTGAATTGAAGGTTGTAAATAGATATTAATTCTTTATTACATAAACTAATTCATATTATTACTTTGTGTGATGATTATCAATATATTTGCGTGTTAAGAAAGTAAAATAAAATTAACTCAATTTTTGCTATAACATACACATTTTCCATACATGTTATATAAAAATAGTGCAGGTAAATATTTTAATTGAACTTCAGCTTGATCAATAAAATAGATATCTTGATTTTTTTGTCTATAATAGTGAGAAAATTATTCTGTCGGTCTAAAGTAGTTCCACTTATTGTTTTTAATGTATTATCAAAATTCTTGTTGAAAAACCTAATATTGAAAAAGACTTCTGTTCCGGCTTTGATTTGCAACTTTGATATGTTTTTTAATAAACCGCAGTGTTTGCAGGTCCATTTTCTTGTTTTAAATGATATTTCTGGTTTAAACATTTGGTTCCTTTTTTAGTATATTGTGCTTGATTTGAAATGAGAAAAATAAATTTTCATTATTTTTTTTTGGAATGTTCTATAACATTATTAAAGTCATAAGAATGAATATATTTTTCCAAGTATTGTTGAGTTTTATGTAATTCCTCAATGAGCCAATTTTTAAATACAATTTTTCGATAATCTTCTTCAAATGGAGAGGAAGATAGAAGATAATAAGATGAATTATCATAAAATGGTGCAATAATAGGTTGAAGTTTATTATGCTTTAATTCATTTTCGATCATAAAGCCGGAAGCAAAAGTTACTCCTAAACCAGATAAGCATGCTTCGATACATAAATAAAAATGGTCAAGTTCTTTATATTTGAGATGATTTATTCTATCTTTAATTTGATTCATTTTTAGCAAACTTCCCCAAAACTTTGGTCTTGATGAAGAAATTAATAAATTATCTCCAATATGGTTTGGATTTTGAATAAAGAACATTATTTCATTGACCAATTTAATGCTATAAATATGTTCTTTCCAATGAAAATCATCTCGACAAATTGTGATATCAGTAGTATTTAAATCGTATAATTTGTTATTGGTTATAATTTTGATTTTAAATGATTTATCTAGATTATTGAAGCTTTTTAAACGAGGGATTAGCCACTTCATACACAGCGTGGATTCACATGAAATAACCAGATCATTTAATTCTGTATCTCTATTGTTTAGTTTGATGAGGCATTTATCTATTTCATGAAAAATATTTTGGCAACAGTTAAGTAATAATAAGCCTTCATTGGTGATTTCAATTTTTTTCCCTTTGCGTATAAAAAGCACCGTATTTAAATTATCTTCTAAATTCTTAATTTGACGACTGACTGCACCATGAGTAACATTCAACTTTTTTGAAGCAATTGTTAAACTTTCGTAAATTGCGGCATAATAAAAAAACTTAAAAGAATTTAAGGAAATTTTTTTTTTGAGCATAAAAGTTTCTCATATTTAAATTAAATAAGCTTGATTGTGATCACTAAGACCGATCTTAAATAATATATAGTGAAGATATACTTAGCAATAAAAATAATTTGATAATTAATCATGTGTAGTTGTGATAAAAAGTAATGGATAATTTTTTGATAAATCTAATCCAAAACATTTACTAAAATTATAACTTTTTTAAGAAATTTTAAATTTTATATTATGCGAATAAATTTTTCATATTTTTTGAATTGTAAGTGAGGTTTTTAGTAAATCTTTAATTTTAACATGGATTATTTAAATGGTTGTGGAAGTGTGAAATGTAATCTAAATATTGTAAAAATTTTTTTATTTTTTAAATTGTTTTTTTGGGTTTCTTAAATTTTATAATTTATTTTTATTGATTAATGTGGTTCAAAAGTAGTTTGAAATATTGATGGTTTTTGTGATGGGGTGAAGTAATTTATTTATTTGAATGATCTTACTATTTTTTATTTTAATGTGGTTGAATTTTATTCTTGATGCTTTATGAAATTAAAATTGATTCATCGTAACTATTTATTTTTATAAATGATTAAATTAGAAAGATGTATTGAAGTTAACATAAACCATAACTTTTTATGACGGTCTTGCGATGAAAATTAGATTTTTTATTGTGATTATTAATGGCGGAATACGTTACTTTCAACATGACATTACTCAATGTACCTTATAGGCTAAGTGTTGATAATGAGGATCAAGTTATTGATTTAAATCCGCACTGTACAACGAGTTTAGCGACTGATATTGAAAAATTAACAGCTATATCATTCAATATTTAATTGCTTGATTGTGATGCTTTACATATATCTAGCGGTATTTCTTTTGCATTCATTGGTTGAATAGTAAGTACAAACAGTAAATGCTTGGCAGTAAATGGTGATGTTGGTAATGCATCTGCTACAACAAATGCGGGTATAGAAATCTCAGATCCTGATTCTAAAATTTTAACTGTTGAGGGTAGTAATTATTCTACTGAAAAGCACTTAATGAGGGTACAAATACATGACAGCGCCTTATAACAATAGGTGTTTCTACAGTCTGTAAAGCTAATGATGATGTAACTTTGAGATCAGTGATAACTCAAGATAAATTAAAATTTTAATTTGGATTTATCATAAAAATGTGTTGATTTCATATGAGTAAATAATTATCTGTGTAGTGGGTATGTTTTGGTCAATGAATAGCTATGCAGACAATTATGTATTTGTCTGCATAGCCCATTTTAATAGCAGTTTTGTGATTCCAAGTTGTGTATTTGCTTAGCCAGTAAATTTCAAACATATAGCCTGTTTAGATGCAAATGCACGTTTGCAATTGAATATTTCAAACAGCATTTCAATAAATATTATGATTGTAAGCTTAGTTTAACATTGACCTATCGTTGCAACAGATAATCAACCTACAGCTCGAACTTTTCGAGCAAGGAGCTTTCTACGGATTAATCTTGATTAGGAGTCTAGAATGAAATTGATAACTAATGCGTTGGTTAAAGTTGCTTCTGTTGGGGGATTAATGTGTTTAGTTATAGCTAGACAAAGCAGTACTACTTTAGGGATATAAAATAAGATACGGAATTGCTTGACCTTACAATTATGGAAACTTTTATCATGGCGTTACCATTTAATGTAGGAGTCTAGCATGGAATTTTATATCGCAAATATGACCTGTGGTGCTTGCGCGCGTCGTATCACTAAAGCAATTCAGTCTTTAGATACTAAGGCGGAAGTTATCGCAGATCCACCTAGTCGCAGTCTCAAAGTGAAAACCAGTGTTACTGAAGATGATTTAAGAGACAACTTAACCGCAGTGGGTTATCCCCCACGCTAAAGGCTATATGATAAAAAAGCGACCAAATGGGTCGCTTTTTTATTTGAGTAGTCATTGTTAAAGCTAAGCATTCAATCTTTTTTTACTTTTTGTTGAGCAAGGGGTGAAAAAGATAAAGAATCATTTTGATGATAGGTTTCTTCTAATGCAATTTTTTGCTGTTGCAATCCATCGAGAATAGGACAATTCGGTCGTTCATCACCAGCACAACAATTAATCAAATCTTGTAAAGTGTTGGTCATTTTCTGTAGTTCTTGAATCCGAATTTCTAACTTCTCGATATGTGAGAGTGCCATTTGTTTGACATCTGCGCTTTGTCGATTCTTATTGTTCCATAAATCCAGCAGATCTGCGATTTCTGCAACTGAAAATCCAAGCGATCTTGAACTTCGAATGAATTTTAAGCGTTCAGCATCCTGAGTTGTATATGAGCGGTAACCTGCATTACTTCGACCCACTATAGGAATAAGACCAATTTGTTCATAATATCGAATCATTTTGGCTGATATCCCCACACTTTGAGACAGTTTTCCAATATTCATTAAGATTTCTCTCTACAAGCTCCTACTCGAAAGTAGAAGCGGGTTGAAAGCGACGTAAACGTAAGGCATTCGCCAAAACAAATACACTGGATAAGGCCATTGCGCCTGCTGCAAATATCGGAGAAAGCAGAATGCCATAAGCAGGGTACAATAATCCAGCAGCCACTGGAATCAGCAGGGTATTGTAAGCAAACGCCCAGAACAAATTCTGCTGAATATTGCCGATGGTTGCTTTTGATAAGGCAATTGCGTTAGCGACACCTTGCAAATTACCTGACATCAGCACAACATCCGCCGACTCAATTGCAACATCCGTACCTGTACCAATGGCCAGCCCCACATCTGCTTCAGCCAAAGCAGGCGCATCATTGATACCATCACCGACAAATGCAATATTGCCATATTTTGCTTTCAATGTTTGAACTGCTTTTACTTTGCCTTGAGGGAGTACTTCGGCAATGACTTCATCAATACCTAATTGCTGAGCAATAGCTTGTGCTGTACGCGCATTATCTCCCGTAACCATTGCCACTTTTAGACCGAGTTGATGCAACGCTTTAATCGCAGATGGTGTTGTAGATTTAATAGGGTCTGCAACAGCAATAATTGCTGCGAGTTTGCCTTGAATTGCAACATATAATGGTGATTTACCTTCGTCACCCAAACGTTGAGCTGCATTGGTAAAGGGTAAGATATCAATATTGAGTTGCAACATATAGCGGTCTGCACCAATATGAATATCTTCATTTTCATTGATCTGAGCATAAACCCCCATACCAGTTACGGAATCAAATTGTTCTACTTTTGGCAAAGTGAGGTTTTCTTTGATTGCTGCATCTACGATGGCTTTCGCAATTGGGTGCTCTGAAAGAGATTCAACAGCTGCAACTCGACTCAATACGTAATCACGTTCAAATGATTCAGTAACTTCAAAATCAGTGAGTACAGGATGACCTTCTGTCAATGTTCCTGTTTTGTCTACCGCAACGATTTTGGCATTTTTGAGTAACTGTAATGCTTCACCTTTACGGAACAATACCCCTAACTCTGCACCACGACCTGTTCCGACCATAATCGAGGTTGGCGTTGCTAGACCCATGGCACAAGGACAAGCAATAATAAGGACAGCTACCGCGTTCACTAAAGCGAAGGTTAAAGCAGGAGAAGGACCGAAAATCAACCAGATCAAGAATGTCAGTACAGCAGCCACCATTACTGCTGGGACAAACCATAAGGTGATTTTATCAACCACAGCTTGAATTGGCATTTTGGAGCCTTGCGCTTGCTCAACTAAACGAATAATTTGTGCGAGCATGGTTTCGCCACCGACCGCAACTGCGGTAAAGCTTAAAGTCCCATTTTGATTTATAGTACCACCGACTACATCACTGTCGATGTTCTTCTCAACAGGTATAGGCTCACCAGTAATCATAGATTCATCAACAAAGCTTCTGCCTTCAATGACTCGTCCATCAACGGGAACACGCTCACCTGGTTTTACAATGATAAAGTCACCAGCAACAACTTCATCAATTGGTATGTCGATGATTTGGTTGTGACGAGAAACGTGAGCAACTTTGGCTTGTAGGCTGACTAAACGCTGAATGGCTTCTGACGTTCGACCTTTGGCTTTGGCTTCAAGAAAACGACCTAATAGGATCAAAGCCACAATCACAGCAGCAGCTTCATAATAAACGTTCACTGTACCAGCAGGTAAGACGTTTGGTATAAATGTTGCGACAATTGAAAATAAATAAGCAGCCAATGTTCCAACTGCAACCAAAGAGTTCATATCTGGTGCTAAACGTAATAAAGCAGGTAAACCATGTATATAAAATCTTCGTCCAGGAATTACTAGAACCAATGTGGTGAGAATAAATTGTAAATACCAACTATTTTGTACACCAATCGTCTGAGCAATTAGATGATGCATGCCCGGAATAAGATGCGAACCCATTTCTAATATAAAAACAGGTAAGGCAAAGATAGTAGCAAGTGTCAGATCACGCTTTAATTCAGCGCGTTCTTGATCTTTTTTTTCTAAGTGTTCTGCTTGATTTGGAATAGCCGTTTGAATTTCTTTCGCATCATAACCTGCCTTATCCACGGCTGAGATTAATGCTGCTACATTGGTTGTTCCGAAAATGGTGGCACGTTCAGTGGCAAGATTGACATTGGCCTCTTTTACGCCGGGTACATTTTTAAGAGCTTTCTCAACCCGGCTGACACATGAGGCGCAGGTCATGCCATCAATTGACAACTCTGTGGTTACATCAGCCACTTCATATCCAGCATGTTCAACGGCTTTGATCAAGGCTTCACGGTCGATAGGAGTATTGGAGGTGATATCGGCACGTTCAGTGGCTAGATTAACCGATGCATTGGTTACACCATTGACTTTTTTAAGTGCTGTTTCTATTCGACTTACACAACTAGCACAGCTCATTCCCTTGATTTGTAAACTACTTTTTAAACCGGAAACACGATCAGTTGATCTATTTTCCATAAGTCACACCTATAAGTCTTATATCATGATCTAAATCCTAAACTCTTACATAATGTTAAGGTCAAGTAAAACAGTTCAATTTTTATAAGATATTGTTGCAATTATAAATTTGGTTTGCAAACCTACCTAAGACGATATTCTTCTGAACATAATTCACCTTTAACCCTTTATTCTTAATCATAGTTCATTATTATTTTATCTATTACGCCTCTTGCGTGAGTCAAAAATCATCATTTTAGATTAATCCTGATAATGACAAGCATATAAATTAACCTGTTTTTGCTTTGTATAATCACGCATAGTCGTTTTATCATGAAGTGATATTGGCTATCGCCGTTCGGCGAAAGTACACGATGTAATTCTCACTCAACAGAGGGTTTTTGCTCCCTTTATTGTTGTTAAGGTTTATTTATTTCTAATTTTATTTTATTTATGAGTCTTTTTTCTTACGTATCATGTTGAAAGATCTTGTTTTTTAAAAATAACCGTAAAAATTACTAAACCATCTCGTGATTCAGCTTGGATAGTTGCACCATGAAGTGTCAGGATCGACTTGGTGATAGCAAGCCCTAGACCTGTCCCATCTTCCATGCGTTGTCGAGATGCATCAGTTCGATAGAAACGGTCAAATAATCGAGACAACTGTTCAGCTGACAAGGTTGGGCCTTCATTTTCAATTGAAAAACTATTGTAATCTGCTGTTTGCTGGCATTTAATTTGAATGACCGAGTTTGGCTTGCCATATTTAATCGCATTAGATATTAAATTACTGAGCGCACGGCGTAGCATAGTAATATTTGCATTTACTTTTCCATTACCGAAAAGGTGAAATGTGATATTCTTTTGTGCTGCGAAAGCATCATAAAATTCAAATAATTTATCAAATTCTTCATACAAGTTAATTGTTTGTAAGTTTTTAAGGCTAAGACCATTTTCTGCTTTAGCCAAAAACAGCATGTCTGAAACGACTCTTGCCAGATGTTCACATTCCTCTAAGTTAGAAAATAAGACTTCTTTATAGGCCTCTATATCACGACTGCGAGATAGACATACTTGGGTTTGAGTCATTAAGTTATTGATTGGAGTGCGAATTTCGTGTGCAAGATCGGATGAAAAGTCTGAAAGTTTTTCTAAAGCCGACTCTAAACGGTCAAGCATTTCATTAAAGGCGATGGTTAGTGGTTTTAATTCTGTTGGAGTATTCTCAACTTCTAAACGCTCAGATAAATGCTGGGCTGAAATCCCTTCGGCAACTTGTGCTATTTTTTTGATCGGGCGTAATCCTCGCCAAACAGCAAACCATCCTAAAAACATTAAACATAGTGCGCCAATTAAACAAATATAGAATAGCTGGCGTTTGAATGCTTTTAAAAAAGATATATGTTCTGATGTATCAATCGCAACAATAATTTGTGTAGATTGTGCATCTTTATCATCTTCAAAAATATTTTGATAGGCCAGCCCACGATAGTTTTTATTTTGTACTTCCCATTTTAACCATTGATTTTGGTCGGTAGTACTGTGTGGCGTGAGGACAATTTGTGCGGAATTGAATACAATTTGATTTACAGGTCGTTCAATTTGAACAATCAGATTATCATGCCCGATAAGAGAATCTTTTAATAAGGCATTAAGTTTAGATGTGTTGGTTGGGTTTTGTTTTAAGAGATTTTGTATAGACTGAATTTTTCCCTCAAGTAGCACTCGATCCTCACTTTCGAAGTGCTGCGAGACACCAAGAAGTATCACGAAGCCCATGATGATCAAGATGGTGACCGTTGAGAGAGAAAAAAGAATCGCGATTCGAAAACTGATCGCATTGAAGACTTTAAGCCTCATCTTCGATCTCTAGAACATACCCCATTCCCCGAATATTTTGAATCAGTTTAGGTGTAAAGTTACTATCAATTTTATTTCTTAAACGTTTAATTGCGACTTCGACTACATTGGTGTCACTGTCAAAGTTCATATCCCAAACTTGCGATGCAATCAGCGCTCTCGGCAGAATTTCTCCACGTCTACGCATAAATAATTCCATCAACGCAAATTCTTTTGCCGTTAGATCAATTCGTTGTCCTGCACGAGTAACACGGCGTTTTCTGATATCAAGTTCGAGATTGGCAATACTGATTAAGTTATGGTCTTCTCTTTGCTGTCCTCGGCGGAGTAAGCTTTTTATTCTTGCAAGGAGTTCGGCAAAAGCAAATGGCTTAACCAGATAGTCATCTGCGCCCAAATCTAAACCTTTTACTCGATCTTCGATTTGATCCCGAGCTGTCAAAAATAAAATGGGCATGTTTTTCCCGCTTTTACGTACAGCTTCAATAATATGCCATCCATCCATTCCCGGTAACATTACATCCATTATAATGACATCGTATTCCTCAGAAAGTGCATATTGTTTACCCGTGAGCCCATCAGTGACCCAATCAGTTATATAGCCCGCTTCAGATAAGCCTTGTTTAAGGTAATCACCTGTTTTTTGCTCATCTTCTATTAATAAGATTCTCATTTTAGTGTCCTAAAATACCTTTTAGAAACATAATAGCGTGATAAAACATAAGTTGGATATGGATTACAAAAATGTCATTTTCAGGTCATCTAGATGATCAACTCTTCGATTTACTCTCTTAATAAGTGTCTCTCAATCTCGGAGAAATAAATGCGCACAATTTTGTACATCAGTTCCACGTTGTTTATCTTTGTTGGTACTTCAATTGTTGCTCAGCAATCTTGGGCGGATGTTTCTAAAATGGCGCTCAATGAAAATACGAATATTCATGCAACACAAACAATCCAAAAGCAGTGTTTAATAAAGCGGTGTAATGTACTACCCAGTCGAAGCCTCAACCAATGAACATACACAACACCAGCACGTTCACTTATCCACGATGGCAAAAATTCATCCAACGACAATGCTTAAATGGACTCTTCGACGATGAGGATGAATCATGCAAATATGAGAGGTTAGCTACACCTATTCGATAATTTTAATAAAACTTTGTTTTGAAAATTGAAGCATAAATAAGAGAGGTGAGACCTTATCATCGTCAAACAAAGCATAATTTGCAGGATGCGTTTAATGAAAAATTTATCTAAAAATAACAGTCTTTTAAGTGTTTAAAATTTTTTGGAGTTTTATATGTCTCATATTCAAACTTTACAAGATCCGTTCTTAAATATTTTACGAAAAAAACGTATTGCAGTTTTTATTTTTCTTGTGAATGGAATTAAATTGCAAGGATATATTGAGTCTTTTGATTCCTATGTATTGATGTTAAGAAACAGCGTAGGTCAAGAACAAATCATATATAAACATTCAATTTCTAGCATAATGCCTACACGGAATATTCGTGTAAATGTTAATGTTTTTCTTGCAAGATTCGATGATCAAAATAATTTCAACAATTCATATGACCGATATTATGTAGCAACCGCACAAAATATTAATAATCAATTGTTTAACAAGCAAGAAGCTAAGTTAAATTTAGCTTCTTTTACAAAATAACTATCAATAATCTATGCCATACCAAGATTACTAACGATTTCCCTTACTCCGATTGTGAGTAATACAAAGCATTTCACAGTTTTCAATATTGGTTGCACCGCCTTTACTCCAAGCCTGAACGTGATCTGCATCCATTTCTTTGAGTGAGTAAATCTTTGTCTTATTGGCATTATTGCCATTGGCACATAACGGACAATTTGAAATACTCTTAGCATTAGCATCATTAGTTTGTAATGCGTAAGCTTTTCGCTTGATTGCATCGTCAAATATACGAACATCCAATAAGCGTGTATCAGTTTCACCGCCCAATATGTATTCAAAAATTCCTTTTCGATTTTTTACATAGGGGTCTGCATACAATCTTTTAACATCATCAGAAATTTTAGTCGGGTTGTAGGCAGTAGTTTTGTATCTTTCATACAAATCCCCCCAATTCAATCCGATCATTTCTTTCTCGACATTAATAAACAGTGTACTAACCCAATCAATTACCGATGTAAAGTAGGCTTTTAATTCGTCTATATTGTTGTTATGTCTATTCTTACTCATATAGTCACTAATATTTCCACGACCTACCCAATCTAGCGCACATTCGAGAAATTCTTGGCGAATTGCAGAACCCTTAATATATGACTGCCATTTTTGAATGTTTGTATTCTTGCTATTGCTAAACTCGGCTTTAGCCAACGTAACAAATTTGCCTGAATAAACAGCATTTAAAAGTTCTTGCTCATTAAGTGGAACACCAACAATATTAATGGTTTTAAACCATTCTTTTATTTCAGTTTCAGTTCCCTTGCATTCATAAATTAATAGTTTTGCTTCTTCAATAATTTTACGCTTATCAGTAGGTAAACTATCAAAAGTTTGTGGTTTACCTTTTTCATCAACTATTGAGAATTTATTTGTATAAAAACGCCCAATACTTGTAATGCGTTGCTGACCATCTAATACTTCAAATTTACCATCAGGTGTCGTATTAAAATAAATTACACCCAATGGATAACCCTTTAAAATAGATTCGATTACCGCCACATCACGCTTACCATCCCCATAGATATAATGACGTTGGTATTCGGGCTGAATAGTTAAGTCACCTGACAGTCCAAATAAGCCCTTTCCCTCATATTCATTAAACGTAAAACCGTCACAAATATCCTTGATGGTGATTTCAGTATTTAACTTAGCATCCATTTCTTAAAGTCCTAATAAATAATCGCTTATAACATTTTTTACCATCAATATAAGGTTCATTATGTTTTTTGAAATGTGGTAGCTTGTAAATATCATCAACAGCACCATTGTCACTAGCACCAAGGATTTTAAATTGATCTGGGTTATATTTATCTAAAAAAGTGATAGGAACACCCATTACTCCATCGTAGTCACTCGGAATGCAGTTAGTAAAAGGGACATCTATTGCATCGTAGTTATCATAATGGTCGTACTTCTCTTTACCTTTCATCTTTTTATTAAAACGAAGATTGTCTTGCATAGTCATTAATTGCAATGGCTCATGTCGTTTACCGTGATCTAAATTTGTCAACCATAAACAGTTGTTTGTTGAAACTATGCGATTACCATCTTCATCAACTCTCGCTTCTGTTCCATAAAGCTCATATTGCTTTGGAACAATGAAACCTGAAATCCAACGCCCCATGCCTGTACCTAACCACGCTTTATTATTTTTAATTTGTCCAAAAACCTCTTTATACGTAATTGCATTAATATTACCTATAGTGAGAAATTTTTTTTCATCTTCTATAACCCAACTTAAAAACTCACGGAATAAAGAGAATGGTGGATTGGTCACAATAATATCGGCTTCATCACGAAGTTTTTTAATTTCATTACTTCTAAAATCACCATTACCATCTAAGTACGACCAATCTAAATCATCAAGATCAATACGATTATCCTGATTTTTATCTTTTTCAAGAATAAATATTTTTCCTTTACTTAATGTTTTTTCTTGATCAAATTTTGGATTGTTACTTTCAAATAATGAGGGCTGATAATTGGAAGTTATTAATTTACTATTAGGCGCATAGCTTGTGCTGATCAGCTTTTTCAAACCAAGTCTTTGAAAGTTCTGAGCAAAATATTTTGTAAAGTTACTCCATTCAGGGTCATCACAAGGCAATAAAACCACTTTACCTTTAAACACATTTTCGTTGTATTCTAAATATGCGTTCATTTCTTTTTCAATATCAATATATTGAGTATAAAACTCATCATTTTTTGCGGATTTAGCTTTGGTTAAATCGCTGTTAGTGGCTTGTCGTGTTTTACCTGCCATTAAATTTCGCTTCCTGTTCAAGTTAGATATGTGATTTAAAGTTTTAAATCCTTGCAATCAATCGCTTTAAGTATTTGAAGCATAAATATTGCCCCAAACGTACCACGATTGATCTTATTGCTAATGTTTTGCGGTGTTTCTGATATACCCATTGCTTCAAGCTTTTTGGATAGATCAATCAGGCTTATGTTTTTTCGGGCAATTTCTGCCTTAATTAAGCCTTTGGCATAGTCTTTCCATTCATCGTCACTCACGGTTTGACCTCATAAAAGATAAACGACATAGCATGTCGCTATAATATTTTAAATCATTATATTTGATGATTAAAACTATTACAATATATTAAGCATATCTTGTTTGTGATGGGTGATTTTATGAAAAAAGAATCTAAGCAACATTTCCTACTATCAGCAAAGGCTCGTACTTTATCTGTATATGAAATTATGCAAATCACCCATGAACAAGCTTTCTTATTGTTCAAAGAAATGCGGTGGGGAAAAGAACAACCCACATGCCCTCATTGTGACACCCAAGATCATCACTATTTCATACGTGGACGCAAGCAATGGCGTTGTAAGTGCTGTAATCACACGTTCAGCGTAACATCAGGTACGATCTTTGCCTTTCATAAGTTGCCACTCAAAATCTATTTAGCTGCTATTGCCATTTACTCTAACGCTGTAAAAGGCTTATCTGCTTTGCAGTTAGGTCGGGATTTAGGTGTTCAGTATAAGACCGCTTTTGTATTGGCACATAAAATTCGTGAAAGCCTGATAGATCAGCGTGACGATGAATTATTATCAGGTGATGTTCACATGGATGGTGCGTATGTAAATGGCTATGTACGCCCTAAAAACCACAAGGATGACCGTGTAGATCGGCGCAAGGCTGAATATCAAAATCCAAATAAACGGTGTGTGGTGGTACTTCGCCAAAAAGCAATCAACAGTGATCTACAAGGTGCTGATAAAACCAAAACCTATGTGGTTTATAGTGAAAATCAAAAAGACATTAATCATCTTGCCAATCAACATATCAAGCATGGTTCAACAATCCATGCAGATGAAAGTACAGCATACGATACACTGAATGCTCGTTTCACAACTAAACGTGTCAATCATCAATATGAATATCGCTCTAAAGATGGTGTGACCAATAATCTTGCTGAAAGCTATTTCAGTCGGTTCAGACGTATGCAGTTAGGGCAGATGCACAAGTTTAGTGTGATGTACCTTGCCAACTACGCCAATGAAGCTGCTTATCGTGAAGATACTCGTAGATGGTCGAATGGTGAAATCTTTACTGATATTTTAATGAAATGCGCTCAAACTCGAACACATCAAGATTGGTGTGGCTATTGGCAGGGCAATAAGCGTAAATCAGAGCGTTTAGTCTGCTAATCCGCTATGCCCCACAAATGAGGACGATGATTGCTATGGGCGATAATAATGCCTTTATCTCTTAATCGGTTCAGCACTTTGATGAAGCTCGGTGAAATATCATTACCTACAGATGAATCTATGCCTTTAATATCCAAAACTTTCATCATTAAATCTTTGTAGTTCATTGGCTCATTTGCTTCACGCAAGCAAGTTAATACCAATGACTGTAGTTCACCTCGCCCAAAATAAGGGTTTCTTTGGTTTGTACGCTTAGATTTAACGCTTCTTAGGTCAAAATCAGGTGAAAATAGCTTAATCGTGTGATCTACATGCAGTAGTATTTCAGAGATACGTTGAATTTCTTTTTGGTGTGTTTCAATTTGACCAAGCAATTCTGCACGTTTTCTAGTTAATCCTGATACGATATGTGATTCAGCCATTATTTCTTTCCTTATGCGTAAAGGAATTATTTTAAATGGCGAATCACTCTATTTATTGTGCGGTTGCTACATAATAGCGCATATGACGCTGGTGCTCAAGATAGCTAGAGCCAAATTGATTATGGTTATCAAGATGGCTTTAATGACGAAATACCAGTTAAAGAATTTTTCAAAAGATGAAAAAAAGCAAATTATAAATTTAGACTGGATATAAGTTGTATGAAAATTAAGATTTAAGATATAGCATTGAGCTATGCAATTATTGATCTGTACATTGTGGATTTTCTTTTCATACACTTAATGAGAAAAGCAAAAAAGAAACCACATAAAAAATGAGAAAAACAACTTAAAAAAAGCCCCACGCTAAATGTAGGGCAACAGGATAAAATAACAAGATCTCTCAACGAGCGCTTATTCAGCATCGATGAGATTTTATAAAAATACCAACAGCAAAATGATACCCAACACCACACGATACCACGCGAACACTCTCAAGGTGTGTTTTTCAACAAACTTCACTAAAGCCTTGACCACTAATAATGCTGCAATAAATGCTGCAATAAAACCCACCGAAATATTGATGAGATTGTCTGAAGTTAAAACGTCTGCATTTCGAATCAAATCATAGGTTGCAGCACCTAACATGGTTGGCATCGCAAGGAAAAAAGAAAATTCAGTTGCCGCTTTACGTGATAAACCAGACAACATTCCGCCAATAATGGTTGCGCCTGAACGTGAGGTTCCTGGAATCATAGCAAGACATTGAGCAAATCCAACCAGAATAGCTTGTTTTAAGGTAATGTCAGTGGCTTCTATAGTTTTGGGTTCAAACTTTCTCGCTTCCACAGCAAAAATAATGAAACCACCAATGATTAAAGCAAAGGCTACAACCAAAGGACTAAATAGAACCTGTTTAATAAAATCGACCGCTAACACACCAATCACCACAGCAGGAATGAAAGCAACCAAAACATTAATTGCGAAACGTCTAGCCTGAACATCCCCTGAGAAAAAACCTCGAATTAACTCAATGATTTTTTGTCGGTAAAGCCAACATACCGCTAAGATTGCACCCAATTGGATCACAACCTCAAACACGCGTCCAGAATCTGAATGAAAATCAATTAAATGACCAAATAAGATCAGATGACCTGTACTGGAAATCGGTAAAAATTCAGTTAAACCTTCGATTAACCCCAAAAATAAAGCTTTAAGCAGTTCAAAATTTTCCATAAATGAAATAAACAAGCGTTTTAAAATTTGAACCTTTGTAATGTATTTAGGGCTGTTTATAAATGAAAAAAGACAAAATTTTACGAAATTTTTACGCGGCTGATCTGACTGTAAATAGAGAGTTTACGGGGAATTTTTAGATACTGAGTCGTGGAATATCCCAGTGTTTAGGATGAAAAAAGATGAGTGCTAAATTTATAGCGCATCAACAAGTACAGCATCCAAAATTATGCTTACTTCAAAAACATATAAATCATTGCAATATCGACATTTTTAATTTGAGTCATTCAAGTTGGGGGGGAATGTCATGTTAGAGTTGATTTTAGTCTTGGTGATTGTGGTGCTTTTGGCTTTTCCTTTAGGGAAATATCTTGCCTGTATCATGCAAAATAAAGACATGAAAATTGATCCAGTGTTTAGCTGGATTGAAAAGCCAATTTATCGTGTTTTTGGCACAAATCCTAAACAGGGCATGAATGCAAAGACCTATTCACTCAGCTTTGTGATGAGTTGTATTGTGATTGGATTGGTGACTTGGGTACTGTTTATGTGCCAAGCAAGTTTGCCACTCAATCCAAATAATGCACCCAATATGTCATGGGATTTAGCACTACATACCATGATTTCATTTCTGACCAATACCAACCAACAACATTATTCAGGTCAGGCACAACTGTCATATTTATCACAGATGGTTGGAATTGTTGGGTTGCAAATCATTACTCCAATGATGGGTTTGGCAATGGTGGTGGCAACGGTACGTGCTTTGTTTTATCCTCAATCAAATACTTTATCAGAATCAGATCAAAATCTAAGCTTTGAAAATAAAGTTAAAAAAATCAATGTGGGTAATTATTGGGCCGACGTGATTCGCCCAACCTTTCGGTTTTTAATTCCGTTATGCATGATTTGGTCATTATTACTGAATAGCCAAGGTGTGCCATCAACCTTTCAAGGTGGCCCAGAAGTTCAAGTCATTGACCAAGCCGCTGAATTAAAAACTCAAAAAATTCCACTTGGTCCAGTTGCACCAATGGTTGCGATTAAGCAATTGGGCAGTAATGGTGGTGGTTGGTATGGGCCTAACAGTAGTGTGCCATTAGAGAATCCAACCCCATTTTCAAATTTCTTAAAAATGATTGCGATTTTACTTATTCCTGTCGCCGTGATTTTTATGTTGGGATTTTTAACCAAACGGGCAAAATTTGCTGGCTTTGTTTTTGGCTCGATGTTGCTGATGTCAGTGATTTCCGCCACAACGGCAATCTGGTCTGAAAGCCTTTCATCTTCAGCAATGCAAATTTATGCCATGGAAGGCAAGGAGGTACGTTTTGGTGAAGCATCTTCTGCGCTGTGGGCAGCATTAACTACACAGGTCAACAACGGTTCAGTCAATATGATGCATGATTCTGCATCTCCCTTAACTGGTTTAGTTGCGCTTGCAAATATGCTAATCAATGCGATCTGGGGTGGGATTGGCTGTGGTTTACAACAATTTATGATCTATTTGTTTTTGGCTGTATTTATTGCTGGGTTGATGACAGGACGTACGCCGGAATTATTTGGACGCAAAATTGAAGCAGGTGAAATCAAATTACTTGCTGTGGTGATCTTAATTCAGCCGATTACGATTCTGGGTTTAAGCTCAATTGCTTTGTTTTTCCCTGAGCTTACAGGTAATAGCAATCCGCAATATCATGCCATTTCCCAAGTCTTGTATGAGTATGTTTCGGCTTTTGCCAATAATGGTTCCGGTTTCGAAGGTTTAGCTGACAATACAGTGTGGTGGAATGTTAGCTGTGTCATTGCTTTGCTGCTTGGACGTTTCCCAACATTGATCATCCCGCTAATGATTGCTGCTCGTTTAGCTGCAAAGCGTCAAGCTCCTGAAAGCAGTGGTAGTTTAAAAGTGGAAACCCCAACTTTTGCCTTCACTCTGATCGCAATTGTGGTGATGTTGACTTTATTACAATTTATGCCAGTCCTTGTTTTAGGGCCTATTGCTGATCAGCTGTTATTGGTACAAGGCTAAGGTGAAGACAATGAATCATTCAAAACAATCTATTCAAAAACACTCTACTAAAAATATATCATCAACTTTATTCCAAGGCGAAGCCTGGAAAAATGCCTTGATTAAATTGTTACCACAACATGCCATTAAAAATCCGGTGATGGCGATTGTTTGGCTGGGCACCATCATCACACTAGTCAGTACTTTAGCGGGCAAAGCCAATATAATATTTGGCTTATCTGTGACTTTGATTTTATTTATCACCGTATTGTTTGCTAACTATGCTGAAGCCATTGCAGAAGCCAAAGGTCGTGGTCAAGCTTCTTCCTTAAGACAAGCCCGTCAAAATTTGACCGCACGTCGACTCAGCTCTAAAGAGGATGTAGATGGGGTGCAAATTGCTGCAAGCTTATTAAAAATGAATGACTTGATTGAAGTCCGTGCAGGAGAACTTATTCCAGCGGATGGTGAAATTATTCATGGTTTTGCGACAATTAATGAAGCTGCGGTGACAGGGGAGTCAGCACCTGTATTACGTGAAGCAGGTACAGATAAGTCGGGTGTGATTGGGGGAACTAAAGTTTTAACCGATCGTATTGTGGTACAAGTCACCGCAGAAGCGGGTAACAGCTTTCTTGATCGTATGATTGCTTTGGTTGAGGGGTCTAATCGTCAGAAAACACCCAATGAAATCGCACTGGGCATTTTACTGACTGTTATGACTGTCACTTTTATTGCAGTGGTGGTGAGTTTACCTTTTATTGGACATTTCTTAAAAATTGAAATCAATCCTATTCTTTTGGTGGCGCTGTTGGTGTGTTTAATTCCAACCACGATTGGAGGGTTGTTGCCTGCAATCGGGATTGCGGGGATGAATCGGGCTTTAAAAGCCAATGTGATTGCCAAATCGGGTAAAGCCGTTGAGGTGGCTGGTGATGTGGATGTATTACTGCTCGATAAAACAGGCACCATCACTTACGGTGATCGTCAGGCAACAGCATTTTTCCCACTGACAGGCGTGACTGAGTCGGAACTTCGTCAAGCCGCAATATTGACCTCACTTGCAGACCCAACCCCAGAAGGCAAATCCATTGTAGTTTTGGCAAAAGAGCAAGGCGAACATATTGTTGAGCCTGAACAAGTCGAGTTTATTGCATTCAATGCAGCAACTCGAATCTCTGGGGTAAATTTACTGAATGGACCTCAAATTCGCAAAGGGGCATTAGATGCAATTCTTAAATTTGTTTCACAGAATCTTGAGAATCATAGTGAGTTGAGAACCCGTGTAGAGCAGGTGGCTTCAAAAGGTGCTACGCCGTTAGTTGTGGCAAAAGATCAGAATATTCTTGGAGTAATTGAACTTTCAGATGTGATTAAACAAGGCATCAAGGAAAAATTTGCCCGCTTACGTGAAATGGGTATCAAAACAGTCATGGTCACAGGTGATAACCCTTTAACCGCTGCTGCTATTGCGGCTGAAGCCGGTGTCGATGATTACATTGCTGAAGCAAAACCCGAAGACAAGTTAAATTGTATTCGTGATGAACAGAATAAAGGCCATCTGGTCGCTATGGTTGGAGACGGAACCAATGATGCACCTGCTTTGGCGCAAGCTGATATTGGTTTGGCTATGAACTCTGGGACCCAAGCAGCAAAAGAAGCTGGCAATATGGTGGATTTGGATTCGGACCCAACTAAATTGTTATCGGTGGTTGAGATAGGTAAACAGCAGTTGATTACGCGTGGTGCATTGACCACCTTTTCATTGGCAAATGACATTTCAAAATACTTTGCAATTTTACCTGCTTTATTTGTAGCAGCCATTCCCCAAATGGGCGCCTTAAATATTATGCGCTTGGGAAGTTCAGAAAGTGCAATTCTTTCTGCACTTATTTTCAATGCCATCATTATTCCATTACTGATTCCAATTGCATTGCGTGGGGTGAAGTTTAAGCCTTCAACATCGACGCAATTATTACGTCGAAATATGTTGATCTACGGTGTGGGTGGTGTGTTGTTGCCATTTATCGCTATCAAAGTGATTGATCTAATGATCAGCCCTTTATTGGCGCTTTAGAAATTTTGAGGATGATAGAAATGAAGACTGAAAATAATCTATTGGTTGAATCAGCGTTTGTTGGCTTAACCCGAGCATCATTCGGACTAACCATCGTTGCTTTGGGCCTATGTGGGTTTGTCTACAGTGCCGCCGCAACAGGACTGGGGCAAATTCTTTTTGATCAACAAGCCAACGGGAGTTTGATTGTTGAAAATGATCGAGTACTAGGCTCTCAACTGGTTGCACAACCTTTTGTGCAAGCGCAATATTTTCAACCAAGACCATCTGCTGCCAATTATGATCCTATGGCAATGGCGGGAAGTAATATGGCACGAACCAATCCTGATTTGCATAAGGCTGTAGATGCACGTTTAGATAAAATCGCGATGCAGGAGCACATTGAAAAAAGTGCTATTCCTGCTGATTTGGTCACAGCTTCAGGGAGTGGAATTGATCCTCAAATCAGTCTTCAATCTGCAATGATTCAGGTGAAACGTGTCGCTAAAGCAAGACATTTGCAGGAACAGGATGTGATAAGGTTAGTACAAGAAAGTAGCTTACAACCGACATTTGGAATTTTAGGGCAAGCCAGAGTCAATGTACTTGAATTAAATTTGGCTTTGGATCAAATTGTAAAAAAATGAATTGATTAAGAGCATCAAAGTGAAATGAACCTAGGATGAGGGCACAGTATTTCCCTAATTTTAAAGAGGGGGTTATTAGGATTCTATTTTTAGTGTGAATTCAAACAGCCTCTCTTTTTGCTTTTGCTCATAGATGGATCAAGTGCAATCCAACGATATTTCCCAATGGGAATTTGTGCTATTGAGTGGCAGTACAGCGACACAACTGGACCTCGATTCATAAATATTAAACAAGCAGACGGTGATGACCGATTATAGAAATAATAAAGCAGATGTTCTGCTGCAACACACTCAGCGATATCAATCTGGGCGCCTCACCATATTTTTAGGTGCTGCACCTGGCGTGGGGAAGACTTTTGCAATGTTAGTGCGTGCACATGAACTTGCCTTGCAAGGTGTCAACATTGTAATTGGCTATGTTGAAACCCATGGTCGCATTGAAACTGAAAACCTCATCTCAGGTTTGGTGATCATTCCAAGAAAGGCGATTGAATATCAAGGGCATTATCTTGAAGAAATGGATCTTGATGCTGTACTTGCAAGCAAACCCAGTATTGTTTTAGTGGATGAATTTGCGCATAGCAATATGCCAAATAGTCGTCATGAAAAACGTTGGCAAGATATCAATGAGCTATTGGATGCGGGTATTGATGTATTTACCACCATGAATATTCAGCACCTAGAAAGTTTAAATGACGTGGTCTATCAAATTACGGGTATTCGGGTGACTGAAACCGTACCTGATCGAGTGTTTGAGCGGATTCGTGATATTCGATTAATTGATTTACCTGTCAATGAATTACTTGAGCGTTTAAATCAGGGTAAAGTCTATGTCCCTGAGCAAGCTGAACAGGCATTGCAACGCTTTTTCAACAGTTCAAATCTTACAGCATTACGTGAATTGGCAATGCAAACCGTTGCTAGTCATGTCGATACCGATGTTCGAGAAAATTTTGCCATACAAGGGCTTGTTCCCATTCCTCTGAAAAATCATATTTTAATTATGCTTGAAGGCAATGGACAGGCGGAGGCTTTGGTTCGTGCTGGTTGTCGAATTGCAGAAAATCGTCAGGCAAATTGGACTGTGGTAATTTTTTCTAAAGATTCAAAAATAACGGAAAAACAAGATAATTTATCGAGTCGAGAAATTGAACGAGCTCTAAACTTAACCCGTCAATTGGGTGGAATGACTGAAATACTCTATGGTCAGCAACATGCAAAAACGCTTTTTGACTATGTGATTGATCGAGGCATTTCAACTTTGGTATTGGCGCAATCTCATCGGCAAGTCTTTCCTTTGGGTTTAAATTTTGTTGATCAATTACTTAAATACCAGCCAAATTTTGAATTAAGTATTGTCCCGATTCTCGCTGAACAAAGTCGGCAGCCCTTTTTCCACGATACGCATTCGTTTCTAAACCTTAGAGAAATACTTTTTGTTTTAGCCACCACTGTTATCAGTATTGTGATTGCAAGTCTAGGCGAAAAGTATTTAGGGATTGAAGAGCTTTCCGTAATTTTTATCACTGCCGTGGTATTTGTGGCATCTAGGACACGAATGCTGGCTGCGGTATTTTCAGCGCTGTTGTTCTTTTTGGCTTATAACTTTTTCTTTATTTCACCTAAATTTACCTTACAGATTTCGGCACATCAGGGCGTGATTACCGTGGTTGCTTTTTTAGGAGCAGCATTGATTTCCAGTCGTTTAGCTTCACGACTTAAAGAGCAAGTCATGGCTTTAAAAGCTGCCAATAGCTATAATAGTATTATGCAAGATTTAGGTCAAAAGTTGTCCACAGCGATTGATTTAGAGCAAGTCCAGAAAATAGCAGAAAGTAGTTTAAGTAAAAATTTATCGGCCGAGGTCTGGTTTTATTTCCCAGAATCATCAACGTCTTCGCTTGAAGTTATCAACAGTAAAGAAAAAATTTCAGCAGATTGGACGTTCAAAAACCATCAACCTTCAGGACGATTTACCCAAACATTGACTGAAAATGATTGGTGGTTTTTACCCTTATTGGCCTCAAAGCAATGTTTCGGGGTGGTGGGCGTAAAGTTTCTCAAAAACGCATCTGTATTAAATACTGAACAGAAGCAACTGACTGAAACCATGGTTGAATATATTGCTCAAGCGATTTCTCGAACCCAACTCACCAAAGCATTGGAAATTGCTAATGTGAGTTCAGAAACCGAGAGATTACGTTCGGCACTGTTATCATCCGTTTCTCATGATTTACGCTCACCTTTAGCCTCTATGATTGGTGCGGCTGATACTTTGAGCAATTATCGTCACTCGATGGATCAACAAGATCAAGATAGTTTGTTAGAAGCCATCCATTTAGAAGGTGAGCGACTCGATCGCTATATTCAAAATTTGTTAGATATGACACGCTTAGGGCATGAAGGTTTAACGCTTAAACGAGACTGGATTGGTGTCGATGAATTGATTGGTTCAGCGGTGCGCCGTTTAAAACGTTATATGCCAAATAGTCTTGTTGACGTTGATTTACCCGACCAAACACTCAGCCTATTTGTTCATGCAGCTTTAATTGAACAAGCGATTTTTAATGTATTGGAAAATGCAGCCAAGTTTTCACCAGAACATAAAGCGGTCAGTATTAAAGTTCTACAACTGAATGAAAATGAACTTGAAATTTCGATTAGTGATCAAGGCTTAGGAATTCCAGAAGATGAACGTGAGCGTATTTTTGATATGTTCTATACTATGGAACGAGGGGACCGTGGGCAGTATGGCACAGGATTAGGTTTAACGATCGTCAAAGCAATTATTGGTGCGCATATGGGTAAAATTAGCGCATCCTCAGCCAAAAATAATCAAGGGACTTGCATCCGTATGCAATTGCCTATCCAGCAGATTGGATAAGTGCATTTAGTAATTTTAGGAAAAAGCATGCCAGAACAAAATGTATCGACAAGCTCCATGACCAATGTGTTGATTATTGATGATGAAACTCAAATTCGTAAGTTTCTTGATATTGCACTTAGAGCGCAGGGTTATAAGACACTGTTGGCTGAAAATGGACAAAAGGGTTTAGAGCTTTTGGCTTTACAGGGAGCTGATTTAATTATTCTAGATTTAGGACTGCCGGATTTAGATGGTTTAGAGGTCTTATCTGAGTTAAGGGCTTGGTCGCATGTCCCTGTGATTGTTTTGTCAGTACGTTCCAATGAAGAGGAAAAAGTCAAATTGCTAGATGCTGGAGCCAATGATTATGTGACCAAGCCTTTTAGTGTTCAGGAGCTTATGGCTCGGATTCGGGTGTTGCTCAGACAATTTCAAAACGTTGCTGTGGAGTCAGCATTTTTTGATGATGGGTTTTTAAAGATTGATTTTGCCCAAAGACAAGTGTTTTTAAACCAGCAACTTATTTCTCTAACCCGAAAAGAATATCAACTTCTCACTTTATTGGCTCAGCACAAAGGTCAGTTGATTACTCAACCTCAGATTTTGAGTGATTTATGGGGTCCAACCCATCAGGAAGATACCCACTATCTACGAATTTTGGTGGCCAAATTACGTGGAAAACTGAATGATAATGCTGTACAACCCAAATATATTGTAACTGAACCAGGCGTAGGGCTACGCTTTGTGGGATAAATTTTACGTCTAACTGTATCTTTATAGTTGTGAAACACACAGTCTAAATTTGGTGCAATTATAGTTTAATAAATAAAGCGTAATGAAATATATTTTATCCAGTTTAAGCTACTGATTTGTGTTACCTTAGCTTTGATCGAATCCGTAAGCGAAACGGAAGTGTTTAGGTTGTTACAGGAATTGCGTATTCCCTCTAAATAGATTTAAAACCTAAGCAGTTAACGCTGAGCATGAGTTCGCAGCATGCCGATCTAAAAGCCCGCATTTTTGTGGGCTTTTTTACATCTTGTGATAATCTTGATTTTTTATATGAATTATAGTTTTATAAAAAACACAAAAAAACTTACCGAACATCGGTAAGTTTTTTAGATTAAGCTTTAGATATTATTTAGGTTGAGTTGTATCAGGTTTTTTCACTTCTTTATTGTCCTGATTTGGATTAGGAGGTGTCGCCCCTGGTGTTGCTTGAGGTGCATCTTTAGGTGGAGTTTGCTCAACGTTTTTAGTATCTGAATTTGCTTGAGTTGAATTTTGTGAAAAACTTTTAAATGACATTCTAGTCTTCTTAAATTGTGAAGTGAGTCTGTATAGTAGTCTTTAAATTTACTTACACTAAGGTAGTTGTGAGAGCCATATGTGGAGATATGTTCGGTAGACTGAGTTTATATCGACAAAATATATTTATAAAAATATCAAATGTTTGTAGTGTATTGTTTTAAATGGCGATATAAATAATTTGTAAATACAGCCACGTACATAAACATCACAAAGCCATTATATAAAAGGCTATTTTTAATTTAAAATAATTAAATGTTATTTAAGTTGCATATTATATTGCTTTAGCGTAGTATGGAAAATACTAAAGTAGATGTGCTTAATATATAAGCAAGACTTGAAGGTTGGCTTCAACTCTGACTTCTGCAATATCAAGCTGATGTAAATATCAAAAGTTTAAATTAAGGTTAGATGCCTTCTTATCGTTAGTTCCAAAAATATATCTGTTGGTCTTAATAGTTAAATACTTCTCTGTTTGCAAAAGCTCAAAACAATTGAGTGAAAAATGAATATTTTAAATGGCTGGACAATAGCCTCTGCAGTAAATGGCGATGAAATTCGCGTAAAGATCGTTCCTTTAAAAAGACAACAAAGCAACCGCACTGGTATGAGTTGGGTCGAAGTAGGGAAAAAGATTGAGTTAGAATCTGGTGACGATCGTCAATTTAATATTGATGGTTCATCTTTCTATCTTAACCAAAATCAACTCTATCGAATTGCGATATAACTCGTAATAGATATTTTAAAAAAGCTCATCGCTAGATGGGCTTTTTTTATGGGCGAAAAGCATATCCTGGATGCTTGAACACTAAAAATTAAGCCATCGTTTTTAATCTGTTTTTATTGATGAATATTGTACATTTTTAAAATAATTGAACTGAAAAGGAATGTTTAAATGATAAAAACTTATCATGTGACTGTTTGGTTACATGGGGGATTTTTTTCAATCACGCATGATACTGAAAATTCTATGAATTACTTATATTTCTGAAATTAAATGTAATAAAGTTTCACACAAACTTGCATAACTCACATATCGAAATACTTTATGTAGAATTTGATGGTATCACTAATACACGTTATTCAATTCAGTATGAGGTGTGTCATGTTTAAGACAGTAGCATTATTAGGGACAGGCGTTGCAATTGCTTATTACTATCGGTCTCATAAAAATAATGCTGAAAAAACCAAGGGCAAAAATTTAGCGAAAACCAAAGAGGATGCTCACAAAGAGTCCTTAGCATAAGTATTAAACTAACTTTTTAATGAAAAACCACCAAGTAGGTGGTTTTTTCATTTGTTTAACGCAATGGAAAACATAATCTAGAAAAGTGTACTGTAAAGTAACAACAAGCTTCGGCAATAAAAGCCCTTTAAAGGGCTTTGTTTTGATAGCTCAGAGCTAAAGCGATTCGGACTTAATTTTGATGTTGATTAAACCAATCCGTTGCATGTGCAACTGTTCTGTCAACAATGTCAGGTTGTTCGTAATACTGGAAATGATTGGTTCCATTTTCCCAGATAAGCTTTTTATCTGATGTTGGAATTGACTCGAAATGACGACGGGCCGCTGCTGGATTCATACAGGTATCTGAATGAATGATAAGCGCAGGTTTCTTTAATTTTGCAACACCCGCTACAGTTGAATAAGAAAAATGATCAAGATCACTCATAATCGCGTAGCGATTCTCCCAGTTTTTTAGCGTCCATGCTCCATACCAACTCCATATAATTGGACCAGGTAAACCTGCATTCGAGCCTTTGACGCGATCACCAAGGTCTGGCGATACTAAGGGTTGATAGATCACCTCACCTGTTGTTTCATAAAGTATTTTGGCATTATGTGCTTTCTCTAAACGGATCGCTAATAGTGCTTCTAACTCTTCGATCGTAGGTGCAGATTCAACATCAAATGGATTTGCTGTAACACCTGCCGCAAGCATAAATAAATCAGTTTCTTTATCTCGATAGTATCCAGTAACAGAAACAACGGCTTTGACACGATCTTCATAAGAAGCGATATCTAGCATTTCAGGTCCACCTTGGCAAACTCCTAATAGAAATATTTTATCGGTATCGATATCGTTACGGGTACAGATGTAATCAATTGCAGCAATGACATCTTCATTTTTCATTTTTGGATTTTCAAGACGTCGTGGCATGCCTTGACTCTCGCCCACAGTTCTTGGATCAAATGCGAGGGTGATAAAACCTTCATCTGCTAAACGTGTCGCATACTGAGTGGGTGCCTGTTCTTTTTGAAAAGAATATGGCCCAAGAATGATAATAACAGGGAGTTTCCCATCAGTATTTGGTTTATATAAATCGCCAACTACGGCATCGCCATGTGAATCAAATGTTATTTTTTCTACAGCATAGTTACCATGTTTGGGCATTGTAATTTTCCTTATCATCAATTTTGAGTACTCATTCAGCCTATATAAATATATTATTGAGAACAATCTCATAAAACTTTATAGAATAGTGAAAATGGCTCATCAATTGAAAAGCGGTGAACTCTTTGCTTTAACCATTTTTTTATCTGTGGCCTCTCATCGAAACTTTCGTGCAGCTTCGGTTGAGTTAAACGTCACACCTTCAGCAATTAGTCATGCTATAAAAGGTTTGGAAAGCCGTTTAAATGTTCGGCTTTTTAATCGAACCACACGTAGCGTTTCTTTGACTGATGCTGGAATCAAATTGGTTGATTCACTTCGACCATCCATGGAAAATATTTCAAATGCGCTGAATCATTTAGATGATTTTAGAGATCAGCCGAGTGGTGTACTTAGAATTAATGCCAGTGAAGGGGCAGTTAGGTTGGTTTTAAAGCCCGTTCTTAAAAAGTTCTTACAACATTATCCATTGGTTCATTTAGATATTGTGTGTGATGGTAAATTAACCAATATCGTTGGAGAAAATTTTGATGCAGGCATACGGCTTGCAGATGATATTCCTAAAGAGATGGTTGCAATCCGTTTGACTGAAACCGCACGCTTTGTTGCTGTCGCATCACCTGACTATTTATTAAAAAATTCCACGCCACTTGTTCCGCATGATCTTTATGAACATGATTGTATTCGTTTCCGTTTTGATAGTGGCTTAATCTTTCGATGGGAATTTGATATGAATGGCATTATTGAAAAGATAGACGTCAAAGGCCCACTGACACTTACAGATCAAACATTAATGGTTGACGCTGCAATAGATGGTATTGGTATCGCATTTGTGCCTGATCATTTGGTGAAAAATGCTGTGGAAATGCAACAATTAAGTATTGTTTTGGAAAAGTTTAGCCCAATTTATCGTGGTCTTAGCCTTTACTATCCAGGTTATCGTCATGTATCCACTACACTTAAGGCGCTTATCAATATGCTTCGTGATTCATTGGGTTATTGATATTTATTATGCATTTTCCCAATTGTTGAAGAAAGCTTGACAAAAAAGATGTGATTGTAGAACCGAAGTTATTCACCTCTAAGGAAAAAATAAAAAGTATTTTATAGAAATCCATATTTTTTTTAGGGTTTTTGTCAAAGTACTTTGCTTAATTTCGAAAAATAGGACATAACTATTAGAGTGAAAATTTTTAATTACTAGGGGAATAAATAATGCTTTCAAAATTTGCCACTCGATTCGCAAGTATTTTGTTTGGAATATTGGCTTTAATCGCGATCGTGATTCATTTTGTTTTTTCGAATCAGCTATCCATTGATCTATGGATTGTGCTCTTCCCTGTTATTTTAGCAGTTCCAATTTTAACAGCAGTTCTGATGACAGGTGATGATGAGTTGGGTGTTCACTCTAATGAGTGGAATAACTCATAATTTTTAGACTTAAGCTCATCGAAAGGTGGGCTTTTTAGTGTATGAAAGAATAGATTTTTGAATCTATTCAGCATCTAACTTTTTCTTTCAATGAACAAAGGATGAATATACACGTTAGCAGCAACAATTTTTGGTTGTATACATAACAAACTGAGTATTTCTGCTATCGTGAATTTAGTAATACAGCAGTTTAAACTTGTATTTACAGTGTTTTACTTCAATGGATGGATTGTTGATGAGGAGAAACAAGTTGCGAAATTTATTATTTATACTCAGTTTTTTACTATGTGCTGAATTGAAAGCTCAGAGCTCATTAGACCAACCTTTTTTGCAAATTGGAGCAGTTGATGATCAATTCAATATCATTAATCTCGAACTGTATAATGATTTAGTCAAAGTGATTAATTATAATTTTTCGCAAATTAAGCCTGATCGAACAGATGACTTAGCCAGCATTTCTAGAATTAGATTAACCAGCAATGGATTGTTGCTGATATCGGATTTAAAGGGGATTGAGTCTACAGAAGATTTAACAGAGAAATTTGATGAAAACAAGTATAAAAATCTGACCAAAAATAACATCTGTAGTAAAAGTGATTTATTTGAGTCTGATGTCTTTAAAAAAACCACACAAGGCAATATTGTTTATCAATTAAATAATGCTAAAGGTGAGTTTTTGAAAAGCTTTACAATGAACTATAAAGAATGTCTATAGATATTAGGTGTTTAAATGAATATATTAGGATAATTGCCATATATTTAAATACTTATTTTACAGTCGAATTTTTTGTAGCTCAGACTAATTTATAATTTTTAAATTAAATTCCAAAAAGTAGAATTCCTTAGCCATTTCTAAGGGATAGCAAAATGTGGAATTTCATTAAAAGTTTTAATTGTATAAATGTATGGCTAATCATATCTTTGATCATTCTAGGATTGGTGTTGTTCCTATATTTCTCTTAAGCTTAGACATCATAAGAATTCAGAGATAGTAACATAAGTTTAAGTACCAAGCTCATGTAGGGTATAGCTATATTTCAGCTCTAGTGGACGTAGTGATGTTAATCCACTTTTGATTTTTTCATAAACGCAGTGAATATTTAATTGGGTTTTTTTGGTGAATTAAATGAAATCATTTTTTGTTATACAGAAAATGAATATTCTCAATGCTGTAATGAGTTTAGGAATTGACCTAGCTTTGAGTCTAGATCATCCAAATCATTTCATTATTAACTTAACTAATAATAAAATGCTTTTAGTGCCAGTAAAGTGATGAATTCTAATCAAAGATGATTTTGTTTCAATTCTTAAGGATGAAGAATACAAAGCATTAAATGGGATAAGTTGAAACGATTTATTAAAACAAATTAAAACCACATAAATTATTGTTATTATTTAAAATAAAACACTCCAGAGATGCCGCTGCATGGTCGTTACCCTGAACCCGATGAGTTCAAGGTGGACGCGACGTACACTTAATGGGTTTCCCACTCAAGGTGGGCATACACTCAAAATATACAGAACACATCCATAAGTTTAAGTATCGGCAGGGGAATAGACGTACTGGCGAACACCCTAGAGTTATATTAAGTATACATAATTTGGGGATTGTGGCAAATCACCAACGCTCAAAATTTATAAATACAATGCAAAAAAGCCACTTGATTGCACGAAAAAAAAGCGGTTTATCCCGCTTTTTCAACATCTTCTAGCATTGTTTCTAATAAACGTTCGCATTGTGCATATTCTTGTAACGATTTATTCATGCCTAAAACTTCTTGCATCAGTTCTAAAGCCACCATGATTACCAATTTATTATGTTCAACATTGGGTGCTTTACGTCGAAACTCTTGAAACTTTTCGTTTAAAAGTCGACCCGCACGTTCTAGTTCTGGTTGCTTATCTGTTGTGGTGCCTAAACGAAAACTTTGTTCGATTAAGCGTAATTCTACAGTCACATGTTCAGACATACTCATACTTCCTCATTAGACTCTGATGGATGAGCAAGCTGTTGGATTTCTTGCGCATGATGATCTTGTTCAGTCCCTAAAATCGAAAGACGTTGAATAATGGCCTCTACTTTTGTTTTGGCATGTTCATTTTTTTGAATTAAACGTTCACGCTCATCTTGAAGATTTTTGATATCTTGTAAGTGATGGCGCTGTTCATTTGCCATCTTTTCTTTGACTACGCGTAATTCATTACGTTCAGCTAAAATTTCCTGAAAACGATTTTTTAAATCGGTACAGCTTTTTTCCAAACGCCCATAACGCTCCGCCAAAGATGTGGCATCTGTATTGAGCTGTTGAAACTGATTTTGTAACTGAGAGAGTTGCTCAGTGAGCGTATCAATTTCATCTTGTTTTTGGGTGATAATGCTATTTTTATGACTAATTTGAGCATGAGCTTGCTCTTCGCTGTTATCCTTTTCTTTTAACAGCGATGCATTTTCTTTCTCAACAGTTTCAATTCGTGTTTTTAAAACACCAATATGCGTCTGTAGACGCTGTAATTGTTCTAACATAACGGGTCGCACAGATTTGCAATCAAAGGTAATATATACAGAAGTATAGAGATTGGATAAACGAATGCAAGACGATATTTCAGGTTGGTCAGATTGGAATCAAAATTTTGAGGGGATTGAGGAAATTTCAAGCCCGAGTGAGTTACATGGCATACTGACAGGTATAGTTTGTGTTACTGAAGTTCCAACTCGAGATGAATGGTTACAAATTTTATCTACGCTTGATGTTCCAAAATTAGACGATGAAGTGCTTGCGCTATTGTCAGAAGAAGCTGAGGATGTGTCACATGCACTTTCGGATGATGATTTAGACTATCTTCCGATGCTCCCAGATGATGAGCATACTTTGGCAGAGCGTGTGCAATCATTGGCAGATTGGTGTGCTGGGGTTGTACTTGGCTTTGGATTGGCTTCTGGTCATATTCGTGCAGATGAACAAGAGCTCATTGAAAGTTTACAAGATGTAGCGTCTGTTGAGTTTGATGAATCAGATGACGATGACGAGGGGGAAGCAAGCTATCTTGAATTGTATGAATTTGTACGCTTGATCCCTGTGTCATTATCAATGGGACGAAAAAAAGTTCCAGTATCTGAAAGCCCTCTATTACAAAATTTTCATAGCAAAATGAAACAAGCGATTGATGCTTCTGAAAGCAACAATGTTGTAGAGATGTTTACTCCACATCGTCCAAGCTAAAACTAAGATAAAGCAAGCTAAGAAACTTAAACTTTAAGAACATCATCTGTTTGATGAGTACTTGGTTTTACAGCTCCCTTTGCGGCGTCAGGTTATTAACTTTGAAAATATAGAAGTTGAATCAAGTCGTGCAGCAAAGGGTTAATTTTTTTAGCCTGGAATGTTTCCCTTGTTCTGTTGTCGAGGTTTAGCGCAGAACGAGAGTAATAATACAATTACTTTAAAAAATGCAGATATTGAATCATCAGTATTTGCATTCATCTAAGCGTAATTGTAAGTTAAAGCTTCTTCCAAATTAATCATCTGAAATACAAGCTGAATAGAGAATGAAATTAACTCAAGCAGATTTTCAGGAACGTCGTGACCGCCTCGCTGAACAAATGGGTCCCAATAGCATTGCAATTATCTCAACCAGTCCAGAAGTCATGCGTAACCGAGATGCAGATTATAAGTTTCGTGCTGACAGTAGCTTTTTCTATTTAACTGGTTTCGCGGAACAACAAGCAGTCGCAGTGATAGAAACAGACGAAGCAGGTGAGGAATATATCTATAGCTTGTTCTGTCGTGAACGTAATCGTGAAATGGAAATCTGGAATGGTTACCGCGCTGGAATCGATGGTGCGGTTGATGATTATGAAGCGGATGAAGCTTATGCGATTGATTTGCTTGATGAAGAAATTATTGCCAAAATTTTAAATAAAGAAAAATTATTCTATCGTATTGGTCAACGTGCAGATTTTGATGCCAAGGTCAGTACTTGGATCACCAAAGCCAATGAATCTGGACGTGGTTTTGGCGTTCCAGCGCAGTTGATTCAACTTGATCAAATCTTAGATGAAATGCGTTTGCATAAGTCGGTTCAAGAAATTGAATTGATGCAAATCGCCTCAAATATCAGTGCAGATGCACATATGCGTGCCATGCAAAAAGTTCATCCTGAGATGATGGAATATGCTTTAGAAGCTGAGTTGAATTATATCTTTGGTCAGAAGGGTTGTGTACCTGCCTATAACAGTATTGTGGGTGGTGGGAAAAATGGCTGTATTTTACATTATGTTGAGAACAATCAACCCTTAAAAGATGGTGATTTGGTGTTGATTGATGCGGCTGCTGAGTATGAATGCTATGCCTCAGACATCACCCGTACTTTTCCTGTAAATGGTAAGTTTAGTCCTGAACAAAAAGCGCTATATCAAATTATTTTAGATGCACAAATTGCTGCGATTGATGCAATTCAAATCGGTCATTCTTATAAAGAACCGCATAATGTTGCAGTACGGATCATGGTGGAAGGTTTGGTCAACCTTGGTATTATGCAAGGTGATGTCGATCAAATTATTGAATCTGAACGCTATCGTCAGTTTTATATGCATGGTACAGGGCATTGGCTCGGTATGGATGTGCATGATGTTGGCGCATATAAAGATGAAAATGGTCAATGGCGTAGCTATGAGCAGGGTATGGTTGTTACTGTAGAACCCGGTTTATATATTGCACCTGATGATGAAACAGTGGATGCAAAATGGCGTGGTATTGGTATCCGAATTGAAGATGATGTGGTTGCAACTGAACAGGGTCCTTTGGTCTTGACTAAAAATGTGGTGAAGTCGATTGAAGAGATTGAAGCATTGATGGCAAAGTCAGAATAAGTTTTTCAATTTAAAAGGTGAGTATGTATGGATACTTACACCGTTTTAGTTAAGCCAGTAGAAACAAATCGTTTGATTCTACGAAAGTTTGTTGAAGGTGATGAAATCTCAATTTTTAATGAGTATTGCGGAGACAGGGAGTCTTCGAAATACTTACAAAGGTTACCCCATGCCAATATTGAGCAAACGAAGTGTATGTTCGAAAATTGGAGTGGTCAAAATGGGAGAATAATGATAAAGATTTTGCTTGGATTATTGGCGAGCGCAAAACCAATTTAGCCATAGGGCTCGTGATGTTTATTCACAAAGGAGATTATGGCGAAATTCATTTTGGGCTTGGAAGTGAGTTTCAAGGGCAGGGCTTTATGAGAGAGGCGATCACTGCTGTCATTGTCTATTTAAAAAATAACAGTAGGCTTAAAAGAATTGAGACTTTTTATGATGCAGAAAATGTGAAATCACGAAAGGTTCTGATTGAAACAGGATTTACTGAAATAACCTTGTTAAAGCATTGGGCTATATTTCCAGCTTTGGGAGATAATAAGAGAGATTGTCTAGGTTTTATGATTGAAATAAATAAAAATATTTAAATAGAAATAAGGGTAAATCATAGTGATACATATGAGATTCAGTTTTATTGCAACTTTTTTGACAGTAATGTCCTGTTCTTTGTTGGCATTTCAGCCAAGTAACATCACAAATAAGAATATTCAATTAACAAGCCAGCAATTAGACGTTATCCACCTACATTTTGGTGAGCAAGGCCTAAAAGATTTT
This sequence comes from Acinetobacter legionensis, assembly GCF_048552295.1. Taxonomy (NCBI): domain Bacteria; kingdom Pseudomonadati; phylum Pseudomonadota; class Gammaproteobacteria; order Moraxellales; family Moraxellaceae; genus Acinetobacter; species Acinetobacter legionensis. The sequence goes on from NZ_JBIMCW010000008.1 coordinate 54,540, forward strand.
ATTCAATATAGCCATACTCCTATAGATTGCCAACCTGCTGGAATGAATTTTTTATCACTTGATTGGACAATCGTTTTTTATTGACTCAAACTATAGAATCTAAGTTCAGGCATAAAAATTCCTACAAGGAACCAAATTCCTGAAACTATCCAAACCAATAAAGCATAGGCTCTAATTTGTTCAGTATTTAAATCTGCAACAAGCCAATCAAAAAATAGACCAGCTTTCCAGCCTTTAATCAATTCTGCACCACCCCAAGAGATAACCCATTTCCAAAATAATGAATTAATAAAGAATAGTATAATCCAAATTGATAAGCTCAATTTAGCTATATTCCTAATGAGGCAAGTTGCATAGCTGTTCTATAGCTCGCTGCTACTGTGACAATACAAGTTTTATATATTGGTTGTGTTTTAACACCAGTAATATAAGCTAAGATGTTAGTGAAATATTTTCCGATATATTTAAGTCCACGAGCTGATCCATATCCAGGTGGCTTTGGTACTAAATTAAAATTAGCAGAACAAGTTTTAATAGCGTTGATTGCTTGTGATAAAACTACTCCAATTTCTTCATTATAATCCCAAGAATTTGCAATAGATGCATTCCATATATCTGTTGCAACATTTCTTGCAGCTTCTTGATTACCGAAGGCTCTTGATTTAATTTTACTTTGTAGTTGAGTTGATGGCGTAATATAGGAGCTACAGTTGGATTTTTGATTAATATTAAATCTAAGAATTGAATTGTTATTTGAATTAGCGTAAACAATTTTAGGAGTGATAAATTGTTTTGAAAAGGCTTTGATTGTTGGGTGTAAATCTGTTGTACAGCTAGCATCATTTGTAAAATATTTTAGAATATTATTTTCCTGATCAAATGTCGCAGCAAATATTCTTCCATCCTCATAAATAGTCGCTGCTGAATAGGCTGTAGCCTCTTTATTTCTTCCTTCATAATAAAGTGCATTAGCAGTTTTTAGTTTGTATGGAGAAGCATAAGTTTCTATATTTTGATAAAACTTTGAATAATCTTGACCCAGAACTATTCGTAATTGAGACTGTATTGTTGTGTCTGATGATATATGCTCAACTGTTTTAAAGGTGTCATATGATTTAATATTTAGATTATCTGTATATGCTGTTGAACTTAATAAAAATAAAACAACACCTAATATTTTAATTTTTTTCATGAATACATGCTCAAGTTTTTTGTATTTAAGTTTTTATCAAAATTAGATTTATGATGCAATTCTCAGGGGAGTTTAATTGATACAAAATATTAATAATTACATTTTTTATTTTATATTTAATGGATATTTTATGTTAATTGTATTTAAGTGGAATTGAAGTTTTTAAATTTTTATATAGATTTATTATGTTTTGTTTTTAATTAAACATTTTTAATTGTTAATTAAATTTATTATTAAATTAAATTATATGATTATTATCGCATGGTGAATTGCTTAGTCTATAGCGGGTTTTTATTTGGGGTCTTTATTGGATGTAATTTATTCTTTATTTTTGTAGTTAAAACCTTATTTTAGTAAGTCGATTGAGTGATCGAGTTTTTAAGCATTTAAAATATAATTAAGTGATAAATAAAACCAATAAAAACAACAGCGCTGGCAAGCTTGGGCAGTAAAAATAATGGAACTTGGAAATAAAAGAATATTCTACCAATACCGGCACCTAAGGCACCTCCTACATATAAGGCTGACTCATTAAGTGTAAAAGCTAAATTTCAACCACCTGTTTTTTCTGACTAAAATTTGTTGTTCATTTTGTTGAATTTTTAATGCCCAACCGTGAGTTTCTCATATTGCAATGGGTATAAGGGTAAGCCACGGCGTGATGGTTGCAAAAAATGGGATAAGTAGGAGTGCGATACTAAGAATAAACATGATGATGGCTGTTAGGTTTTATTGCTTAATCCTTTGGCTGAAATTTTCACTTTTCATACTTTTATTAAAAATAGCGTATTGATTCAGTACAAATACAGCCAACAATTTCCTATTTCAATATAAAAATAACTTTCCATGATGTAATATGAAATCAATCAAGATTATAAGTATTCAGTACGCTGAATCACATATAGAAAGGATAAAAGCATGCAACAAGAAGTCATCATCGTCGGCGGTGGAATGGTAGGGCTGAGCTTGGCTCTGATGTTGGCTAAAGCCAATATTGCGGTAAAGCTTTTAGAGGCTGTGAAATATCCAAATTATGATGATGCCAATCTTGCACCCTATCATTCCAGTTTTGATGCACGAAATACCGCGCTATCACGTCGTACCGTCCAAATTTATCAAAAACTCGGTCTTTGGGATGCTTTGCAAGAACATGCGACTCCTATTCTCGAAGTACATATCACTGAACAAGGCAGTTTTGGTAAAGCTCGCTTAGTCGCAGATCAAGAAAAAGTCGAAAGTTTTGGACAAGTGATTGAAAATGCATGGCTAGGCCGTGTACTACTGACTCAAGTTCGCCAGCAAGCTTTAATTGAATTGATTGACGGTGTACAAGTCACTTCACTAAAACAAGAGGGTGACTATGTATATGTTGAAGCCAATCGTGGTGAAGAATATACCCATTCACTTAAAGCCAAATTGTTGATTGCTGCAGATGGTCGTGATTCTTTCTGCCGCCAAGCTTTAGGTGTTGGTGTGGATGTACATGATTATGATCAGGTGGCAATTGTCACAACAGTACAAACCTCGAAACCACATCATCAAGTGGGCTTTGAACGCTTTAGCCATTTAGGTCCATTGGCATTGCTTCCATTGCCGGGGGAATGTCGTCGTTCAGTGGTTTGGCCAGTGAAAAAAGGCACTGAAGATGAATGGTTAGGGGATGAAAATGACCAACATTTCCTTGATGCTTTACAGCAAACCTATGGTGATCGCGCAGGAAAATTCCAAAAAACAGGCAAACGTTTTAGCTTCCCATTGGCACAAGTACTTGCTGAAAAACAAGCGGTGGGTCGGGTAATTTTGATGGGCAATGCTGCACATACCATTCATCCTGTTGCTGGGCAAGGTTTTAACTTGTGTATGCGTGATGCAGATGTGCTGATGCGTTATATCACAACGCAAATTGCGCAATCTGATGATATTGGTCAACCTGAGATGTTAAAGGCCTATGAACAATCTCGCTTAACTGATCAGCAGCGCGTGATTAAATTTTGTGATTCTGTAGTGCGTGGATTTAGTAATCAAAATCCGGTCTTAAAATTATTGCGTAATACCGGCTTGGTAGCTTTCGATGTGATTCCGGGGATTAAACCTTTGGTTGCCAATTATGCGATGGGATTAAAAGCATGACACAGCAAGATATATTAGATGTGGTGATTGTTGGTGGTGGTCTGGTGGGTGGCTTAACCGCATTACTTTTAGCAAAAGGTGGTATGCAAGCCACTGTTTTAGATGCAGCCCCTATTTTAGATGCAGAAAAGACTTTAGCTGTTGCTAATCCACGGGTTTTAGCCTTGAGCCAAGCCACGATTCACTTGTTAAAAACGGTGAATGTATGGGAAAAAATCGCTCGCCAAATGCCTTATACAGGCATGCAGGTCTGGAATAAAAATGGCTATGGCGAAATTAACTTTGGGCAAGCCTCAGAAAACTTTCCCACAGCTGAGCAAAGCTTAGGTTCAATGGTTGAACCAAGTTTATTAAACCTTGCCATCCAACAGGAAATGTTGGAGCAACTGCAAGATTATCGTACTCAAGTTAAAGTTGTGCGAGTAGAGCAGGGTGTAGGCTGCTGGATCATTAAACTTGCAGATGGGACTGAGCTAAAGACCAAGTTAGTGATTGGTGCAGATGGTGCAAATTCATTTGTTCGTGATCAAGCATTTATCGATCTTGATGTTTTAGATTATCAACAGGCAGGTTTGACCTGTGCGATTCGTACCACACAACCACACCAATATGTGGCTCGTCAGATTTTCCATCCGACAGGCCCATTGGCATTTTTACCGATGGCGAGTTTAAAGCCAGAACAAGCTGAACACTGGATTTCAATCGTTTGGACCTTACCAGATGATTATGCAGAGGAATATGCGCGCTTAAATGATGCTGATTTTTGTGAGTTATTGACACGTGAAAGTCATCATATGTTGGGCAAGATCGTTGAAGCAACCCCACGGGCTCAATTTCCACTCAAGGCACGCGCAGCACAACGTTATGTAAAAGATGGGTTGGCCTTGATTGGTGATGCAGCGCATGTGATTCATCCTTTAGCAGGACAAGGTGTAAATATTGGGTGTTTAGATGCTGCTATTCTGTGTGATGTATTAATTAAAGATAAACAGCGTGGCGTCTGGGCACATGAACAAACCTTAAAGCGTTACGAACACCAACGCAAAGGGCAAAATGATGCCATGATGCATAGTATGTCGATGATTGGTTTTTTAGAAACTGCGGAAATATTTCCATTGGTTTGGGCGCGTAACTTTGGCTTAAAACAAGTTGAAAGTATGCCATTTTTAAAAGATCAATTTATGGCCCAAGCCAATGGGCTAGCAACTTTAAAAAGCACGCAATATGCCATTTAATTGGATTTCTGATATTTTTTAACCAATCATTTAAACAACATTACGAATTTGATGAAAAAAAACACGATTTTGTGTATCTAGATACTAGTCGAATGGCGAAGAGCTTGATACATTTCTCTGTAAAACATCACCATTTTTCGGATGGTACATTGACGTCATTGATGGGGAGTTAAAGATGACAGATACAAATGATTATGATGATAATTCAGAAGATCATGCAGTAGACGATGATGAAGCTAAAGCGGCTGAAAAAGGTGCTGCGGCAAGTGATTCTATAGTTTCAGATACAGATTTAGCTGAAGCTGAAACACTCACTGTGACAGCGAAAAAAAGACAGCGTGAAGCGTTGGAAGATGAGGTCGCTGCATTTTTAGCGCGTGGTGGGAGAATTACCGAAGTTCCACCTGATGAATCTGCTAAAGATTGATTTTAAAAGCACCGAAAGGTGCTTTTTTAAATTTGGTTGAAATGCTGTCTATTTTTTCGATGTTTAAATCCCAATCTTAAAAAATTTTAGTGTTCGTGGCTTTTTACTTGAAATTTTAATGAACTATTTTATTTTTATGGATCCTTGCTGCTTGCTTTAAGTATATGAGTGATTAAATCATCAGGAATGTTGTACTTTTGATTATTTGTTTTCCTGTATTTATTTTTATACGTGCCAGATTGATCAGTGTGGGATTAAAATTTATAGTTTTTTAAAAGATTAAGGTAGGTAAAAAAGCGACCAGAACAATCAGTCGCCTGCAGCAATGCAGATTGAGGAATAAAGTGCGTTGAGAGAGCAAGCAAGTAGAAAAACAAACAGAATAGCGAAATAATGTGGGTTAATATATAAAGTAAGTTGAGAAATGCCTATACACGCCTTTCTCAACTCAAGAAATAAAATTATTGTTGATTAGTCAGCTCTAAAGCACGTTGATAGGCAATTTTCTTTTTGATGCCGGTTAGATCCGCAGCAAGTTGTGATGCCGCCTTGACAGATAAATCTTGTAATAAGCGATTTAAAAGTTGATCTAACTTCTCTTGTTCAACGTCTTGATCTTTGGCATCTGGTGCACCACCAATGACTAACACAATTTCACCTTTTTGCTGATTACGATCTTTTTCAATAAATGTCACCAACTCGCCCAATGTCATTTTTTTAATTGTTTCAAATGTTTTGGTAATTTCACGTGCAAAACCTACAGGGCGATCTGCGCCAAAAACATCAGCCATATCTTTGACACTATCTAAAATACGATGAGGTGCTTCATATATAATCATGGTTTGTGACTCATGTTTTAATTTTTCTAATTGAATTAATCGTTGCGATTGTTTTGATGATAAAAAGCCTTCAAAGCTAAAACGATCACTTGGTAGACCCACCGCACTTAGCGCAGCAATAGCAGCGCATGCACCCGGCACAGGAATGACGCGAATACCATTCTCCTGAGCAGCGCGTACCAATTTAAAACCCGGGTCACTAATCAATGGTGTACCAGCATCACTGACCAGTGCAATATTCTGACCACTTTTTAATTTTTCGATAAGTATATCAATTTTGTTACTTTCATTATGATCATGACACGCAGTGAGCGGAGTTGAGATATTATAGTGCTTTAATAATTGAGCAGATTGACGTGTATCTTCTGCCGCAATAACAGAAACAGACTTTAAAACTTCAATAGAACGAAAAGTCATATCATCTAAGTGCCCAATTGGGGTCGCTACGACGAATAATTGAGCACTCATAAAGGTCTCCATGAAGAATAAGTTAGTGTTGAACAGTATTAAAAGAGTGATTATGTTGGGAATGGTTGGATTCGCAATCCAAGTTCACGCAGAAATTCTGGTTATATTACCTGAAACAGGCCCTATGTCGCGAGCGGGTTTGAGTATTAAACAAGGAATATTAAGTGCCGCGCAGACATCAAAGAATGAAATACCATTAAAATTTGTCGATTCAGATCAAAAGACCATCAAAGCGCTGTTAAAACAGCATGTCAATAAAAAGACTAAAATGATTATTGGGCCTTTGGCTCGCCCTGATGTTGAGGCTTTAATTAATTTAAAGCCTAAAGTACCTGTATTGGCACTCAATGAAGTTTATCCAAGCTATAAAAGTGTTTGGCAATATAGTCTTTCTAAAAATGACGATGCATTGGCGCTGCTTGATTATATCCAGCATGATAAAGTTAGCAAACTCTATGTGGTGCGTGAAAAAGGCACAGAAGCAGAATCTATTAACTTTTTAAATGCATTATTTGCCAATTATATGGGTGAAGTTGATCCTGTAGAGCATATGCCAAAGTCGATTTCGGAGCGAGAGGGTATTTTACTGTTAGGTTCAAACCAATGGTTGACCAGTTTTCCAAAATTGCAGAAGAAAAAAATTTATACCCAAGCCATTGCCGTCGATGAAAAAAAGGCCTTGCCTAAAGGGATGAAATTCTGTGATGTTCCAGCCTTATACATCGCCGAATGGGATGATGTGGTCAAAGCCTATAAAGATAAACCGACCTCGTTACCGTATCAGCGTTTATATGCCTTTGGTGGAGATGCTTGGCATATTGCTGAACAATTTGTTTTGGACCCTAATGTAAAAAGCTTAACCTTTAATGGGCGCACTGGAAAAATTAAAATTGATGGAAATCGTGTTGAACGTATTCCACAATGTTTTGAACGTTCAAAAAATAATTTAGTACCTTTGTGACGACAGGTTTCTCATGGCAAAAAATAATTTAGGACAATGGGCGGAGCAAGAAGCAGTGAAATTACTGCTTCAACATGGCTACGATATCGTAAAATTGAATTATTTCTCGCGCTTTGGTGAAATAGATATTATTGCCCAATCTAAACAAGAGTTAATTTTTGTTGAGGTGAAAGCAAGAACTCCGACACAGATGGGGCATGCTTTTGAAACGGTAAATCAATCAAAACAACAAAAAATGATTAAAACGGCGTTTAAGTTTTTACAAGAACATCCACAATATGAACAATATTATTGCCGTTTTGATGTGATTGGTTTTGATTTACATCATAAAATTGCAAAAAACGTACAGCAAGATCTCAGTAAAATCTCTTATGATCAATCTTGGATTGAAAATGCATTTACTTTGGATGCAGACTTGATTAATCTGTGACTGAAATTTAGGTACAGTTATTTCAAAAATAAATATATTTTCCAGCATGTTAACAGCGTTTAAAATGGTTGTTTAGCAGGCTGAAATTAATAGGAGTCTTGCTGAGTGTTAAAACGTATTGTCATCACCATGATGTGTGTAGCAAGTTTATCTGGTTGCGCGAGTTTTATCTCAGGTGGTACTGGTTCTTCACCAGTGGGAACAGATAGTGGTGTTCGATCTTTAGGACAAGTGTTTATTGATTCCTCTATTGAGCGGACTGCCAAAATCAACTTGTATAAGCTTGATGCTCGATTTAAGCAATCTCGTGTCAATATTAATAGTTTTCACAGCAATGTCTTACTCACAGGTCAAGTGCCTGATGCACATCTAAAGCAATTAGCTGAAGATAATCTACGGGCAATGAGTGATGTTAAAACTGTTCATAATTATCTTACTGTGGGTAATCAGATCGGTTATAGCACGATTATGCAAGATGCATCGGTCACTGTGAATACCCGTGGTTTAGTGATGAAAGCACCAGTGGTTTCAGACAATAAAGTTTTGATTCATACAGAAGACGGCATACTGTATGTTTTAGGTCGTTTAAATAATGCTGAAATAGCAGATTTAAATGATGTTTTACAAAAAGTTGGAAATGTGACTAAAATTGTGACCTTGATTGATAACATCGAACAAACGAATAATTCAGTCCAAACTTCATCTTTCACAGCACCTGTGGTAAATAATGTACAACAACAGCCTGATGTACAGACACCTGTTGCGATTGATCCTAATGCTACAGAGCCAAACAATAATGTTATTCAACAATAGGTTAAAAGCTTTAAAAGTTAGATTTGGAAAGCAGTTTGAATACCTAAAATCTCGATTTAAATCGCACTATCAAGATTTTCGTTTATACGATTTAGGTAGTATAACTATTAATGGCTTGACCCCTAAAAAGGGCTATTCCATTCAGTATAATATTGCCTATGGCTTAAAGGCGAGACAACGTTTAGATCTATATATTTCTAATAAAAAGCAACAAAATGCGCTGATTCTTTTTGTTCACGGTGGGGCATGGAGCCATGGTGATAAAAGTGCTTATAAATTTGTAGGTGAGGCGTTTAGTCGTTTTGGCTATAACGTGGCAGTGCTGAACTATCATTTGGCACCTGAGCATAAATTTCCAAGCTATATTGATGATCTTGCTGTTGCATTGAATTATTTGGAGCAACAACAAGCACGGTTTGGTATTTCAATGGATAAAATTGCCTTGATGGGGCATTCAGCAGGCGCATTTAATATTGCGTCTTTGCTTTATCATCCTAAGCACTACCAACTAGCCATCAAACAAAATATTAAAGCTTTGATTGGAATCGCTGGACCTTATCATTTCGATTATAAAGGTGATGCTTTAGCCGAAAATGCGTTTGATCAAAGCATTCCTTACCAACAAGTAATGCCGTATTATTTTGTTGAAAAAAATGAGGTAAAGCATTATTTGTTCTTGGCTGAAAATGATCAGATTGTTAAAGCTAAAAACTCTTTTGATTTTAAACAGCAATTACTTGAACAAGGTAATCATTGTGAAATTTACACGATTCCTAAAACTGGTCATATTTCAATTATGGGCAGTGTTTCAAGTCTATTTAGTCGATTCTATAAAACCCGACCTGAAATTATTAAGGTTTTAAATGAAGCAATGAAAAATGCCTAGCGATCGCTAGACATTTTTGATTTGAACATATCTCAATCAAGATCAGTCTTTATGCATAGGTCTATTGTGAATCACATGTTCAATCATGGCATGGGCGATACTGCCACTAAAAGGCGTTTCGGGTAGCTGATCAAATTTAAAGAACTGAGCCTCACTAATTTCTTCTTCTTGCAAGACGATTTCACCAGATTCATATTCTGCCTTAAAGGCCAACATAAGATTACTTGGAAAAGGCCAAGGTTGGCTTGATAAATATTGGACATTTTTGACATGTAGGCCAACTTCTTCCAAAGTTTCTCTTTTAACCGCTTCTTCCAGTGTTTCACCGACCTCAACAAAACCCGCAATAAGACCATACATATTGCTTTTATTCTTGGCATTTTTTGCCAATAGAATTTCGTTATCGCCACGAGTAATTATGGTGATAATACACGGTTGTACACGCGGGTATTGATGATAACGACAGCTAGGGCAGACCATAGCATATTCATTGGGATGAACCTCGGTTTCGTGGCCACAGTGGCTACAAAACTTATGGTTTCTTCGCCATTCAAGCAATTGTACAGCACGACTGGCTTGTTCAAACTCAGATTTTGTCCATTGTGAAATCAATTGTCGAATTGGGATCAATTGATATCCCTCTGGAATTTGATCTTCAATAAAAAGATCCCGGGCAATAATCTGATCGCCCGAGTTAAAGCTGATATCACTTGCTAATTTTTCTACTTTAGGCAGTTGTAAATTTTCATCCACTAAAAGTTGTTGATGGTGAAAGATATATGCAAGTGATAATTCTGACATTAGGCTACCGATTTTAAACTTTGACTACTTGTTAATGCTACATCAAACATGGATTGTAAAACAGGTTGTTTGTTTTGTAGATTTTCAATCATCATGTCTGCACTGGCTAAAACATCAAGCAGTTTATTGACTTGCGCAAGGTTAAACGCTTGTTCTTTGTTAAGACTCGTCTGAATAAACTCCGCAGAAAGCAGCAATGCCTTTTGACCATCTTTCGCTGCAAGGAACAACAGCGCACCACCAATTTCACTTAATTGTGATGGCAGTTGGTCTAAACTTGTACTTTGAGGATCTTGTAAATATTGCACCAATGTTTGTGAGCTTAAATCAACCAATGCTTTAGTCTCGGTCAATAATGCTGCATGTGCTTCATCTAGACGATCTAATGAAATCTGCAAGTTATTCACTTTTAACTGTAAACGACTCGATGTGTAATTACGCTCTAAGATACCAATCGAATTCATTGCTGATAAAATACTGTTCATCAACTGTTGTGCGTAATTTTCATCTTTGAGCATGTTGTCTTGAGACAGTAGGTCAGCCTGTTGTTTCAGTCCGCTATAGGCTTCATTAAGATTCAAGACTTTAAATACATGTGCAAGATCAGTCAGTTTGCTTTTCAATTCTTGCGTTTTTTCATCACTCATATTTTTGTAGTTAAACTCAATATCATTACGGATTTGCGACATTTCGTCCGTAATCAGTTGGCTCACACTATGAATGGTTTCAAAGTCAGGGCCATATAAATGGCGACTAAATATTTGTAGTTGAGTGTCAGTCAGAATATCTTCACCAACATTAATCTGTTCACGGATGTGTTGTGATATTTCATCTTCTTGGCTGATACAAATACTTAGGATATTGGCAGTATCTAATAAAGATGGATTGAATCCGCATAGATCTTTAAAGAATAAAGACATATTGGTTTCAATGCTGATTAGCGTTCTGAGGCGTGTATCATTGAGAATGATATTTTCAATGTGATTTAAAGCAACTGAAACCAAAGCCCAATATTGCTCACTTGCTTGGCCTTTGGCTGCATTTGCCAAATAAGACCCAACCAGCTTGATGCCCTGTAAATCTAAATCTGTTTCTTGTTGTTTGAGCAGTTTATGTAAGCATAATTTATACAGCTTATGTACATACACTGAATGCTCTAACTCAGGTGATTGCTGCAAGTTAAAATTCGGTGTAACACAGTCGAGCAATGGAATAATCGCTTGGCCTTCTGGGGTCAGCTCTAGACCTAAAGAAAGTTCTAAGCGATTTAAGGTGTCGTGCAAAAATTGTGGCGCTCTGACTTCACGAAGGCAAATAAACTCAATATAGCGTTTGAGCATGGTGGTGCCTTCACTCAAAGCGATGACTTCTTGAGTATTGATCTCATGTGGGTTTTGCATCACTTTACGCATCACCGCTGCTGAGAGTTGCGCAATTTTAGCAACATGCGGCATATCGATGAGCATCAGCACATTTACACATTGTTCAAATTGGAGCAAAGCATCATCAATACCGAAGGGTAAAGTTTGGTCATCAACTAAGCTACTGACAGCAGATTCTACCTGTAAAATTGAATTATCGACTTCTTTTTTAATAATAAGTAATGCTGTCGGATCAAAATGTATAGAGGTTTGGTAAGACATTGATCTGCACCTATCCTGGGTATCTGAATGTTTTATTTCATAGCCTCAAAATGAGGCTAATTTTCTAAGTTTTAATATAGCCGAAGAAGACCATCTTTACAGAAAAAATAGCCATCAATTTCAAATTTTATTTTGCAAAAATGCAGGCTTCCCCATGTTTTTCTTGAAATTGTTTGACCCAGTTCTCATGTGCTTCTAATTCTTCATCTGAAGGTAAAATGACTGGGGCATTGATTTCAATTTTTTTCCGAGTTGTATTCCTTTGAGCCTGATCAGTATGTGCAGAAAGAGCATCCATGTCAAAGGATACTTGACCACCTGTCATGGCAAGATAAACATCAGCTAAAATTTCAGCGTCGAGTAAGGCACCATGGAAAGTACGATCTCGTTGCGGAATTTCATAACGGCGAACTAGAGCATCCAAAGAGTTCTTTTGCCCAGGATGTTTGCTTTTCGCCATCGCCAAGGTATCAGTCACTTCACATACTTCTGAGAGTGCCTGTAGGCCACTGCGCTTGAACTCCATATCTAAGAAGTTCATATCGAAGCTTGCATTATGCGCAATAATTTCGCTGCCTTTTAAGTAGTCAAATAAAACTTGGGCAATTTCATTGTATTTTGGCTTATCTTTTAAAAATTCATCTGTAATACCATGGATGGCTTCTGAATCGCCAACTGGTTTCTCTGGATTAATATAAATATGAATCGAACTGCCGGTCAGTTTTCGATTGACCATTTCAATAGCGCCAACTTCAACAATTCGGTCACTGTCCTGATAATAGAAACCTGTGGTCTCCGTATCCAAAATAAACTGTTTAGGGCCATGTAACTTGACAGTAGCAGGTGTAATCACAATTTGTGGATGAATATCTCGCATTGCGGGTTGGCTCATTGCTGGCTCATCATTTTCATTGATATCTTGGGTTGATGGTTGTTCCATCACAATTTTATGCGCTGGCATGACATCCTGCTGAGGGCTAATTTCCGATTCTATCATTTCGTCTGATTCAATCAGGTCAAATCCAAAGGGATCGTCAAGCAGCCAGTCTTTTTCATCTTTTTTTTTATCATCAGCCGCTGTCATAGGTTGAGTCAGTTTGGTTGGCGCAGTGTTGTTTTTTTTTGCGTCGAGTATTTGCTGTGTACCTAAATTCGCCAATTGGTCTGCCATCTCATTGCCTGCATGTCCGGCGTGACCTTTAATCCAGTTCCATTCAATTTTGCGACCTTGGCAGGTTTGATCAAGCTTTTTCCAAAGATCTGGATTTTTTACATCTTTCCAGTTTTTCTTTTTCCAACCCTCAATCCATTCGGTAATGCCACGTTTTACATAGTTTGAATCGGTCCAAAGCACTAATTTTGCTTCGATTGGGCAAAATGCGATCCCTTCGATGGCTGCGGTAAGCTCCATGCGGTTATTGGTTGTATCAAGTTCACCACCACACAACTTATGTTCTTCTGTTTCAGTGATGATATAAGCGCCCCAGCCACCAGGACCTGGGTTGCCTTTACAAGCACCGTCGACATAAAGTGTGATTGTTTGTGACATAGTAATAACCAATGAAAGTGAATTAAGAGTTGAACATCGCGGTTTAAGAATTTATTGTATACGCAAATCGGCGTTTTCTACGCATGAACTGAGATTTTTTTAATTTCTTGTAACATTTGTATGCAATTCGCATTCAAAATTTGCCTTGTAAGCGCGTTTAGCTCTACTAAAATGGCAATGATAAAATAATTTACTAAATGTTGTTCGGAACTCTTATGTTTAAACCTACCACAATGGTGTGGCAACCTACTGCGACTGTTTTCTTTAAATTATCATTATTAACATCTGCATTCGCAGCATTAGGGTTGACTGCAGGGTGTTCTTCAACGTCGACAACATCAAAAGTTCAAACATCAAAGTCAGCAGGTATGTTGGATGCCAGCAGTTTGGACTCTCTAGAAGATTTACTTTCTGCAACAGATATTCGTGCAGTAGAGGGCGATCGCCTGCTGATTTTAAAACACGGTGACGTATGGAAGCGGATGTCAGTCGGTTTTAAAATGGATGAAAATCATTGGGATCCTCGTATTGATGCGCAAAGGAGCTGGTTTGTTTCCCGCCAACCCTATATTGACCGTTTAAGCGCACGCGCATCACGCTATCTTTATCATACGGTGAAAGAGGCTGAACGTCGTGGTTTACCTACTGAATTAGCATTGTTACCGATTATTGAAAGTTCTTATGATCCAGCAGCAACCAGTAGTGCAGCAGCAGCAGGGATGTGGCAATTTATCCCAAGCACAGGAAAAATCTACGGTCTAAGACAAACCAGTTTATATGACGGGCGCCGTGATGTAGTTGAATCAACACGTGCTGCTTATGAGTTTTTAGGTAGTTTATACAATCAATTTGGCTCTTGGGAATTGGCTTTGGCCGCATATAACGCAGGTCCAGGGCGGATCCAGCAAGCAATTAACCGTAACCAAGCTGCGGGTTTACCAACAGATTATTGGTCATTGAGATTACCACAAGAAACCATGAACTATGTACCACGCTTTTTAGCAGTGGCGCAGATTATTAAAAGCCCATCTAAATATGGGGTGAGCTTACCACCGATTGCCAATCGTCCGCACTTTAGAGAAGTTGCGGTGCCACCAGGCGTACAACTCAATCAAATTGCTTCAATTACCAATTTAAGTCGTGCTGAATTATACGCGTTAAACCCTGGTCATCGTGGTGAAGTGGTTGACCCATCAAGTACCTTGCGTATTTTGATTCCTGCGGATCTTAGTCCGACGATTGATGCAAAATTAAGAGGGTTAAAACCGGGTTCTGATAGTGGGTTATGGGCAAGTAATACTGCTCCAACCACAGCTACACGAACTTTAACGCCTACAGCGGTAACCTCGACAGTCACTCAATCGATTACTCCAAGTAAAGCAACGCCACCTGCTTTAACAACAGCAAAAACCACAACCACAGGCTCATTGAGCACACTCAAAAATACACCACAAGGCTCGAATGCATTAGCGCAATTTGCTGCCAATGCTGATATTCCTAGTGCGCCACGTATTCCTGTTGCTGTGACAAATGCAGCCAATGTTAAACCTGTTGCAGCGGAACCTCCAATTTCTGCACATGAAAAAGCACAAATCCTTGCCGCAGTAAAAGCTGAAGGTGAAAAAGAAACGGTCAAGCAAGTTTTAGA
Organism: Acinetobacter legionensis; assembly: GCF_048552295.1. Classification (NCBI taxonomy): domain Bacteria; kingdom Pseudomonadati; phylum Pseudomonadota; class Gammaproteobacteria; order Moraxellales; family Moraxellaceae; genus Acinetobacter; species Acinetobacter legionensis. The sequence continues at coordinate 69,562 of NZ_JBIMCW010000008.1, forward strand.
ACCTCAAGCCACTCAAGCTGAAAAAGAAGAAGTGGTCAAAGAGATTAAGGCGATTGCTCCACAAGGGACAGAAGTACTTGATCCATATGATGGTAAAATTAAACTGACTGCAATTCAAACCAGTCAATCTGTTGCAGAGGTTCAAGGTAAAGAAAATACGGTTGGATTCTCATATCCTAAAGGTTTAGCAGATACCACACCTGCAAACTCGGAAGAAGCTAAACTGAATCAGGATAAGAACTTTAAGAAAACTGAAACTGAAGTTGTGGTTGAACCACCAAGAGGTAAACGCAGTACTTATACCGTTTTGGCAGGGGATACTTTAGCAACGATTGCTTTAAAGAATGGCGTAAATTGGCGCGATATTGCCAAATGGAACCAAGTTGATCCAAATGGAACTTTATTTGTTGGGGCGACTTTGTATTTATATGATGCCAAACCACAAATTGATACCCCTGTGGTTTCTCGCAAAACCACGGATTCCGCTCCTACCAATTACGTGGTTAAACCAAATGACAGTTTAACCAGTGTGGCAAATCAGTTTGATTTATCTGTCTCACAATTGGCAAATTATAATAATCTGAATAGTAACAGTAATTTATTTGTCGGTCAGAAATTAAAGCTTAAAGATGCTTCAGATGATAAATTATCTGAAATCAATAAAGCAGTTGTTCGTGCGGATACCTCTAAGCCTGTTGCAAAAATCAAAACCAAGGCTTATGCAGTTAAACGTGGCGAATATCTTAAAGTGATTGCCGATCGTTATGCTTTATCCGTACATGAACTCGCTGATTTGACTCCAGGTCTAGATACCTCAAGTAGCTTATTTGTGGGGCAAAAGATCAATGTGCCACTCAGTGAAGTCAGTGAGCCAGAAGCTAAACTTGACTCTAAAGTGATTGATCAAAGTAAGTTTAAGAATGTAAAAGCTGAAACAACCTATAAAACTGAGAATTATAAAGTTCAAAGTGGCGATAGTTTATCCAGTATTGCGGTTCAGTCTAAATTAAGCTTGGCAGAATTAGCTGAATTAAACAAAATTTCGACATCTAAAAACTTGCTTGTGGGTCAAATCATTAAGATCCCTGTTGGAACAACAACACCAGAAACCTATACTGTGCAATCTGGTGATAGCCTGATAGCGCTGGCAAATAAATATAATTTGCAAGTTAACCAAATTGCCGATTTAAATGGTTTAAAGAGTACATCTGGTTTATTTGTTGGGCAGAAATTGAAGTTGACTGGCACGCCTGAAAGCAGCAGTAAAGACAAAACACAAGCGAGAAATGAATCGAAATCAGAAGGCGCTAGTAAAGATATCCATGTGGTCAAATCAGGTGAAACACTGGCAAGCGTTGCAAAAAAATATAAACTGCAGTTGTCTTATTTAAGTGAATTAAATGGTTTGTCGCGTAATCAGGCTTTGGATATTGGACAACGCTTAAAGCTTGATGGGGAATTACCCAGTAAATCCACACTATCTAAAGAAAAAGAAGACCTAAAGGCGACTGCGAAAGCAACAGCTAAAGCTTCGAGTAAGAATACTGAAAGCTATGCGGTGAAGTCTGGTGAGTCGTTAAATGCGATTGCAAACCGTGTTGGTATGTCAGTTCAAGAACTGGCTGAATTGAATGATCTGAGCCCACGTGCGGGTTTACAACGTGGACAATCTATTCGTATTCCTAAAACAGTGACTGAATACAAAGTGAAAAGTGGTGATTCATTGATTCGTTTAGCCAGCAAGTTTGGGATTGATACCAGTGCACTTGCTGAGATGAATGAAATAAAACCAAACGCGTCATTACGCATTGGCAGCATAATTAAAGTTCCGAATCTTTAAGCGCCATTTTATTGGAGCAACGTTTAAAGCATAACATTTCAAAAAATTTTTTGAATAAAGGAAAATAGGGGAATGCGCCTAAGTTTTGCATGTGTCAGCCCGATCGGGCTGGCATTGGGATTATATGTTGCAAGCTTAAATGTTGATGCTGCTCTACAGACAACAGCATATATTGCTGTACATAATGCTCCACAGTATGACAAAGCTCAGGTGATGCCTTATGCCAATAGCAATGCACCCAAAGGCGGCTATATCAGTACAGCGAGTATAGGCACCTTTGATAATCTCAACAGTATGAATGGCAAAGGCAGTTCAACTGAAGGGATTAATTATCTATTTGATAGCTTAATGGATAGCTCACTGGATGAGCCGGGTGTGTTATATCCGCTTCTCGCTGAAAAAGTCACTTATGATCCTGTTAAAACCAAATTTGTTATTTTCCATTTAAATCCTAAAGCCCGTTTTAGTGATGGTTCACCTGTCACGGCTGAGGATGTTAAATTTAGTTTTGATACCATTCAAAGTAAAGCCAATCTAGGCTTTCAAATGTATTTGTCTGATTTAGCCAAGACTGAGGTATTGTCTAAATACCAAGTGAAAATGACATTTAAATCAGACCACAATGCAGACATGCCCTTTATTTTGGCAAAAATTGCGATTTATTCAAAAGCAGATTGGAAAAATAAAGACTATAGCAAAGTGACCTTGCAACCGATTTTAGGATCGGGGCCTTATCTGATTGAGCATATTGATTCTGGGCGCAGTATTAGCTATAAGCGCAATCCAAATTATTGGGCAAAGGACTTAGCCATCAATCGTGGTCGTTATAACTTTGATCGCATGAAATATGTTTATTATCGAAGCCCTGAAATCGCTTTTGAAGGGTTTAAATCTGGACAATATCGCTTTTATCAAGAAAAAAATGCCCGTAACTGGGTCACTGAATATAATTTTCCTGCGGTAAAACAAGGTTTGGTGAAAAAATATATTTCTAAGATTGAAACACCAGCGCTCACGCAAAGTTTGGTTTTTAATACCCGAAAGGCGCCATTCAATGATCTCAATTTTCGCCAAGCATTAACCTATGCTTATGATTTTGAATGGATCAACAAAGCATTGTTATATGGTCAAAATATTCGCTTGCAAAGCCACTTTCAAAACAGTGAGCTTGCTGCGACTGGAAAACCAAGCGCGAAAGAACTTGCAATTTTAACACCTTATTTAAAGCAATTGCCCGCATTACAACGGCAAGGTGTATTGGCAGATTGGAAATACCCAGTTTCAGATGCCAGTGGTTTTAACCGACAGAATTTATTGATTGCACGTTCGATGCTATTAAAGGCGGGTTATCGTTTTCACAATGGACTATTGGTGGATAGACAAGGTCGCCCCATTCAAATTGAATTTCTGATTCATCAAGATGGTGCACTACGGACTTTGTTGCCTTATATTCGTAATTTAAAAAAACTTGGGATTCAGGCAAATATTCGTCAAGTCGATTTACCACAATATACAGAGCGTATGCGCCGTTTAGATTTTCAGATGACCGCTATCGATATGCCGCAATCATTAACACCAGGTGCTGAACAGGCACAGATGTGGGGCAGTAAAGCTGCCGATGAAGTGGGCAATTACAATTATGCGGGGGTCAAAAGCCCAGTGGTCGATCAGCTGATTCAACAGATTATTTATGCACCAAACCGTGAACAATTGGTACTTCGTACCCGAGCACTGGATCGGGTATTACGTGCAGGCTATTATCAAATTCTGACTTATGGCAATGATAAAAACTGGTATGCTTATTGGAATATGTATCAGCAACCCAAAGTTAAACCAAAATTATCCCTCGGTTTAGAGTATTGGTGGGTAGATGCAGATCAAGCGAAAAAAGTAGAGCAATATTTAAAAAATCGAGCATTTAAAAAAGCATAATTTTAAATCTTCATGGTTAAAACATCAGTGGCTCAACGTGAGTGATGTTTAAATTGACATATCTACCCTCATGAGGTCATAAGGAACATCGTTTCAATGGGCACATATATACTCAAAAGGCTGTTACTGATCATCCCGACATTGTTCTTTGTTCTCTTGATCAATTTTGTTGTGGTTCAAATTGCACCTGGTGGGCCTGTTGAACAAGCGATTCAACAAGCAGAAAACTTCCAAGGGGGCAATATGACTGCTGGAGGTCTATCATCTTCGGTAAATAACCATGAGTATCGTGGTGCACAGGGCTTAAGCGAAGATATGGTCGATAAAATCAAACAGCAATATGGCTTTGATCGACCTGCACATGAACGATTCTGGTTGATGTTAAAAAACTATTTAGCTTTAGATTTTGGCACGAGTTTTTTTAAAGATAAGCCGGTGACTGAACTGTTATGGGAAAAAATGCCAGTCACCATTTCCTTGGGTGCGTGGAGTACTTTTTTAATTTATTTAATCTCAATTCCTTTAGGGATTAAAAAAGCCAAACAACATGGCTTATTTTTTGATAAATCAACTTCATTACTTTTGGCTGTGGGCTATGCCGTTCCCGCTTTTGTATTTGCAATATTGTTGATCGTTTTTTTTGCTGGTGGTTCTTATTTACAATGGTTTCCTTTACAAGGTTTTGTTTCGGACAACTTTAACAGCCTCAATCTATTTGAAAAAATAGCAGATTATTTTTGGCACATGGCTTTACCTTTGTTGGCCATGGTGCTGGGTGGATTTGCGAGTTTAACCTATCTGACAAAATATTCATTTATGGAAGAGCTCAATAAGCAGTATGTGCTTGCAGCACGAGCAAAAGGCTTAACTGAAAATGACGTGTTATATAAACATGTGTTTCGCAATGCATTGTTGGTGATTGTTGCCGGTTTGCCCGAAGTATTGGTTGGAGTGTTCTTTGTTGGAAATCTACTGATTGAAATTATTTTTAACTTGGATGGCTTAGGCTTGCTGGGTTTTGAAGCCGTGCAACAACGTGATTATCCTGTGATTTTTGGTGCTTTGTTCTTTCTAACCTTATTTGGGCTGATTTTACGTTTAATCTGTGATGTGGTTTATCGTGTGATTGATCCGCGAATTGATTTTGAATCGAGAGGTGCAAAATAATGTCACTGATCATGCAAGCACGAATACAGAAATTTAAGAATAATCGCTTGGGTTTTGTCTGTTTCATTCTATTTATCGTTTTATTTATCCTTTCAATTTCTGCCGAATTTATTGCCAATGATAAGCCCTTATTGGTCAAATACGATCAGCATTATTACATGCCGGTTTTAAAGGCTTATCCTGAAACACATTTTGGAGGGGTCTTTGAAACAGAAGCCGATTATCGTGATCCGGTGGTTCAGCAGTTGATTGAGGAAAAAGGCTGGTCGATTTGGCCACTGGTTCGTTATTCCTTCCAAACTCCCAATTTAGATTTAGCCGTTCCTGTTCCATCACCACCCAGCGCACAAAACTGGTTAGGTACAGATGATCAAGGGCGTGATGTATTTACCCGTATTCTTTATGGTCTACGCATATCACTGTTGTTTGGTTTGGCATTGACACTATTTGCTGCATTTATTGGAATTATTGTTGGGGCGATACAGGGCTATTATGGCGGATGGGTAGATTTAATTGGGCAACGTCTGCTTGAAGTTTGGGGTGGTTTGCCGACTTTATTTATGGTGATCATCTTGGTCAGTATATTTACCCCGAGTGTTTATTGGCTATTTCTGATTATGTTGATTTTTGGCTGGACAGAGTTGGTCGGTATAGTGCGCGCTGAGTTTCTTCGTGCCCGTCATTTAGATTATGTTCAAGCAGCACGTGCATTAGGGGTGAGTGATTTGATGATTATGTTCCGACATATCTTGCCCAATGTGATCAGTTCAAGTTTATCTCAACTTCCATTTATGCTGACTGCAAATATCACCGCACTTACTGCATTGGATTTTTTAGGTTATGGGCTTCCACCAGATGCAGCCTCCCTCGGTGAATTATTACTACAAGGTAAAAATAATTTAAATGCGCCGTGGCTGGCTTTATCCGGATTTTTTACTTTGGCCTTGGTGCTATCTTTATTGATTTATATTGGGGAGGCGACACGCGATGCATTCGATCCAAGACGTTAAAAATGATCAATCTTTGTTGTTGTCTGTCCAACATCTGCATATTGAAAATGAGCGTAAAGAGGTGCTGGTCAATAATCTTAACTTTGACCTACATGTTGGGGAAACTGTTGCGATTGTCGGGGAGAGTGGTTCAGGCAAATCAATTAGTGGTTTGGCGTTACTTGGCTTGCTTCCTGAAAATTTAACTGTGACTGGGCAAGCGTTATATGATGAGCAAAATCTATTGTCTCTTAATCAAAATGCGCAGTTGGCGATCCGTGGTAAAAAAATTGCCATGATTTTTCAAGAACCGATGACTGCACTCAACCCACTACATAAAGTTGAGCGGATTATTGGTGAGACTTTACTTTTAGATGGGATGTCCAAGGAAAAAGTCAGAAAGCGTGTCTATGATTTATTGTGTGATGTCGGGATGGAAGAACCTGAGGATAAGTTGAATCGTTATCCACATGAGTTATCAGGTGGTCAAAGACAGCGTGTTTTGATTGCATCAGTTTTGGCCCAAAAGCCTGAAATTATTATAGCGGATGAACCCACAACAGCCTTAGATGTTACATTGCAATCGCAAGTTTTAAACTTATTACAACTGCTTATTCTAAACCATAAAATGGCGATGATTTTAGTCAGCCATGACTTGAATTTGGTGCGTAAATATTCCAATCAAGTGATTGTGATGAATCAGGGACAGGTTGAAGAAAAAGGCACAGTTCGAAATATTTTTCAAAACCCTAAAACCAGCTATACCCAATATTTATTGGATCATGATTTTGGTGAAGCCAATGCTTTACCACATAAACGTAACTTAGTTTTATCTCTGCATCGTGTTGGGGTTAAATTTCCAATAAGAAAGGGGATATTTAATCGAGTTAAAGATTATTTTGTTGCCGTTGAACCGATCAATTTACGTTTAGATCGAGCTGAGTCCATTGGCATTGTTGGAGAAAGCGGTTCTGGTAAAACCTCTTTGGCGTTGGCAATCGCACGACTTAAACAATGCTCGGGTAATATTTTCCTACTCAATCAAGACTTGAACAGGTTGAGCCAGCGTAAATTACGTCCACTTCGATCCAATTTTCAGATTGTATTCCAAGATCCGTTAAGCAGCTTAAATCCACGTATGACTGTTGACCAGATTATTCGAGAGGGCTTAACACTACAACGTCTAAAAGAAGCTGAAATGCTGATTCGTATCAATGAAATTTTAGATAAAGTAGATCTCCCGATAACAGTTAAACAGCGTTATCCACATGAGTTGTCTGGCGGTCAACGGCAACGTGTGGCTTTAGCGCGTGCTGTGGTATTACGCCCTAAATTATTGATTCTCGATGAACCAACCTCAGCACTTGACCGGACCACACAGCGTGCGATTGTAAAATTACTGCGTCAGTTACAACAGGATTATCAGATGAGTTATTTATTTATTAGTCATGATTTACAGGTTGTAAAAGCACTTTGTCAGAAAGTTCTGGTATTAAAAGATGCTAAAGTTATCGAATTTCATGACACTCAAGCCTTATTTGATAAACCTTTAAATGACTATACCAAGCGATTAATTGCCGCGAGTCAGTATTAACGCTGTATAGATGGTCTAGTTTAAAAAATATTCACATTAACAAAGTTGACAAAATGCATTGTCAGATTTACGCTTGAACTATTATAAATTTAAATTAGAGTAAAAGCTCTAATCACTAAAGAGATTTGACCATGAGCCATCTTGCACAAGCATTAGAAATAAAAAACACACCATTTAAAAACCGAATTATTAAAGGTGCGATGAGTGAAGCATTGGCCAACCATGCAGGGCAACCGAACCAATTGCATTTAGGTTTATATGATGCTTGGGGGAAAGGCGGCTTGGGTTGTGCCATTACGGGGAATGTGATGGTTGATTTCCGTGCTAAGAATGAGCCGGGTGTTGTTGTAGTTGAAACTGAACGTGATCTTGCCAAACTGACTGAATGGGCAAATGTGGGTAAAAAGCACGGGATGGTACAACTGATTCAGTTATCACATCCAGGTCGTCAGTGTCCAAAAGGGCTCAATAAAGAAACTGTTGCGCCTTCAGCAGTGCCTTTTAGTCCAATGTTGGCGACGACATTTGGTACACCACGTGCACTTAATGAAGCAGAAATTTTGGATATCATTCAACGATTTGCTGAAGCTGCGCGGATCTGTGAAAAAGCAGGATTTGAAGGTGTACAATTACATGGTGCACATGGTTATTTGATCAGTCAATTTCTTTCACCATTGACCAATAAACGTCAAGATCAATGGGGTGGTTCGATTGAAAACCGTATGCGTTTCTTATTAGAAATTTATGCTGCAGTGCGTGCTAAAACCTCAGAAAACTTTATTATTTCAGTCAAACTGAACTCTGCAGATTTCCAGCGTGGCGGAATCACAGAAGAAGAAGTGGTTCAAGTATTTAAAGCCATTGATACAGCAGGGATCGATCTGATTGAGATTTCTGGTGGTACCTATGAAGCACCGGCAATGGCAGGCGCAAAAGCGGATAAACGTAAGCAAAGTACGATTGCACGTGAAGCATATTTCTTGGATTTTGCAGAAAAAATTCGTAAAGAAGTCAAATGTCATCTTATGGTGACAGGTGGTTTCCGTACAGCGCAAGGAATGAATGCGGCTTTAGACAGTGGTGCGTGTGAATTTATTGGGATTGCACGTCCTCTTGCGGTAGAACCTGAAGTCAGCAACAACTTGATTGCTGGTCAGGATGTTCGATATGCAGTAGAACAAATCAAAACGGGTATCCCCTTTGTTGATAAAATGGCGATCATGGAAATTCTGTGGTATGCCGCTCAGTTTAAAGCAATTGGTGAAGGGAAGAAGCCAAATCCTAAGCTTTCTCCACTCAAGGTTTTCTTTAATTATGCAAAAAATAATATCAAAGCGGTGATTCAAGGACGAGTAAACTCGCGAAAATCAGCCTAATAAAGATTGGGAGAAGCGTAGTCGCGACTTAAAAAATTGATTTTAAGGTTGCTATTGGTCTGCTTTAGATCAATACGATTTAAATGTGTCAGCAGACCATTGTCCTTTCACTAAAGCCGTTTGAAAGGCGGGTCTGCTTTCTATTTGCAGAAGATAGCGCTGAATTTCAGTGAACTTTTGATATCTTGGGTGAGGTTCAAAACAGGCTTTGTTTCAACAAGGTCTAAATTAAAAAATGTTGAACGGCTTATTATTACAAAACAAAGCCCTAAAAGCAGCTAGGGCTTTGACAGAAAGCAATTAATCTAGCTATTGGACAATGGGTTAATGCGCACAAAAAGCCATATTAAAATATTCAAATAATTCAGGCGTATTTAACCACAGCATACTTGACAGCCCGAACAGAATAACAATAACCAACCAGATACTGAGCTTGAACCACGAGAATGAGTTAGTCATTAACCACAGCCTCTTCATTGACAAAGAAATGCACAATAACACCGACTATACACAAGGCTATTGAGCATCCCCAAATGATGTTGTAGTTACCCGTTATATCATGATTTAAACCGCCTAACCATCCACCAAAAAATGAACCAATTTGGTGAGTGAAAAACACTAGACCGCTTAGCATGGTTAAGTATTTTACACCAAACATATTGGCTACAATACCGTTGGTTAGGGGTACAGTCGAGAGCCATAAGATCCCCATAACGATACCAAAGGCGTAAACAGTCCAAATACTCAATGGCAGCATCAGAAACGCAACAATCGCAACGCCACGTAAACCATATAAACCCATAAGCAGATGCGGTTTGGAATACTTACCACCAAGCCAACCTGCGGTATAGGTTCCGATAATATTAAATAGACCAACCAATGCAAGAAAGATCGTTCCAGTGGATGCATCAAAACCATGATCAATCAAATAACCGGGTAGGTGAATGCCTAAAAAAACCACTTGGAATCCACACACTGAGAAACCAAAGGCTAACCATAAAAAAGGTTTATGCTGAAAGGCAATTTTAAGAATCTGTTTAAAGCTTAAATTGGGTTTTATCGCTTGTTTAATTGCATTTGGCGGTACATACATAGGCGCTTTAAGCATCCATGCCAATGGGACAATCAGCACGATGAGTATTGCTGTAATGACCAGCGCAGATGACCAACCAAAGTTCTTAATGAGAAGTAGAGTGGTGGGCAACATAATGAATTGCCCAAATGAACCTGCCGCACTGGCTATACCCATTGCCATACTACGCTTGCTTGGATGCGCTGCTCGTCCTACGGCTGAAAGTAATACCGAGAATGATGTTGCAGAGAGGGCTAAGCCGATAATTAAGCCGACACTGATATCTAGTAACAGCACATTTGAACTGATAGACATTAACAATAGACCAATGGTGTAGAGCACCCCGCCTATTGCAACAATCTTTTTACTGCCATATCTGTCTGCAAGCGCACCAGTAAAAGGTTGTACTGCACCCCAGAATAGATTTTGTATGGCAATGGCTAAACTAAAAACCTGATGACTCCAACCAAACTCATGGCTCATGGGTACAAGATAAAGCCCAAAACCGTGACGTACACCTAAAGAGAGTGCCAAGATAAAAGCACTACCGATGAGCATATAAATGAGTGGTTTAGAGAAACGTGTGTCGTCGTATAGTGCTGACATAAGCTATCCATTGAATCATCATGCGAGAATTGTAGATGATTCAATGGGACTTCGCGATAGAATAAAAATTTATCAATCGATAAATTTCAGTGATCAGTCAGCATATGTTAACGAAAATAAATTTAATTTTTAGAAGCGATAACCCACACCGACATAAGTAATCAGAGGATCAATATCAATTTTGGTTTTGGCTGTAACAAGTTGTTTGTTGGTATTTGAGTCTGAAATGGTAATGGTCGCATCACTACTCATTGGTGCATAAGTGACAGAGCCTACTCCAAACCAGCGATCATTAAAATCATAGGTTGCACCCAGTGTGGCCATAGGTGCCCAAGCATCATCTGCTTCTACTTTAACTACAGGATTTGCAGATGATTTTTTGCCATCTAATGCTGCTCCAGCCTGTCCATCTAATACGTTCTGGATCATGTGACCTGCTGCAATCAGATCGTCTTTTACGCCATTATCGACTTTTAGGTGAGTAAAATGTGCATACATGACACCTACACCCACATAAGGCCGAAGTTTATTCACACCAGATTTACCAAATTGATAATGTAGTTCTGCCGCTGGCAACCATGCAGTTGCAGATGCTGCTTTTGAATGTTTTGTTAAATCAGTAATCGCAATATCTTTTTTTAAGTCAATACTGCCAAGTGGTGTAGAATCTTTACCGGTCAATGGTGCATAGATTTGACCTTCGCCTTCAATCTCAACTTTAGGTGGAACACCTGCTTTAAACTCTAATGAAAGATTATCAGTGAAGTAGTAGTTTCCCATCAGGCCAAAAGTATCCACATCTTTTGCTGTTAGACCAGTGCCTTCAGAGGTCCAACTGGATAGACCATTGACTGTGGCTGTGCCCGTTAAAGCGCCAGGAATTGTGTCACCCAAAAGGCCGATTGCACCATAAAGAAAAGGATTGGATTCTTTAACTGCTGCGTCTAAAACTGCCTTTTTAGAAATATCACCTACTTTAGATTGTGTTCCTTCTGCAACGGCAGTATTCACTTTGATCGGATTAGCGTTACCCTGTGGCATTGCATGTAGCCAACCTGCTGAAACAGAAAAGCGTTTAAACCCATCACCATCTTTAAGACTAAAATAAGGTGAATCTGCATGCGCCATCATCGGTAAAGTCATGCATGAGGTCATGATGCAAAGTAATGGTTTTTTCATAGGTTTGGACTCCATGTCCGTAATTGATACTAATTTTTATGCGTTTTTATTATTAGAAGTTTTTGCTGTTAATTAATGTAGTCTTTACAAAGGCTTTTTTTAAGTGAATGTTCTTTTTTTAATGTTTTATTTATCATAAGTTTATATATGTAATATAACTGTAATCATATTGTCATGATATTACATGCTAAAAATAAGTCACGATCTCGGTTAAAAACAATGATAAAACATTGACTTGGCAGAAAAGGAAAAATTCAAGTTATAACAAAAGGTCATATGAACATGACCTTTTGTTAAGCAGTATAAGTCATTTTAGTCAATGACTTTCATTATTTTTGAAAACGAGATAGATCTTCTTCAGGGCGCGCGGTTAAAACTTCTACACCGTCTTTGGTCACCAGCAGGGTATGTTCGTATTGAGCTGAAAGACTATGGTCTTTGGTCACCACCGTCCATTTATCACCCATTAAACGTGTTTGCCAAACACCCGCATTTACCATTGGCTCAATGGTAAAGGTCATACCTTCTTCTAAAACCATGCCTGAATTAGGTTGACCATAGTGAAGGACTTGTGGTTCATCATGGAATACGGTACCAATACCGTGACCACAATATTCACGCACTACACTAAAGCGTTCTGATTCAACATATTTTTGAATCGCCGCACCAATATCACCAATGGTTGAACCCGGTTTCACGGTTTCCATACCACGGTACATTGCTTCTTGAGCAACTTTACACAAACGTTCAGCAATAATCGATGTTTCACCACCAACCACATACATCATATTGGTATCACCGTGATAACCATCCTTAATCACAGTGACATCAATATTGAGAATATCGCCTTTCTTTAAAATTTTATTTGCAGATGGAATACCGTGACATACCACATGATTTACAGAGGTACAAATCACATGTTGGAATGCAGGGCGACCAGGCGCAGCGCCATAACCTAAACATGCAGGTATAGCGTCTTGTTTGTTGACAATATAGTCATGACAAATCGTATCCAATTCAAGTGTACTGACACCTGGTTTGATATGCGGTTTGATCATATCCAAAACTTCTGCAGCCAATCGACCTGCAACACGCATTTTTTCAATTTCATCTGCGGTTTTGATTAATCGACGTGGCGCTTCGTAAGTACTGTTCATGATCTTTAAAAACTTTTGGAAATTTGTATGTGACTATGGTATAAATAGCCGCCCAATTTATCAAATGCTTTCTGTGACTTTCTTTGTGAATGGTTTATGGAAATATTGATAAGGGTAATTTAAAAATCCGCACATATGTCGTCACATTACTCTGGGTGCCTGAAAGGGTGGAGAATGCGGACATATGGAGGCCTAACCCAAACTTTTAAGGTAAAGAAAATGGCAGATTACAACGTAAGCATGCGCGACCTTCTTCAAGCTGGCGCGCACTTTGGTCACCAAACTCGCTTCTGGAACCCAAAAATGCGTCAATACATTTTTGGTGCGCGTAACCGTATTCACATCATCAACCTTGAACATACTGTTCCTGCGTTAAATGATGCTTTGAATTTTGTTAACAATCTAGCAAGCAAAAAGAACAAAGTATTGTTCGTTGGTACAAAACGTGCTGCTTCTAACATCATTCGTGAACAAGCTCAACGCGCTGGTCAGCCTTATGTTGATCACCGTTGGTTGGGTGGTATGTTGACTAACTGGAAAACTCTTCGTCAGTCAATCAACCGTTTGAAAGATCTTCAAACTCAATCACAAGATGGTACTTTTGCTAAACTGACTAAACGTGAAGCATTAGAACGCGCTCGTGAAATGGAAAAACTTGAACGCTCTTTAGGCGGTGTTAAGAACATGGGTGGTTTACCTGACGCATTGTTCATCATCGACGTTGATCACGAAGCAATCGCGATTAAAGAAGCTAAAAACCTTGGTATTCCAGTAATCGGTATCGTTGATACAAACTCTAACCCAGATAACGTAGATTTCGTTATTCCTGGTAATGACGATGCGATCCGTGCTGTTACACTTTATGCTTCTGCAATGGCTGATGCAATTCTTGCTGGTAAAGAATACGCTCAAACTCAAGCGAATGCTCAAGCTAAAGGTGAAGAAGCTGCGAAAGAAGCTCCTGAGGCTTAATGCGTTTTGACGCAAGCTTGTCATTTTTGTGATTTAAAATGATGACAAATTGAGCGTCGAGAAAGCAAAGCGGCCCAGAGGAACCTTTGGGCCGTTTTTGTTGAACAGATTCATATTCTACCGTATTTAGGAGAACAACATGACTGCAGTTACTGCGAGCATGGTAAAAGAATTACGTGACCGTACTGGTCTTGCAATGATGGAATGCAAAAAAGCATTAACAGAAGCAGACGGTGACATCGAATTAGCGATTGATAATCTTCGTAAATCAGGTCAAGCAAAAGCAGCTAAAAAAGCTGGTAACATTGCTGCTGATGGCGCGATCACAATTGCTCAAGAAGGTAATAAAGCAATTCTTTTAGAAGTAAACTGTCAAACTGACTTCGTTGCGAAAGACGAAAACTTTGCTGGTTTCTCTGCGAAAGTTGCTGCTGCTGCACTTGCTGCTGGTGTAACTGATGCTGCTCAAATTGCTGAATTGAAACTTGAAGATGGTTCAACTGTTGAAGAAGCTCGTATTGCGCTTGTTCAAAAAATCGGTGAAAACATCCAAGTTCGTCGTGCTGCAATTGTTGAAGGTGAAAACCTTGCAGTTTACAAACACGGTTTAAAAATCGGTGTTGTTGTTTCTTACACAGGTTCTGCTGAAACTGGTAAAGGTATTGCAATGCACGTTGCTGCGTTCAACCCAGTTGCTGTAACTGCTGAAGATGTTTCTGCTGATCTTATCGCGAAAGAGAAAGAAATTGCTGAAGCTAAAGCGATTGAATCTGGTAAGCCAGCGAACATCGTTGAAAAAATGGTGACTGGTTCAGTTGAAAAATACTTGAACGAAGTTGTTCTTGAGCGTCAACAATACGTAATCGACAACGACAAAAAAGTTGCTGAAGTATTGAAAGCGACTGCAACAACTGTAGCTCAATTCGTTCGCTTCGAAGTAGGTGAAGGTATTGAGAAGAAAGCTGAAATGAGCTTTGCAGAAGAAGTTGCTGCTGCTCAAGCGGCTGCTAAATAATTTTTACTCACTGAGTATAATTATTGAAAACCCCTCCTTAGAGGGGTTTTTTTTGTCTGTAATTTAATTGAAGTAGATTCAGAAGAATTAATTCATACATATCTAAAAGATTATTCTTTTATAATTCCACAATGAACATTGATTAGACTCAAACTTTATGGCAAATAAAACTCAACTTGGTATTGGTGCTGTAATCGCAGTGATCGTCGCAGCTTATCTAGGCGTTGATCTTAATCAACAAAAAAATCAAGCAACTGAATCCTCTAAAGTTGAATCGATCGATCAGCAAAACAATCATTCACAAGACAATACACAGCATGTGAATGAGCAAAGTAAAGATAACCAATTTAAAGATAAGCCGTCTGCCAATAGTCAAAATCAAAATGGTCTTGAGGTTATTCGAAAAGCCTACGATGCAAAACTCAGTAATGTTCAAGTACAATCGATTGGTCGAGTAAAAGCCGTCTTGCGTGATGATAATGAAGGTTCACGTCATCAAAAATTTATTCTTGCACTGGATAATGGCTTAACTGTACTGGTTGCGCATAATATTGATTTAGCACCCCGTATCGATAATTTACGCAAAGGTGATACTGTCGAATTTTTTGGCGAATATGAATATAGTAATCAAGGCGGTGTAATGCATTGGACACACCATGATCCAAAACGTCGTCATCAAGATGGTTGGCTAAAACATAATGGAAAAACCTATCAGTAATCTATTGGTTATTCTCTTATGTGCACAAAAGATCTTTGTATTTTCCATGTCTAATCGTATAGATAGCAATTTTGTTCTATACGCTTTTTATAAACATGCTATTTTTAAATTATTATCTAAAGTCTGAATAGAAAAAATGCAGGAGTGGGCAAGCTATTTTCACCTAAAAGAATTGGGTGGATTAGAGTTGTTAAAAGCACAGTATCACCATAAGCAATTTTCAAAGCATGTGCATGAAGGTTATTGTATTGGTGTGATTGAAGATGGTGCACAGAGTTTTTATCGGACTGGGCAGTTACATACAGCACCGAAGGGCGACATTATTTTAGTCAATGCTGATGAAATTCATACAGGTTCATCTGCTGTCGAGTCAGGCTGGAAATATCGTGCAATTTATCCAACGCCAGAAATGTTGTTAGATGCAGGGCAAGATTTTTTTAGTGTTAAAAATAGCGTACCGTGGTTCCCACAAGCAGTTGTGCAAGATGTTGGATTGGCACAGCAACTCTGTTTACTTTTTGATTTATTAGAACAAAAAGAAAATACTTTACTGAAAGAGAGTATGTATTTATCCACTTTAGCCCGCTTAATCAGTCGTTATGGTCGTGCCAAATTAACACCTGCTGAATTACCAGAAGCACAACGGAAAGTTGAAATAGTCAAAGATTTATTAAGCAGTTTTCCTGAGCATGATTATTCGCTCACTGATTTGGCGACATATGTAGGATTAAGCCCTTGGCATTTTTTACGTGAATTTAAAAAATATACGGGCTTACCACCGCATAGCTGGTTGGTTCAAGTCCGTTTACAGAAAGCGCGCCAATTATTAAAACAAGGGCAGAGTATCGCAATGACTGCTCAAAATAGTGGTTTTTCAGATCAAAGTCATTTTAATCGTCATTTTAAAAAAGCAGTCGGGGTTACACCTTCTCAATATTTAAGCACATTAAATATTTAATAAATGTATTTGGGAATAGTCATTTAAACGTTCTACAGTCCCTCACCAAATAGCAATTTCATCCAAGCGATCACTGATCATTTATAAGATACTGCTTAAATTCTTAGATTTGGATTTTGCAAATGAGTGATCAATTTGAATCTTATACTGCCGACATTGAGCCGAAGTCTATGCAAAATAAAAAGGCTTTTTTCCAAGGTGTGGTGGATATTTTACCTTTATCTATTGCCGTACTGCCTTGGGGTATTCTGGCTGGATCAATGGCAATCAATGCTGGATTAAGCTTTGCACAAGCGTTCTCAATGTCCGCTGTTGTATTTGCAGGTGCAGCACAGTTGGTAAGTTTAGGTTTAGTCATGTCACATGCATCTGCCTTGACGATTATGATTACGGTGTTTTTCTTAACCAGTCAGCATTTAATTTATGCGCTTAATTTTCGTCAAGATGTCAGTCGTTTTCCGTTTAAGCAACGCATATTAATTGGCTTCTTGCTGACAGATGAACTGTTTGCTGTCGGTATTGGCAAAGATAAACAACGCAACTTTGCTTATCTGTTTGGTGCTGGGCTATGTTTTTATTTGGCTTGGTGTCTATTTAGTGTATTGGGAATTGTACTGGCTAAATCAATTCCAAATTTAGAAAGCTTACATTTAGATTTTTCAATTGTTGCGGTATTTATTTTGATTATTGTGCCTATGGTGAAAAGTAGCGCAACTTTAGTGGGCGTCATATTTACCTTAGTATCTGCCTGTATTTTTAAATATTTTCAATTTGAAGCGGGCATTGTGCTATCTGGGATTTTGGGAATGTTTAGTGCGATGTGTACGGCAAAAATCGTCGGAGTAACAAACATAGGAGCACCAAAATGACATGGACTTTATTGTTAACTTTGGCAGGCATTGTATTGATTAACCGTTACTTTTTTTTAGAACCTAAAATCGCCCTGAAATTACCTCGTGTGATTGGAAATATGTTGCAGTATTCAGCGCCATGTTTGCTGACCGCTATTTGTGCCCCAATTGTATTTTTTAATGGAGATCAATTGCGTGCATTGCCTTTGGATGCCTATTTTTTAACAGCAATGATCTGTGTTGTTTTAGCACTTATTTCTAAGAAAATTCTAGTCAATTTAGCTTTAAGTTTATTGTGCTTTTACGGGTTATTTTATCTGTTAAATTGAAGAAAATGGAGGGAAAAGCCGAATTGAATTTTCCCTCTGGTTTATTTGCGCTAAAAAGCCAGTTTCTGGCGTGTTTTCCATTTGGGTAGTACTTTACCAAGATAGGCATCCACGCACCATACGGGGCCAATGAGGAGGAATTGAAGGTCTTTAAAGAAAGAAGGCTTTTTACCTTCGACTTTGTGACCATAAAATTGACCAATCCAAGCCAGAATAAATACCCCAATATAGAAACCAACACCGACTGGGAGTAAGTAAATGATCCATGCCATGACTGCAATTAATGCGGTCATTGCTACAGCAAGAACAATATCTAAACGGGCATAGAAAACGAGGGTTAGAACTAGAAGTAGTGCCGTAAGCAAAGCACTAAAATGTGCAAGAATCCCAATGATGGCAAATAAAATCGCGGGAACACAAGCCCAATGGATGGCTTTATTGGTTTTGTTTTGATGACTTTCGCTATATTCATCGAACCATTCGGTGATTGTTTTCATTTGGCGCTCCATGCATGTGGTTGGCTATATTTATTTTTTGCTGAAAACAATATAAATCAGAATAATGTTCTGGTCAAAATAGCGGCTTTAATTAACGTGAGTATGACTTAACTATATCTTTAACTTATTGAAAAGCAATGATCTCGACGGAGTCTTGCTGAGCTTACATTCAATTTCAGGATCAGCCTGCGGCTCGCCCTACTTTTCTTTCGGGATGAGGAGCGAAGCTCCGCAAGGGTAACCATCTTGCGCAGCTACATCGCTGCTCACCGCAAAACTCGTCGACCACCAGTAACGCATTCAATGAATCGCAGAAATAACACTTTTTTGAATGAAGTCCTGCCTCAGACAGTTGCGGATGACGTTTCCACGTATCATATTTCATCAAAAATTTTATATCGAAATCAGGTTAATTAAAAATAAGTGCTGGTCAGGGGATTTCAATGTGTTGCCTGATAGAAATTTAAAATATTACGTGCCCATGTTTGGTGTTCTGGTTTAAGTGTGACTTTGATTTCCTGAAAATTGGTGACATCGTTGCCATCGCTTTCGTCGGCATAATAGGCGATCCCATGTGTTTTATTGGGATAGTTGGGAATTTGATAGCTAAAATATACTTTATTTTTATTGGCTTTGACGATGTTTAACAGGTGATTTTTATCTTCAATGGCACCAAATTCATTGTCTAAACTGAGCTTTTTGATATTGGGGAAATACAAACTTGCGCTATGCATGGCACAGCCAGCACACGCGGATGAATTATAAATGGTGATGGCTTCATCTTTTTTACGGCTTGCCAGCACAGCATACGCAATGCCAGAAGGTCCCATATCCGTGCTGATCACTTGCCATGAAAGGGGGACAAGTACAGGACCAATACCCGGCAGCAAGATGATTTTAAAGTTTTTTGCTTGAGTCGCAGATAATGTATAACTGAACTGACATTTCACTTGTTGGGTATTGTTGATCTTACAGATGGAATCATCTTTGTAGAATCCTGTATCGTTAAAAGGATTGGGAATTGCTGCAATATAGGTATCCACTGTTACATTATTGCTGAGAGTAGCTGGGGGAAGTTGTTCAAGTTGGTGTTGTGGCTGAGGTGCTTGGTTGGTTTTTAGATCAGGAAAAGTGGCTTTGAAAATAGCGATATCTCCATAAGCAAAACCACTTAGGCCCAATAGTATGATTAAAAATTTCGAATTGAGCATGTCCTATCTCGACTATCCCTTACTGATCCTTATTGGGGACTTTGATAAATCAATTGACCTTCTTTATAGGTTGCCAATATTTTGATGTCTTTAATCTTTTGAGTGGGCACTTTTAATGGGTCTTGATCTATCACCACAAGATCCGCTAATTTGCCTTTTTCTAAGGTACCTTTGTCTTTTTCTTCAAAGTATTGGTATGCGGCCCAATCTGTGACTGATTTTAATGCAATATAAGGACTGACTTTTTGATTCTCACCTAATACATCTCCAGAACGGGTGGTACGATTGACGGTTGCATCAATCACCATCATATTTTTAGGAGGGATGACTGGAGCATCATGGTGCTCAGTAAAAATCATATTTTTTCTTAATGCAGAACCTGTAGGGGAAATTCGGTTGGCACGTTCTGCGCCGAGCGTTTCATGTTTATGCCAATCGCCCCAGTAGTAAGTATGTAATGAGAAGAACGAAGGAATAAGCCCTAATTTCTTGGCTTGATCTAATTGATCCTCACGCATGGTTTGCGCATGAATAATCACATTGCGGCGATCTGCTTGGCCATATTGTGCATTGGCTGTCTCAATAGTTGCGAGATATTGGTCAATTGCAGCATCACCATTGGCATGTGCAAGAATTTGCCAATGGTTCTTATAAGCCAGATTAATTGCATCTTGAACCATTTTTGTATCTGGGTAGGCTGGATAACCACGATAGTCTTTAGTTTTTCCTTCTGGTGGGATGAAGTAAGGCTGCGTTAGCCATGCGGTTTTGCCTTGTGGGGAGCCATCTAGGCTGATTTTAACCCCACCAATTCTAAAATGATTTTGATAATTGAGACTACTGCCATTTTTCAGCATGTAATCTTTTTCATTGATGATATCTGGATAAACCACGACATCAATATTCAATTGATTGATGGCCGCAAAACTTCGCCATAATTCAGCTGTACCATGATCTGCACGACCTTCTTGTACAGTGGTATAGCCATTTTTAATATAGGTATTCAGTGCTGTTTTTGCCATATTTTGCATGATTTCAGGTGGAACTTTGCTAAACGCAGTTGCCATTGCTGAAAAAACAGCAGCTTCTTCAAGTACACCGTTGGGTTCTTGAGAATTTGCTTTACGACGAATAATCCCGCCAGTTGGATTTGGGGTATTTTTATTGATGTTTAAAAGTTCAAGAGCCTTATGATTGACAGAGGCTAAGTGTCCTGACTGATGTAAAACAATAATCGGGTGATTGGTGGAAACCAAGTCTAAATCATCTGCTGTAGGATGTCGTTTTTCTTTAATTTGGGCGTCATCATAACCATTTCCAATAATCCAGCCTGAGGTTGCTTTGATAAAGTCAGGATTGTTTTGTTGCCACAATGAAAGTTCATGAATTAATGATGCAATATCTGAAACGTTACCATCTGGCGTAGGGTAGAGATTTGCCACAGTTTGCTGTAGACCGACACTATTTAAATGACTATGTGCATCAATAAAACCAGGCAGCAGGGTATGACTGTTTAAGTTAACCTCTTGGGTATTTTTTTGTTTTAACTTTTGCGCTTGTTTTAAATCACCTGCAAAGACAATTCTTCCATCCTTGACCAGGAGCGCTTCGACATAATGGGGTGACATGCCTTGCATGGTTAAAATTGAGCCACCGTAAAATAGCGTGTTTGTTTGCGTCAATGTTGCAAGATCCGCGGGTGTATTCGTGTTTGTTGGAGATATTGTGGTACATGCGCTAAGCGAGCCAAGGCCAATTACGCAGATGATGGGTGCAATTGCATGGACAAGTTTTGATGGAACGCTGATTTGTAACATGAATAATCCCCCAATTTTGTTTTATTAAATATTGCTGAAAACAGATGAATTGAATTGTTTATTTTATTCAAACTAGCAAAGATTGTGATCTGCGTATAGATTTGATATGTGTATAAAAATAATGACTGTTTTTAAATTTTAGCAATGATCTTGATTCATCCTAAACGATTTTTTATTTATATACAGCCTAAATAAATCTTTTTCTAAAATAAATCACACACAACAGCGCCAGTGCTAAACCAATAAATGAGGGGCCATAACCGATAGGAGTAGCAAGTAAGCCAACAATTACTGCTCCTGCTACAGCCCCACCATAATTAAAAATATTCACCCGTGCGATAATTTCATCGCGTCGATTTTCATCTATACGACCTGCTGCTGAAAATGTCAGTGGGACTAATGCGCCTACAGCAACACCAGCCAGTGCAAAACCAGCAATGACAATCGCCAATGAATGCCCTAAGCCAGCGATTGCACAGCCCGTTGCACCAATCAGCGTTGTGATGAAGGCAACCCATGCAGCGCTTTTAAATTTTAAAAGATAATCCAGACTTAAACGTGTGAGTAAAATACCCATTTGGTAAGCAGCATAACCCAATGGGGCGACTGTGGCTGAGCTTGCTAAAATATCTTTAAGATAAATTGAACTCCACGTGCTGATTGCTGAATCAACAGTAAAGGCGATGAGAATGATCACACCAAAAATAAGCAATTGTTTATGCGGAATTGGCGAACGTTGTTGATGATGTAGGGCAGCATTTTCTTTTTGTTGACATAACCAACGTTTTGACACTTGCGATGTAATTAAACACATCATGATAGCAATGCACAATGCCACTGTTGCCCCAAGTGTGGTTGAGACTGTCGCAGACATGATTAACGCGCCAAGGAAAGCAGCAGCGGTATAACAGGCAAAGAAACCGCCCAAGGCGCTTTTTCCAAGTTTTTGTTCCATCATGACAGCTTGCATATTCAATGCCGCATCTAAACATCCGAGTCCAAGCCCATAAAGTAAAAAACTAGCAACCATGATCATGACACTGGGGCTAAATGCTGCAATTGCAATACCGATGGCTTCAAATAGCAAGCCGATAACAATAGCCAGCCTTGAACCTAGTTTCACAGCGAGTCGATCTGCCAAAATAGAACCCAACGCTGCTGCAATACAGACGCCAAGGATAATAATTGACAGTTGATCATCTGAAAGTCTGAATCGGTTTTTGATTGTAGGAAGCGCGGTCATGACGCTGGCATAACCCAAGCCTTGCGTGGCAAAACCAAGTGCGATTACTTTTTGGGTTTTGCTGAGGGATGTATGCGCGAAGTTTGGCGTTTTGCTGTTCACGTCCATGCATGGCTCACTTTTTTACTTTTAGAATTTAAACTTCGGTTTTCGTTTTGCTGTTTAGTGATACATCCTGTATCGACTCGCATTTTATTTTATCTGGAATGCATTTAAAGAAAAGGGGCATAACTGGAAAGTTAAGGGGGCAATTCGGACATCTGTATTTTTATTTTTTGCAATAAAAAAGCCACTGGAAAGTGGCTTTTGTTAAATGCATGCAGTGATTTACGAGTTTGGACCATCTACGCGTTCAATATTAACGCGTGCTGTTCCTGAATTTGTAATACCTAAACGCTTAGCAGCGCCGTAAGAGAGGTCAAGTACACGGTTACCATGGAAAGGACCACGATCGTTGACTTTAACCACTACGCTTTTACCATTGTCTTTATTGGTTACACGAATAAAGCAGTTTAATGGCAAGCTACGGTGTGCAGCAGTCAAATCATTCATATCGAATGTGTCACCGCTTGCGGTTTTACGGCCGTGGAACTGACGACCGTACCAAGATGCAACACCAGTTTGGCTAAATTTGCGAACTGTGTTTGAAGCAACTTCATTAAGTTTATCAATTACTGAAGGCTCATCTTCAGGAACTTGAATCTTTGCTGCAATAGTTTGACGACGGACTTGATCGCCAGAACGTTCAGTAATTGACAAACTGTTTAGGTTTGAAAAATGAGAGTTGAAATTTGTTGAATCTTTGCTAATCACACGAGAAGCTAGACTCGAACTATCCGAATCATTGTTTAAGTATGATGACTGAACCATTTCTGAGTTGACCTGCGTCATACTCAGACCCATGGTCAGGGCCATCATATATTTTAGTGAAGCATGCATCGTTTAACTCCTTGGAACCTCAATTTTAACTTTCTAAGTCGCTGAAAATTAACCATAGAGGTCTGTAAATTCACTTTTGCAACTGCATTTAACGGAAAGGATGATATTCAAGCTGGAATAAATGTGTCTAGCATTATTTAAGAAACAGTTACAAAAAGGACAAATTCTTACAGGTTTTGATTAAAAAATAAACAATATTGTAACAAGATGTGCAAAAAGTATTAAATGTGATCAAATTAACATAAAAAAATCTTGACTTATTTATTGTTCAGGAAATTGCAAGTCTTAACGACTTACAATTTCGGTGCCTAAAAGCCATAAAGCAGTGGCATACATACGGCTTCTATTATATGTCGTAATCACTTGAAAATTAGGATAAGTAATATAATAAATAGGGCCATTGCTGTCCTGTAATTGAATCACATTAACCAAATCTAAGTCATCAATTTTGACGATTGGATTTAATGGAGAAATCCCTAAATTTTTAAGTGATCCATAGGGAACAGGCTGAGTTAAATCTTTTGCAATAACTGCTTCAGGATTGTTCCCTGTATAACGCGCTAAAAACGCAATAGGGCGATCACGCTGCCAGCCATGTTGAGCCAGATAGTTGGCAATTGAACCAATCGCATCGACCGCAGAGTTACGTAAGTCAACATGACCATTTCCATCGTAATCCACGCCAAATTTAGACACATTACTTGGCATAAATTGCGGATAACCTACTGCACCTGCATAAGAGCCAACAATCGAATTGGTTGGAACGCCATCTTTATATGACCATGCAATTAAAGCACCCAACTCATCTTGGAAATATTGCGCACGGCGAGGATAACCAAAACCGAGGGTTGCAAGTGCATCACGGGTGATAAAGGAGCCCTTATTTGAGCCATAACCTGTTTCGACCCCTAGAATGCCTAGGATGATTGCTTGAGGCACCCCAAACTGCTGTTCTGCGCGATTTAGCGTATCTGCATATTGTTGCTTAAAACGCACACCACGTTGGATGGTGCCTTCAGCTAAAAAATTAGTCTTATACTGATACCAAGGTTTACTTTCACCTGGTCGTTCCATAATGCTGATGATATTGGGTAAATTGCGTGAGCCATTCATAGCCCAATCAATTTGTTCGCTACTTAAACCATAGGTTTGCATGGTTTTGGCTTTAAAATTATTGTATTCAGGGTTGCTAGCAAAATCATTGGCTTGGCAGAAACTGGTCAGTGAAAATGCAGCTGCACAAAAAGTGATGTTTTTAACCTTCTGTAAAAGCCCAAAAGTAAACATAGGTTATATTTCCTAATTATTTATGATAAAAAATTAACGATGTGTATGTATAGACATCACAATGCCAAAAGTGGCCATTAAAGTAATAATTGCAGTACCACCATAACTCATAAAAGGTAATGGCACACCGACTACAGGTAAAATACCACTGACCATGCCTGCATTTACAAATACATAAACAAAAAATGACAAAGCAAAAGTACCTGCGACAAGACGGCCAAAATTATGGAAGCATTGTAGACTCATTTGAAAGGTTCTAAAGATAATACAAAAGTAAATGATGATCAGAAGTAGGATACCAATCAGACCGAATTCTTCGGAAAATGCTGCAATAATAAAGTCAGTATGACCTTCAGGTAAAAAGTGTAAGTGTGACTGAGTACCTTCTAAATAGCCTTTGCCCATAAAGCCACCCGAACCTATTGCTGTTTTAGACTGTATAATATTCCAACCTGTGCCTAAGGCATCAGCTTCCGGATTAAATAAAGTTAAAACCCGTTGTCTTTGATAATCATGGAGTAGAAACTCCCAAGCTATTGGAATAATCACAGCAATAGCACTCACTGCGCCTACAATCATTTTCCAAGAAAGACCACTCAGAAATAATACAAAAATTCCACTGGCTAAGATGAGTAGTGACGTCCCTAAATCGGGTTGTTCTGCAATTAGTATAAAAGGAATACCAATCATAATCAGTGATAAAAACACATTTTTAAAACTAGGCGGTAGAGGATTGCGAGATAAAAACCATGCAATCATCAATGGCATACCAATTTTTAAAAACTCACTGGGTTGAACGCTGCCAAAACCTGGAATCCCAATCCAGCGTTGAGCACCCATGCGAACCTCACCAAATACTTTGACCGCAACTAAGCAGAGCAGTCCAAACAGATAAAAGTAGGGTGCAAATGCTTGATAAACTTTAGGGGGAATTTGGGCTAAACCACACATGACGAGAAAACCGATACCAAAGCTCATGGCTTGTTTGTAAACCAGCCCCATATCTTGTGCAGAAGCACTATAAAGGACGGTTAAACCAAGCATCGCGTTTAAAATTAGAAATAAGCTCAACCAAGGGTCAATATGGAGTTTTTGCCAGCGTGAGGGGATCATGGCAGTACTCAGACCATCACGAGGAGATTGACGTAAAAATTTATATTGAGAGCTTGGTGCCATTGGTCTATTTTGTGCGGGAAATGTGTTTTGCGAATGCTATCACAATCCCCCTTGAAGGCAATGAATATCAATACTTTGCAACAAAATTATGACCTGAATTTTGTGATTATTTTGAGGTTGAAATATTTAAATTAGAAAATAGTAGGTTAAAGAGATTGAATTAAATGGTTTTGACTTTGAAAAGGTCTTATATGGATCTAGGGATAGTATTTTATAATGATTTTAAGTTTATGAATTTAATGGTTAATTACTATCCTTAAAAGCATAGCTCAGTAACTTTATAAAAAATGCCCTTACAAAGAAGGGCATTTTTATATTTAAAAATCCAATTGAATTTTAACGATCAATTAAAAAATAAAGTATCGTAATATTCTGCAACAGCTGTGATCTCATCTTTATTTAAATTTGGAATCAATTTGTCAATTGCCATGTGGACTGCCTTACCTACAGCGGAAGCCCCTATATCTGCAGCTTTACGTTTGATCATACCCAAATCGAGCGTTTTATTGAAATCGCGCATAAAATGGTTAATCGTCGCATCTGAGAATTGTTTGAATTGTTCAGACAAAACTGCACGATTTACATCACCATTTGCTTTGACTTCAGCAAAGCTATTTTTAAGATTGATGACTAAACTTGAGTCTAAATTCACTCCCACACGGAATTGACCTTGTGGATCTTTAAATAGGCTACGTTCGGAAAAATCTACAGACTGACGAACCACATCATTGTCTGCCTTACTTAACAATTGTTTAAGTAAAACAGCAACAGTTGATTTGACATAGCCTGCTAATTTTTCAGCAGTATCTCGTTTGTCGCTTGCAGGGAAGCGACGAACAAGTTCAATCAAAAGCGTATCAATAATTTCTTCATTAATGAGTAAGGCAGTTTGATCACGTAAAGGATAAAGTGGTTCGTTAGAGTTTTTTTTCTCAATACCAGTCTGAATGTTCTT
Source organism: Acinetobacter legionensis (assembly GCF_048552295.1). Taxonomy (NCBI): domain Bacteria; kingdom Pseudomonadati; phylum Pseudomonadota; class Gammaproteobacteria; order Moraxellales; family Moraxellaceae; genus Acinetobacter; species Acinetobacter legionensis. The sequence goes on from NZ_JBIMCW010000008.1 coordinate 96,442, forward strand.
TAATAGTTCTTCAGAAGGTACAAAACCAAAAAAAGGCATGTTTTCAACCTCAATGTTTATTGTCGCGCCAATCGAATTGGGCTTGGCATCCATGATTCATCAGATACACGGCAGGGGTTAATATCTAAACCGCCACGACGTGTATACGTTGCATACACCATCAGCTTTTCAGGTTTTAAATTTTGCCAAATATCGGCAAAGATTTGTTCCACGCATTGTTCGTGAAAACCGTTATGCTGACGATACGAGATAATATAAGCTAAAATACTACGATAACAAGGTTTTTCGCCTTGGTATCGGATAAAAACAGTTCCCCAATCTGGTTGTCCCGTCACAGGGCAATTACTTCTCAATAAGTGTGAATACAGTTGAATTTCAACGTTTTCTCCGTCTTGTGTATTTTCTTGATCAAAGGTCAAAAGGCTTGCATCTGGATGATTGACCAGCTGGTCAGGTTCTTGATCATCAATACAAATACCCATTGGTTTGGTAATCTCTAAATCATCAACTTGAAATAAAGTTAGAGTCACTGCTGCTTGTGCAGCAGTAGATAAGTCTTTTTCAACAGTATTGATAAAAGCTTGATGAGAATCAAACTGGGTAAAGTTCATGCTATTAAAGTAGAGCTTTAACGACTTCGATTCAATCAAATTTGGTGATGTTGCAGGAAGCGCAATACGCCCAATGGCAACTTGCGGGATCCCTTTGGTATTTAGCCAAGAAATTTCGAATACATGCCACCAATCTTGACCTTTATATATACCCGCTATATCCGCATATTGCTCACGTGCTTGTGCACGTGCGATCGGGAAAAGAATTTCGGGTTGATAGGTAGTTGGGTAATCGGTTTCTTTACCCAATAAAGATTTTTCAACAGACATTATTCACGCATTCCTGAACCACGAGAAAGTAAATAGTAAGCAATACCATAAAGTACGCCACAGAAAAGAGTCACTATCAGTAAAGACAGAGAAACATTGACATCACTATGACCTAGAATTCCGAAACGGAAAGCATTGACCATATATACAATTGGGTTAATTAAAGAGAGATTTTGCCAAAATGGGCTTAAAGCACTGATTGAGTAAAATACACCACCTAAGTAGGTCAGCGGTGTTAATACAAAGGTTGGGATAATGGAAATATCATCAAAAGATTTTGCATATACAGCATTGATAAAACCCCCTAAAGAGAATAAGAGTGAGGTAATAATAACGGTATATATTGTAACGAAAATATTGTGTATATAAAGGTCAGTAAAAAACAAACTCATTGCTGTGACAATTGCCCCAACAAGAACACCACGAGCAACACCGCCAATCACATAACCACACAAGACCATATGTAATGGAACTGGACTCATGATCAATTCTTCGATGCTTTTTTGGAATTTAGCACTAAAGAAGCTTGAAGACACATTGGCATAACTGTTTGTAATCACCGCCATCATGATAAGGCCTGGCACGATGAATTGCATATAGCTAAATCCACCCATTTGCCCAATACGAGAACCGACCAAATTTCCAAAAATCACAAAGTACAAGCTCATGGTAATCGCAGGCGGTAATAAAGTCTGCGGCCAAATTCTCATAAATCTGCGAATTTCTTTTTGAACTAAAGTATAGAGTGCAATACGTAGTTGAGTAAAATTCATTCTGCAACTCCTTCAAGATTTTTCTCAACCAGTTTTACAAATAACTCTTCAAGACGATTTGATTTATTGCGCATACTGCGAACACGAATGCCCTGAGCTTCTAAAAGTTGGAATAAATCATTTAAAGAATGTGCTTTATCCATCGTGACTTCTAAGGTCATTGGGTCAATCAGGTTGAATTTCACACCAATAATATCGATTGTAATGGGTTCAATTGGATTTTCTAAATCGAAAATAAAAGACTCTTCGCTCAATTGATTTAAGAATGCTTTCATTGAGGTATCTTCTTTGATGACACCACGATCAATAATCGCAATTTGACGACACAGCATTTCTGCTTCTTCTAAATAATGCGTGGTTAAGATGATCGAGGTTCCTTTTTCATTCATCTCTGTAAGGAAATCCCACATTGAACGACGTAATTCGATGTCCACACCAGCAGTAGGTTCATCTAAAATCAAAAGCTTAGGCTCATGCATCATAGCACGCGCAATCATTAAACGGCGCTTCATACCACCAGACAACATGCGCCCTTGAGTATTACGCTTATCCCATAAACCTAATTTTTCTAAATATTCTTCAGCACGTTGTTGTGCAATTTTAGGCGGAATTCCGTAATAACCTGCTTGAGTAACTAAGATGTCGAAGATTTTTTCAAACTGACCGAAGTTAAATTCTTGGGGAACGACACCTAGGCATTGTTTTGCTTGTGAAGGATGCGTATCTAAATCATGACCAAAAATTTCCACAGTACCCGAGGTTTTCCGTGCCAAGGAACTGATAATACTGATTGTTGTCGATTTACCAGCGCCATTTGGTCCTAAAAGTGCATAAAACTCTCCTTCTGGAACTGTCAAATTGATTCCTTTGAGTGCTTGGAATCCATTTCTATAGGTTTTAGATAAATCTCTTAACGTCAGAGCATCAGTCATGAAATTCTCACTTGGTTTATGGAGTGTGTATTGTGAGCGATCTTTTTAAATAAACCAAGTAAGTTAGGAGGAATTCTGCATTGCAAATATGCGACATTGTTTAAAGCATGAGCATCAAGCAAAAGAGTTGTTTTATAAATGCTTTACCTAGCGGTTTTTTTTGTTATGATGTGCCATCTCAATTTAAGCGCCCATAGCTTAACTGGATAGAGTACAGGTTTCCGAAGCCTGTGGAGTGGGTTCGAGTCCCGCTGGGCGTACCATCTTGCTGTTCCTTCTTGTTCCAATTTGTCTCAAAACCCTTTATATTAAAAGCATCTAGACATTCTTATTGTCTCAGTTTGTCGCAGTTTGTTCCTCTGTATACCCTCATAATAAGGGTACATTTGGGGGTATGCTGTAAAACCTAATAAAAATGTACCCTCAAAATGGCAAAATTAATAGTAAATCTGACAGATACAAAGCTTAGGGCAGAAATATCAGCTCATAAGAAAAATCCAGATAAAGCCAAAAAGGTTTTTGATGGTGGCGGTTTATACCTTTATATAGATAGTGCAAGTAGAACCTATTGGCGCTTTAACTACAGACGACCAGTTTCAAAAAAATACGCGACAATGAGCCTTGGTGTTTATCCAACTGTCTCACTTGCTATGGCGCGTAAAATGCGTGATGAATATCGAGAGCTATTGGCTCAAAATATCGATCCATCTGTTGAAAAGAAATTTGAAGAAGATCAGGCAAAAAATGCACTGGCAAATACATTTGAACAAGTAGCTCGCGAATTCATGAAGACTGAAAGCGTTATGCCTTCAACGGCTTCACGTAATGCATTTTCATATCAACATTTATTTGATGCTATTGGTAAGCGTCCAATTCATGAAATAACAGCTCGTGAGCTTTTATCTGTTTGCCAAGTTTATGAAAAGCAGGGCAAGTATGAAGCAGCTAGACGAATGCGATCCAAAGCCAGCCAAGTCTTTAAATATGCAATTGTGCTTGGTTTCTGTGATCGCAATGTTGCAATGGATATTCAGGGTGTATTAAAGACAGGAAAGGTTAAGCATCATTCAGCTGTAACGGATCCTGAAGCTTTAGGGCAACTTCTATTAAATATAGATGGGTATGACAAACGTGGATCAATCATCACCTGTTATATTTTAAAAATCTTGCCTCAAGTTTTTGTTCGACCTGGTGAATTAAGAATGGCGAAATGGGAGGATGTGGATCTTGTAAATGCGACATGGTCCTACACACCATCAAAAACAGAAAACGCTTTAGGCACTCAATTGGTTGTACCTTTGTCAAAACAAGTCTTGGCGCTATTTAAAGAGTTGAAAGTAATTACTGGTCATAGTGAATATTGTTTTGCTAACCACTGGGGCAAAACAAGAATTCTCAGTGATAGTTCAATCAATAAGGCCCTTAAGAATCTTGGCTTCAAAAATGGTGAAACTACAGGTCATGGGTTCCGAGCAACTGCACGTACTTTATTAGATGAAGTTTTAAAATTTCCGATCGAGCGAATTGAGCAGCAGATGGGGCATCAAGTTCGAGATATGCATGGCAGGGCATATAATAGAACCAAATACTTAGATGAAAGAACAATTATGATGCAGGCTTGGTCAGATTATCTTGACTCATTAAAAGATAAAGCCCTTAAAAGTTAAGGGCTTTGATTTGTTTCTCATATGCTTTTTCTAAGTGTTCAGGAAGTTCAACTCTTGTTGATCTGGCAAGTTTAACCTTATTAAGCTCACCAGTTTCAAACATTCTATATATAGTTGAACGGTGAACCCCAAGAAGTTTAATCGCCTGAGGTACTGTTATAACCATCAACCTTCCTCCTTTTCCTTTGCCCACCACAATACTGGCCCATCTTCTGAATCATAGGCAGCGATCAAAAATAATCCTTCTTCGGGCGGGGTTGGTTTCCAATTAGACCAGTCAGCACAATCATCTTCTGGGATTTCAGGAATATCCTCGTAATCAAAGCAATCATAAATAATCTCTACACCAAGATTCTTTTTAAGCTGTTCCCATTGCTCCATGGTGTAATATTCAGCACCATCTTCAATGGTGTCATGTTGTTCAATATCTGGATGAAACCAATAGCAATGAAATACTTCGGGTAAAGCTATAGGCTTAATTTTGAAAGGTTGATTAGTCATGACTTTGCTCCTGTGCCTCGATCATTGCTTGCTTAACAAAAGCGTCGTAAAGGCTATATGGTAAAAAAGCATCACCTTCATGTTCTTTTGCCACAGCCATAACCATTGTTTCAGTTGGTTTAATTGGCATTAATACAAACCCTTCAGGGGTGGTTTTCTCTTGCCATACTGACCAACCAAAATTTATTTTATCTACAAAGCTTTGCTTTAAATATTTTGAATCAAACGCATTGATTTCAGGCTTATACTCAATATCTTCAAACTCATCATGTTTGATTGCATTTTTTTCTAGCAATTTAGCCAAATACAAATCTTTTTCTTTAATTTCCATCACGCCACCTTATCCTTTTTCCAAGCAAAATCAGGCATTTCGACAATCCACAAGTGACGCATATTTGCGACATTTACAATGTCCTGATCGGGTGGGTATATCTCAACCGCACATCGATCTGCATACCCTAAAAGACGTTTAACCTGCATAAGTTGATCCCAAGTAATACCATCTACCCAGTTATTGCCTTTACGTTTGACCTTATTCACAGTTATTCGAGTAGGCTCACCATCTAGGTTGAAAATCTGAACCAAAAACTCACCATTTTTATAAACCTTAAGTGGTGCATTTGGTCTTTGAGATTGTTCTGCACTCAGCTCAATTTCTTTAAACATCACAACCACCACGCCATTGTTGAGTAAAGTTTTAGGAGGGTCATGATTCACCTCGACGGCCACGGTAAATAGGGGATTGCGGAATATAGGTATCTTTTTCAATTACCTTATATTCAGGGTCATTCATTGGCAATCCGCCTCGAATACGCCAAAGCTTGTAAGCGGCATCGGTGAGTGAATTTCGATAAACAAGACTTTCATATTTACTAAAATCCACTTTCAACGTGTACTTTTTGAAATCTGCCTCAAATGCATATTGATCACGGGTAATCAGATCAAAATTAACGAATGAGATTGGATCTAAGATTTCACCAGTTAAGCTTTCAAAGTGAGTGCCAATGCGAACTGCATCGACACTTTCACCATTAGCCATAATTGCTAAATATGCTGTCATTGAGTAGCTCCATCAGTATTGAAGCCTTCCACTGCAATACGTGTGATTTCTGCTTTAACGTCAGAGAAATGAGATAGTTCAATTGCTGAAAGGGCGTCTATTCCCAAGTGTTCACAGACTTCTTTAACATCGAGATTATTTAGAGAAATAATGTCTTGAAGTTCATCACGTTGAACATCTGAAATAGCATTGAATTCAGGCGGGTTAGACCAAGCACTACGTTCTTTATCAAATACACATCCAAGCTCTTTTGCGCGCTTAACCATTGATTGACGCATGTTGTGATAGTAAATGTGTTCTTTATCTAATGATTCAGTTAATTGATTCAGATCACTTGCATATATCGCTTCTTCACAGCTTTGAGCAAAGTTATTAAACTCTTCAATGGCTTTATTTGCAGCTAATTGAATAGGGGTTAAGGTGTTAATGTGATCCTTGGCTTGACTGATTAAATCTGCCAAGAACATTGGATTCTCTTTTAAGTCTGGCACCCAAACCTCACCAGTTTCACCACCCAAAGCACCCGCATTTTTAGCATGATGAGTATCTGAAGGATTGAAGTTAATAACTCGTGCTGTTTTACCTTCTTGTGTTCTGACAGTGGTTAAATAGCCCATAACATCTGCGATTCGATATAGTTCATTTCGATTTTTACCGCCTAAATCTGGACGATAAATCACTTGATCACCATTTTGATCTTCAGAAGCATGAGCCAAGAAAACAACATCTTTACCCATGCTAATGAGCATATGCACATAGTTCTTAAACATTACATTTGCAGCACCTTGTGCCTTTAATTTCAATGTATTGTCTTTCTGACGATTATTAGGAATTGATAGTAGGTAAGACTTAATGCACTCAAGCATTGCGCCCACAGTATCCAAAACAATTGTGTTGTAAGGTGCTAAGTCTTGCTCAGTCAGATTGCCAATGTCAGTCCACTTCTGAACCGGTACCACGGCACCACGACGTAATTCACCAGTACGATGTGAGCCTTTGTCAAAGTCAAACGAGATTGCTTTATCACCAGTGAAACCCATCGAAGTTTTACCAAGACCAGGATCGGCATAGATATATGTGATAATTGCTTTAACTGTAAGCGCTTGATCAGCTGTAATAATTTGAATAGCCATTTAATTTACTCCCATTGACCAAGTACTTAGTACTTGATCGAAATGTGTGGAATTTGGTTTTTAGCAATCGCTGTAATTAACTCTTTTATTTGAGCTTCTGGAATCCCTAGACTCAAACCCTCAATTGCAGAGAAAGCTTCGCGATTAATGGTGCGCATGTGTTCAACATTGGCTTTGCGTTGTTCTTCAGCTTTGCGCTCAGCATCCGCTTTGGCTTGAGCTTCTTTCTCAATACGCAAACGCTCAGCTTCAACCGATTTTTGGCGATCAATTTCAGCCTGCTTTTCACGCTCAATGGCTTGTTGCTTTAATTGCTGTTCGCGCAATTCAGCTTGTTCTTTTTCGAGCTTTAAACGTGCTTCACGTTGTTCTGCTTCAAGCTTTTCTTGCTCAGCTCTTTTATGATCTGCAAGTGCTTTTGCTTCAGCTTCAACACGTGCTTTGTCTGCAGCTTCACGTGCAATTTTTTCGTCACGTTCTTTCTGCTGGCGCTCGATATCCGCTTGACGTAAGCGCTCTAATTCAGCGCGTTCAGCTTCAAGTGATTGGGTTTCAGATAGGGCATTACGCAAAGTTTCTAATGTTTCGAGCTTTGCTAATTTCGCTTGCTCTTCATACTCTTCGAATGATGAATTAATTGCTTGATCATTAAGTGTTGCGATAGCGCCCTCAATCATTGAAGAGTTTGCTGTGATTAAGAAATTGTTATTTGCAAAATTCTTAATTGCTTCAATTGCACCTTCATGCTTCGCCACACGATCTTTTTCCGCATTTTCAAAATCGGTCAATGGCTTGCGGATTTCCTCTTGTAGTAAATCCATGTTGTCACGCCAAAATTTACGATCAGCATCAATCACGCCTGATTGCTTTTTAATTTCAGCAACCATTTCTTTACCGTAGTTATCTACAGTGGTTTTAGTGCGAGCAAGGTTGTAAGCGAATGACTTAAGTGCATCACGCTCTTTTTTAACGCTCATGTCAAAGATTACAGAGCGAGCTTCTGTTGCAATTTTTTCGAAAAGAGATTTAGTTCCATTTTCAGTTTGGAATGCAGAAACAATCGCATTTTGTTCTAATACTTGTAATTCCATTTTATTCTCCTAAGCCACTTTGCAAGACCAAATGTTTTTGAACCAACCACATGAACAATTCCATGAGTGACCATTTGCTCCTAAGGCTGTTTTGTTTTGAACGGTGCGACCACAGTTGACGCAATGAATGTAATCGATGCCGTAAATAGGTTGTTTAGAAAGCATATTCATTGTTGTGGCTCCTTAATCCATTTGTGAGTGGACATAGCAATCCACACCCAAGCTTTTCAAATGATCAGCCATAGCTTGAATACCAACAGTATTCTTATTGCCTTGCCCATAACTTCCTGAAAGTACAAATGCACCAGCGAAAGACCAATGTTTGTAGCAATTAATTCCCGCTTCGCTTAGAGAAGATTCACGCACTCGATTTAAGCCACAAATAACAACTTTATCTAAATTGCATGTGCCACCATCTTCAACCTTGTCAGCAGCCAATTTTCCAATGATTCTTGCTTCACTTATTTGCTTTGAGAGCAAAGAATATTTCTTATCACTCATTGTTGTGACTCCTTAGCTTCAGCATTGAAATCACCTTGAATCGGTTTACCAATTACAACTGCTTTGCTGATTCTGTTAATAAACGCTTCAGTTGCACGGCATGAGTCATAGCAACCATTCGATTTTGTTCTTGCGCCAATATGAAAAATTCTTGTTTTAAGGTATGAGGCAACCATAATGTCGGCAGCATATGAATCCCACAAACAACCTTTAAACGCTTTAGTGCGGACCGCTTTTATTTTTGGGAAAATTACACTAGGTTCTTCGATGCGTAAGTAGAAAGTTCTATCTCCAAAACCATCTCTAGTGCCCTCAACATGTGCGAATATATTAATTAATTCGCCACACTGTGCGTATAAAGCCTTGAAACTTCCATTCTTAATTCTTGCCAATTCATGAGGACTGAATTTCTCGAATGCTTGGTCAGATAAATCTAAATCAGCAGCAGTTACATATTTGTAGTTGCCGAAGGTCATATCACTTACAGTCACACCAAGACAGCCTTTAGGAATAACTTCTCCGCTGTATTGCCCAATTGAAGCAAGATTAAAAACTTCGATAGAGTAAATTTTCACAACTCACCCCCTTACCAAAGCGATATAGAACATCGCACCGATTAAAAAGATGATGATTGAGCCAAGGAGTAAGCTTTGAACCTTATCCCATAAGCGACGATTCGAAATCTGTTCGATCGTCAGTAGACGTTGTGGTTTTTTGTGTGACATAATGTTCTCACTCACAGGTAGTATGTGGGTCACGCTCCAGGTTGTTCACGCAACGCTGGAGCTTTTCTTTGTTTGTGAGATAATAATGAACCATAAGTACATATATGTAAAGTACTAAAAGTACATTTATTTGAACTTTTTGTTCATCTTTATGTTTTAATAGACAAAAGAAAACCCGACAGAGGGTCGGGTTAGATGGAGTTTGTTAAATGAAAATACTTTTAGTTATAAGCTTCATATTTCAACTAATAGCTATTGTTGCTTACATTTTTCTTTTTGATTTACTGACCTATATTTCTGTATTTTCTCTTTGGTTAGGATCTATTCTTTTTGGTTTTAATTTTAAAGAATTGCTGAAAACCCCCTAAAAAATATTAAGCCCTTATTTAATAATTGCAATTACACCAGTAACGGCAGCAATAAATGCGAGTAATAGACCCAAATAAACAGTCCAATGAGGTTTAGAAGCCTCCTTGATTTGTCTACTTAAAATCTCATTTACATAAATAATATAATTACTAAATTCCATACACCCCCATAAAACACCTAAGCCGCATATAGCGGCTTTTATTTCTTAAAATTTTCTATGTAGACCAACAACCTTGCCAACCAAGCGACAATCCTCTGTCAGCTTGATAATTTGCTCGGGCCAGTTCGGATTAAGTGGCTGCAAATATTTATCACCACCCTCAATGATTAATTTTTTAAATGTCGCTTCCGTGTCTCCGCTACAAGCAATAATCACCAGATCATCGGTTTTTAAATCAAAAGTCTGTATGTCGGGATTTACATAGATTCGGTCGCCTGGCTTAAACTCAGGCTTCATAGAATTCCCAACAACAATAAGGCCATAACCATTCTTACCACACTCTTTGAGTGGAGGAAGATGTTCATCAACTTTCGTGTCTTTCAGGATGGTTTCGATTGAATCAAAAGATCCAGCAGCTACCCATGAAATAACAGGAACAGGACGACCCTCAAGAGGAATCTTTTGGGACAAATCAACATTGTTATCCAATTTTACAGGCGCATCTTTTCCTGTAAGAAGCCACTCAACACCAACACCTAGCCACTTTGATAAATCAATAATTCTTTTTGTGTCAGGTAGGGCTTCCCCATTTATCCACTTTCCTGCGGCTTTAGGTGTGATTTTAAAATAATTAGCTAACTCAGTCGCCCTTCCACGAACGGGCAAACCTTTCTTTTCGAGCGCTTCATTAAGTCGATCTGAGAATTCAGCCAAATGATCAGTCATTTTTAATTACCTAAGAACCATAGGTTCATATTAATACTTCTTGAAAGAAGTATCAGTTCTTGTTAAAGTTGAACCATAAGTTCATATTGGAGGTTAAAATGAACCTAAAGTCGTGTATTGATGATGCTGGCGGTGTCTACACAGTAGCTGCTTGGATCGGAAAAACTCCAAGAGCTATGTACAAGTGGATTGAGAAGGACTCGCTACCACGTACCGAGTACACCGGACAAACAAATTATTCAGAAATTATCGAGACGAAGACAAAGGGGAAGGTTTCTAAAGAAATACTTCTGAAAGTCGGACTCCCTAAGTAGGTAAAAATTATGAGTCTTGAAAAGAAATCTACACATGTTCGCTTGTCTCCTGAAATCCATGAGCGGGCAAAACTACTTGCCGAAATTAAGGGTAAAGACCTTGCTCAATACCTGGCGTATCTCCTAGAGAAGGAAATCGTCGGTGAGTGGCATGTACTTAATTTACAAGCAAAATCATTCGAGCGCTTGGGATTGGGAGCTTTAGTAAGGGATCTGTCTACAGACGTAAGCTTTGGAGAGGGATCGGAAGGGATTCACGGGGATTTAGACATTAAAAAAGCCTGATGGTTTAGATCAGGCTTCATATATTCAAAACCTAGAGGGAAATGAACAGTGAATATGTTAGCACAATTTGGTGGAAACCAAAAAAGAATGAGCCATCGCGAAGTTGCTGAATTAACTGGCAAAGAGGCACGCCATGTAAAACGCGACTGCGAAGTGATGTTTGTTGAACTTGGTTTGGATCCAGAAGGGTATGCCCAACCTTGGACACACCCCCAAAACAGTCAAACATACATCGAATACATGCTTACTCGCGACTTAGTTGAAACACTTATCACTGGTTACAGCATTAAATTACGTCATGCGGTTTTACAGCGCTGGCGTGAGCTTGAGTCTCAAGTCAGTTTACCATCCTACGCAATCGACGACCCAATCGAACGCGCGAAAAAATGGATTGAAGAAGAAAAGCAAAAGCAAGCTGTAATTCACCAGTTAGAAATCGCAGCTCCAAAAGTCGCATTCGTTGATAAATACGTTGCAGGCGATGGCAATAAAACATTCCGTCAGGTTGCAAAGCTATTGCAGATCAAGGAATACAAGTTCCGTGAATTCTTAGAGTCAAACCGAATTATGTACAAGCTCAATGGCGAGTGGACTGCATACCAAAACCATGTAGATGCAAGGCGATTCCATGTCAAAACAGGCGTAAGTGATTCAGGTCACGCATTTAATCACGCCTTGTTTACACCAAAAGGTATCGAGTGGATTGCTGGGGAGTTGGCTAAGTTTAATTTAAGAGGTGTGGTGTAATGCATTACTACAAGAAAAACATTGGTGACTATCGAGGCGCAACCTCTCATCTAACACTGCTTGAGCATGGTGTTTACGGCTGGCTTTTAGATACCTACTACATGGATGAGAAGCCACTTCCGCTTGATGAGCGTCAACTATTTCGTGTTGCTTTGGCTCGTACAGATGAAGAAAAGCAAGCTGTGCGCGATGTGCTGAATGAGTTTTTTGTGAAAACAGAAAATGGTTGGCTACACAATCGCTGTGAGTTGGAGATCAAAGCTTTTCACGCAAAAGCTGAATCTAATCGAAAAAACGGGAATAAAGGCGGTCGACCTGCTAAAGAAAACCCACAACAAAACCCAGAAGAAACCCATTCGGTTAATTCTGGGAACCCACAAAAAACCTTAACCATAAACCAAGAACCATTAACCATAAACCATGAACCAATAACCAGTAACCAATATATATATACGCTCGATCTCGATTATGTGAACGCGAATTTATTGAAGTCTGGACGTAAACCAGTTGACCAGAAATATATTGACCAACTGCAACCACAGTTCGAGCTGTACTACGCAAATCAACCCATGGTTGATAACAAAGCGCTAGTGAAATTTGTTCAATGGATTATGCGCAATCAAGATCAACCTCAAAAACAACAATCCATCACCAAAACCACAGCTCAGATTCTCGCTGAACAACGTATGCAGTTAGATCAACAGCAAGGACAGGTGATTGATGTTGGTGAGCCAAAAAAGCCATTACTGATTGAGGAGGTGGGTCGTGCATAACGGGATCGCCTTAGACAAGGCACGCGAATACTACGACATCATGCAAGTGATGTATGGACACAAGTTTATTAGCCAATTTAACGGCATGACTGACCTGAATCGCATTCTGAACATCATCAACGGTGCTTTGGCAATGTTGACTGATGAACAATTTCAAAAGGGCATGGCTCAACTGAATGCAAAAGCTGGATCAGGTGATTTCTGCCCAACACTTTCTGATTTTAAAACTTGGTGTATGGCTGGCAGCTGGTGGACAGCAACAGAGGCTTGGCAACGTGCTTGTGATTATTCAAATCAATCTGAGCTTGAGTTGCTGGAAGGGAAATTGAAAGTTACTACCCTGACCAAAAAGGCATGGGACTCGGTTTACTGGCTGGTTGAGCAGGGAAGCATGAAGGAGGCTTTCAAGCAGTTCAAATCGATCTATGAGACCTATCTAGCCAAAGCTCAGATGCAAGGTCGTCAGCAAGAGTGGTATGTGCCACCGAAGATGATTGGCTCAAAAGAACCAGTGAAGTTTATTCCTAAAACTTATAAATCAAATCTAACGGATGAGCAGAAATCTATTGCTGATCTCACAACAAAAATTATGGCAACTGGCAAGTCTTGGAAGGATGCATTTCAAGAAGCTCAAATGGAAGTTCGAGGTGTCGTGAAGCCAATGATGCAAGGGGAGCAGGTATGAATGCGGTTGAGTTTGTGAAAAAGTTTGGGTGGGAAAGATCAAAAAAAGCAGTGTGGCTGTCTATCACTGAGTTTTCTAGAGCTTTTGATATTGATTCTGGTTTTATTATTTGTAGGCGCAAAGACCTAAAACGTCTAGTCGAGTCTTATGAGTTGGTGGAAAAGCATGGTGGTTTGGAAAATGCCAAAGAAGATGAGCTTTGGGCAAATGAATTGGGTTTTGGTTTTAAGGGATTAGCTCAAGCCATTCGAGACGTGAAAAGCGTAGGGGGTGGGGTGTGAGAGACTTCAATCTAATGCTTGGTGATTGTCTCGAGCGCATGAAAGAAATCGAAAGCGGTACCGTTGATATGATTCTTTGTGATCTACCTTATGGCACAACATGCTGCAGTTGGGATGCTGTAATTCCATTTGAACCACTTTGGGCTGAGTATGAGAGGGTGATCAAACCTAATGGGGCAATTGTTCTATTTGGCGCTCAACCTTTCACAGCAGTACTTGCTTGCTCAAATCTTAAATTGTTTAAGTATGAATGGATTTGGGAAAAGCCAGCTGCTACAGGTTTCTTGAATGCTAAGTTGCAACCACTTAGAGCTCATGAAAATGCATTGGTTTTTTATAAATCACAACCAACATATAACGCACAAAAAACTTATGGGCATGAGCGAAAAACCGCAAAACGCAAAGACATTGGTTCTGAACATTATGGCAAACAATTAAATATCAAGGACTACGACTCAACTGAACGGTACCCACGTTCAGTACAAGTTTTTAGCAGTGATAAGCAGAAATCAAACTTTCATCCTACACAAAAGCCAGTTGCTCTTTGTGAATTCTTAATTCGCACATACACAAACGATGGCGAGACTGTTTTAGACAACACAATGGGGAGCGGTACCACTGGCGTAGCTTGCGTAAATACTGGTCGTCACTTTATTGGAATTGAGAAAGAAGAAAAGTATTTCGAAATTGCTAAAGAGCGTATTGCATCGGCTGGAATTGAGAAAGAAAGACAGCCTGACTTATTCGAGGTGGCGGTATGAGAAAAATCACTGAATGCTTTGATCAAATGTTGAGTGTTTTGATTTTTATCACATTCAACTCTCGTGCAGTAAATCGATACGACATAACTGAAAAAGTTTTGGATAAAGAAATCAGAACAGCACAACGATATTTAAGAGATTTAGAGGAACTTGGATTTATCCAAAGCAAACGTCGTAAGGGATATAACACAACGATCTTTTACGAACCAACCGACAAAGCAAAAGAATTATTTAAGGTGGCACTATGACAACTATAAACAACTCTGAAAACTTGATTGAGAAAGTGGGTGGGATTGAGAAGGCGAGGGAGATTGTAGAGGGTGCGCCTGGACGCGCAGAAGTATGTATTCCTTGCCTTGAAGACGTTATGTATTTCGCTAAAAGAGATGATGGCAAGTGGTTTAAATGGAGTAATGGATATAACCAGTGGCTTGAGTATTTCGGAAAAGTAGATCCTATGGATTTAGCTATGGATTTAAACGACCTCCGCACCGCCATTGTAGAGCATGACCGAGAGTTCAAAATTGGCGACCATATTCGCTATATGGGAATTGATAGAAAATCACCACATCCAGAGATATTTGAAGTAGTTGGCTTTGATTCAATGCCAGTTGGTGGCAATGGCTACAAGATTAAAAATAGGTTAGGACAAATTGATTTTTGTTATGGCGACAATTACGCACTTGTTGATTGCGACAACACAAACAACGCCACAGACATCCGCAATCATGTTAGTCCGAGTACGAAGTTGGTGGATTTATGAGCCTATATCCAGAAACCCACATCATAAACATCAAAGACGATGAGAAAGTCATTAAGTTTGAGAGAGTGTTTCAACGTGCTGAGTGTAAGCATAGTCACATTGAAATTTCAGAAGAAGATAACGAAGTTTTGTGCCTAGATTGCAAAACTAAATTAAATCCAATCTGGTGGATATCTAAATATTTAAAGCATCTCAACCAAGTAACTGAACGAAATAATCGAATGTTGTCTGAGGCTAGGGAAATCACTAAGAAGCTTGAAAATAAAAGCAAATTCATGTGCAAACACTGTCATGAAGTAAACACAATTGATTTCAAAAAATTGCCAAGCAAAGCAGCAATTGAGCGTGGAATGTCGGTTATCAATGAAGAGTTTGAGGGTATTAGAGTGGAGGCAGAACGTCATGGATAAGTTTGAAGAGTTTATTGTCAAAAAATACCCAAACAGATCAGCAAAAGTTCTTTTACACAAACTTCAAGATAATGATGGCACTTGGTTCTATGCGGTCAAGGAAGTTCAAGATCAAAGTGACGCTTGGCAATCCCGAAAGGCTGAGCTAGACCAAGCATACGCAGATATAGAAACCTTTGCTCAAGCACATCAAAGAGAGTGTGACATCAAGGTTCAGATCGCAAATGAGTTAAAAGAGAAAGACAAGCGGATTGAAGCAGCTTTGTTTCAAATGCGTCAACAGGCTTTAAGTTTAAAAGAGGATTGTGATGGGTATAAAGATCCTGTTGGCATATGTCAATCCGAAGGTGTTGATTGGTGTGTAAGATTTTTAGAGAAAGCACTACAAGGTTTCCAAGGGGATCGATCATGAAACTAGTTTATGGTGTTGGTATAAATGATAGAGCAAGAGTCTCCTCTACAGATGGAGTTATTGTGAAAGAATATGCTCTTTGGATTGCTATGTTGAAACGTTGTTATTCCAAGAAATTTCATGAATATAAGCCAAATTATATAGGCTGTACAATCTCAGATGATTTTAAAAAATACTCATATTTCTATGATTGGTGTAATCAACAAATTGGATTTAATTTGCCTGACTATGAGTTAGATAAGGATCTTCTATCTGGTGAGAATAAAATATATAGCCCAAGCACATGTTGTTTTTTACCAAAATCATTAAATCTCTTAATCACCAATCTGAAATCAAATAAAGGGGAATTACCTTCAGGTGTCTCATTAGATAAACGATATGGGACTTATTTAGCAAAGCTAAGGGTAGATGGGAGGCAAATTTACATCGGAACTTTTAAAAGTGAATTAGAAGCATGGATTGCATATAAAAATGCAAAAGAAAGTGAAATCAAAAGGCAAGCATTACGTTTTAAAGAACAAATATCAAAGTCTGCTTTCGAAAAACTTTTTAATTATGTAGTTCAAGGTGAATAACAATGCAAATTCCTAAACCCCTCATCATCGGCATCGATCCAGACTTAGAAAAATCGGGGGTGGCTGTCTTAGGACAGTCATTCGAGCTGAAGAATTTAACCTTTGCTGAAACTGTTGAGTTATTCCGCAGTCATCAAGATCAGATCAAGAAAGTGGTGATCGAAGCAGGGTGGATGAATAAAAAATCAAATCTACATAGTCGTATTGGTCAATCTAAGCGTGCAGGTGAGCGAATTGCTAAGAATGTAGGTGAGAACCATGCAACAGGCAAATTACTTGTAGAAATGGCGAAATCTTTCGGTTTGGCAGTGGTTGAAGTAAGACCAACCAAAACCAAAAAGAATTCAGAAGAATTTAATCGCATCACAGGCTGGCAAGGTCGAACGAATCAAGAGCAGCGTGATGCAGGTATGTTGATTTGGGGGATGGTTTGATGGGCGAATATGATTGGGCATTTTATTCAAGAGGATGCTACTGGCTATTTGAGCATTGGCAAGAAGATGGGAAAAACATTTACGGCAAGGCTAAGTTTAATGACAAAGAACAATTTATTGCAGGTGCAGGTAAACACCTAAGTTCAAATCAAATAGAAACCCTTGAGAAAGGTGAAAGCATTTCGATTAAACAACCTGATGGAACAACGTACTTTTTTAAATATGTGAATTTGGTTTAAGGGGCAATTATGAACGCAGCGGTGAGAATTATGGATTGGTCTAAATACACAATTGATGGATGGCTTGAGCAATTTGGTGCTTGGTGTGAAACCGCTCGTTTAAAAGGTGGTGAATTGCCTGATGGTCTACATGTTAATCAGATCTATTGGTTGATTCGTGAAGCAGATAAAACGCCACGTAACTCGAAGTGTTATATCCGTTGTGAGATTAGCGACTTTGAGGCAGAGCAGGTACAGGCGTTGCTGAGAAGTATTTTTAAAAGTGATTCAGTGGATTATCAGGCGAAGTATGCAGTGATGTGTTTGGTTAAGCATAAGGTTGAAAATCGAAGTTTAAGTGCTGTGGCTCAGATTACTAATCAGTCTAAAGGGCAGGTGAATATTGTAGTTGGTTGTGCTAGATATTTTTTACATGCTCATGATAAAAGATTAAAAATATCATTAGCTTATGTTGTTTAATGGTATAATTATTGAGCGAACTTGAGAGGTGCTACCAACACCTTTCAAGCTCTAATCACATTGAAATTGAGGCTCCAAAATGACTGTGCGCAATAATACTTGTGCTGCGGATGCTATGCAACGTCAGCATGAAAACTTTATGAAATTATGTGAATTATCCTATGAGGGATTTGGATATGATTTCTCATTAACAAAATTCAAGTCAGGAATAAGATCTGTGGTTGAGGTTGTTTGTCCCAAACATGGAGTATTTAGAACACGAGCTAAAAAACTGCTTGCAGGAAGAGGTTGTACTGCTTGTAATGATCAAAGCCTAATGGATCATGATGGAATGGTTTATGTGATACGTTGCCAAGGAAATAATGAAATTTTTTATAAGGTTGGAATTACAACAAAAACATTAGAAGTTAGGTTTGGAGAAAGAAATTTAATGCCTTATGAATATGAGGTATTAAGCTTATTTACTGGTGACCGCAAAAAGCTTTACAGGTTTGAAGCAATTTTAAAAAGAAAGCTTAAGCAATTCTCCTATAAACCAAAGATTGATTTTGCAGGGAGTTCAACTGAGTGCTTTAGCTCAATTGAGCCAATAAGAGATAAAATTGAAGTATCTTCAATAATTAGTGTTGACTTGTTTAAACGCCACATATAGTATTCGTGTTATAGTGGACGAAGTTATGGTAATCCACACAGTTTAAATTTCATATACCCATCTATTCCAATACGTGGGTATTTTTTTGTCTAAAATTTTATAAAGGTGCTTGTGACGTGCACAAGCGAATAATGGGAGAAAAGCCATGAAACGCTTAGCTTTAGCATAAAAATAGACTGCAGGTCATAATAAAATTAAAAGGTGCGTAACAGCGCCTTTTTTGCGCCATTAGCTCAACTGGATAGAGCATGGGTTTTCTATACCAATGGTTGTAGGTTCGAACCCTACATGGCGTGCCATATTCTAAGGAGAACAACATGCTCCGAATAAAACAAATCTTCTGCCGTCACGTATGGGAATATTCAGATTTCTTTACAGTGAGAGAGTGTCGGAAGTGTGGGAAGGTTAGGCCTATTTAGATTTTAAAGAGAAGTGATTTATGCTGTATAGCGGATCAGGCAATTCTAATCGGTCACTTCATCTTTAAAATTGAACTATTCGGGAATTCCGAATAGCTGATAAGCGCAAAACGTGTAGCAGGGTAAATGTATGTTTAAGGGGGATGACATCAAATGTCACCCTTAATTAGGTGTAATCACACCATTTTAAACCTTTCGAATTCGAAACCTTTAACCACCTCAACGGTGGTTTTTTAATGCCTAGAGGAAAGTGGGATGTCAAACGAAAAACAAATTGAACAAGAAATTCAAGACAAAGGCTTGAATGCACCTCGATTAACGCCTGATCTTATTGATTCAAAAGTCAGAGCAATTCGTTACCTAACAGGTGATATTGAACCTGCTTATGCTGTTGGTGATTGGGAAAGTGATAAAAGCACCCCGTGTTTAACCATTTGCATTTTAACCTTGGAAAATGGTTTTACAGTCACAGGTGAGTCAGCTTGTGCAAGTCCTGAAAACTATGATCGAATTATTGGTCAAAAGATTGCATACGAAAATGCCCGCAACAAAATTTGGCAACTGGAAGGCTATCTTCTAAAAGAAAAGCTTTATCATGCTGAATTAAATAAATAATTCATAACCTTTAGCTACGTTTCCTTTGCCCCGAAAGGGGTTTTATTTTGTCTTGGAGAAAGCCATGCGTTTAGGTCGAATTGTATTAGCAGCATTAGGTATGAGCGCAGCGTTTGCCGAACCTGCACAGAGAAGTGCAAGTGATTGGGATTCAATTACATGGCGAGAGCCAGTAAAAGGAAAATCAAAACCCAACAAGATCAGCCAAGCAAAAAGACGTAAGTATAAACGTCAAGGTCGGTTGTGATGGACAGAACCGAAGCGCTAAGCAATCTCAAGCGATATGAATCTGAGATCAGTAAATATCAAAGCTTATCTCGTGGCCTTATGACTCGTGATGAAATGATTGTCATTGATCGAAAGATTAGTCAGTTAAAAGAAAGAACTAAAGCAATTAGAAGTATGTTGAGTGATTGATATGAAACATAAAAAACTTATTGAGCGTTTAGGTGTTGAGAAGATTCAGGACATTCTAGATAACGCCCATGATGATGCAGTCTATTACGTTGATGAGTGGAATGAGCATTTTAAGGTTCATGGCTACTGTACAGATAAGTGCATCATTGGTGTTCACAATCCTCAGACACATTATCGATTGGAAACTTTAAGAAAGTTTATTGGTGGTTGATATGAAATTCCAAACAAAGATGCATGAAGTAGATGCAATTAGTGTTGATCGAGTGGTTTCATTAGCAGCCAGTGACTTTGGTAAGCTACCTGTATGGATTAAAAAGAAATTTGAAGAATCCTGCTTGTTCATTGGTAAGCATCATGTAGTTGTTCATGACATATATCACTGCCAAATTACTGGTAAGGATGATGTTCTTATTTTTAATTCATCGAAACAAATTGAAGTTATGAGCAAGAAAGACTTTTTTGATCGCTATGAAGATATGTGGGACAAGAATAATAACAGCATAGTTTGAGGTGCGTATGACATGCCAAGGCTGTGAACAACGTCGAGAATGGATAAGGAAACAAAGTGAACGAGCAAAAGAACGAATGCGGTTGTGCTTGCAGCGCCTTACTGGTCAAGCTGGTAGAGATGAACAATCTTCTAATCGAACAGAACAAACAAGTGATGCAACAAAGCAACAAGGTGATCGAGCAGAACAATCAACTCATTCAGATCAACAACGAACAGGCAGCACAGATTAATCATCTGCTTGAGCATTTGGATTTGGATAGTGAGGGTGAGAGTTCTGGTTATTTGGATGGGTGAGATATGCGAAGAGCTTTGATACTTAAACGGGTAGCTAACAATAAGAAGTGCGTTGCTATTCATGATGCTGAAACTGGTGAGATTCTAGCTGATCAATTGTCATGTGAGATTGTGAATAAACCAGATGAACCACTACACGCAATCGTCAAGATTGGATTGTGTGGAATCAATAAGATAGTTGGTGATGATGAAACTGCAACGATTACAAACCAAGCTACAGACAATCAATCCCAAGCCCAAGAATGAATTAAGAACTTCATGGCGTGATGGCAAATCATCTACTCAACGTGGCTATGGTTATAAGTGGCAACAGTATCGCTTGAAGTTTTTACAGTTGAATCCGCTTTGTATTTATTGCGAAAGAATAGGACAGGTTACAGAGGCGACTGTAGTGGATCATATCAAGCCACACAAAGGCGATAAGACATTGTTTTGGGATACTACGAACCATCAAAGCCTTTGTGCTTCTTGTCACAGCTCAGTAAAACAATCTGAGGAAAATCAATAATTTAATGAGAATTATTATCATTTGGCAGGGGGGAGGTAAAATCTTGAAATATTTGAAAATTTCTAGACCGCCCACCATCTCATTTACAAAAAAAATTCTGTTTTCAAAAAAAGTTAATCAAAAAGTTAACTCAAAAGTTAAAGGTGAATTATGTCATTAACTGCAAAAATGAGAAAATTTGCTCAGGCTGTAGTTAGTGGTCTAAGCAATAAAGATTCTGCAATTACAGCAGGTTATGCAGAAAAAACAGCAGCACAAGCAGGGGCAAAACTTGCTAAAAACCCCGACATTATCAGCTATATCGAAAAGTTAAAGGCTGACAAAAAGTTAACTTCTGACACTCAAAAAGTTAAAGCTGAGAAAGAAAAAGTTAAAGCTGAGAAAGAAAAAGTTAAAGCTGAAAACTTTGTTGAAGTTGTGAGTGTTGAGCGCATTGAACCCGAAGTTGAACAGGCGAATGGTCAATTTGTTGGGCGAGATGATATTGCCATAGGTGGTATTGATGATCCGCTTGAGTACTTAAAAACAATCTGGACAGATAAAAATGAAGATCCAGATTTAAGACTTAAAGCAGCGCAAGCGGCTATGCCTTATGTGCACGGAAAAGTTGGTACCAAGGGTAAAAAAGAATCTCAAAAAGATGAAGCAAGAGATATTGCTGGCGGTGCAGGTAAGTTTGCAACTAGGGCGGCACGAAAACGATATAGTTAGGTGATTTATGGAATGGACAACTTCTTGCAAAGATTGGGAAAAGAAGATTGTCAAAGGTCAATCCTTAATTCCATGTAAGCCGCTGTTTGAAGATGAAGCCGAAATGGCTTTAGATGTTTTTAAAAGCTTGATTGTCACTGATGTTATGGGTCAGCCCACAATGGGTGAAATTACAAGACCTTGGGTATTTGAATTCGTATCTGCAATCTTTGGTGCTTATAGTGAGGATGAAAGTCGTAGACTGATCACTGAGTTTTTCCTACTTATCCCTAAGAAGAACTCTAAATCAACGTTGGCAGCATTCATCATGCTTACGGCCTTGATTATGAATGATCGTCAAGCCGCAGAACTCATTATTTTGGCACCGACCAAAGAAGTTGCAGACAATAGTTATGTGCCAATTCGTGAAGCGATTAATGCTGATCCTGAATTAAAATCACTCTTAAATATTTCAGAATTTACAAAAACAATTACACACAGGAATACCAATGCCACCTTGAAAGTCGTAGCTGCTGAATCTAATACAGTTGGTGGTAAAAAGGCGTCATGGATTCTAATTGATGAGCTTCATTTGTTCCAAAAGAATTCAGGCGCTGCTGCTATGTTTCGTGAAGCAACAGGTGGTTTAGCGAGTCGTCCTGAAGGTTGTGTGATTTACTTAACAACACAATCAAGTGAAGTGCCTTGTGGTGTATTCAAACAAAAATTGGATTATGCGCGTGATATAAGAGATGGAATCAAAGAGAACAGAAAATTTCTACCTTTGATTTATGAGTTTCCAAAGAAAATGATTGAGGATGAAGAACATCTAAATCCTGAAAACTTTCATATTCCCAATCCGAACTATGGTTCTTCTGTAGATCCAGAACAGCTAAAAGATGACTTTGAACAATCTAAAGATTCAGATGAGGAAAATTTCCGAGATTTTCTAGCCAAGCGTTTAAATGTCGAAATAGGCATGAGCCTTCGTGCAAATCGGTGGGCAGGCGCTGAGTTTTGGTTACAGCAATCTAAAAAATTCACTTTAGATGAGCTTATAGATCAATCCGATGTTATTACCATCGGAGTAGATGGCGGTGGATTGGATGATTTATTGGGCTATGCTGTGCTGGGTCGCTTAAAATCCAATCCACGTATTTGGTGGTTACGAAATCATGCATGGGCGAATACAGTCGCGTTAGATCGAAGAAAAAGCATTAATCCAAAGTACAGAGATTTTGAGGATGAAGGCAGCTTAACCATTGTTGACAAGATTGGTGATGATATTGATCAACTTGGCATGATTGCTAAAAAAGTTTTCGATAGTGGAAAACTTTACAAGATGGGCTTGGACAAAGAGGGTATGGGTGGGTTGGTTGATGGCTTATTAGAAGCTGGAATACCAGAAGATTATCTTGTTGCTGTGCCGCAAGGGTATAGATTAATGGGGTATATACACACAACCGAAAGAAAGCTTGCAGAGGGGTATTTGTGGCACGCTGGACAGGATCTTATGACTTGGGCGGTAGGTAATGCTAGAGTTGTTATGATTGGAAACGGTATGCGTATAACAAAGCAAGAATCAGGTGTAGGAAAGATAGACCCTTTGATTGCGACATTTAACGCTGTGGCTTTGATGAGTATGAATCCTGAGCCAGTGCAGAAAGAATATAACGTGTTTTTCGTTTAAATAAATCCAACTCAATAACCGCCTTAACTGGCGGTTTTTCATTTTAAGGAGAGCCAGATGCCAGCTCTAAAAAAATCATTTGGCTCTTTTGAAATTAAAAGCACAAATGATGAAAAGCGAACCTTTAAAGGTATAGCAAGCACACCTAATTCAGATCGAGCAAAAGACATCATGGTTCCGAGTGGTGCCAAGTTTGAATTGCCACTGCCTTTACTTTTTCATCATGAACATAGTGCCCCGATTGGTCAGGTCATTGATGCAAAGGTAACAGATAAAGGGATTGAAGTTGAAATTCACATTCCTGAAATCGCCGAAGAAGGCAACTTAAAAGCCCGAGTAGATGAAGCCTATCAAAGCCTTAAATATGGATTGGTTAAAGGTCTATCTGTGGGCTTCTTGGCTGACTGGGAACAAGCCGAATTCATCAAAGGTGGTGGCATCCAATTCAATGATTGGGAGTGGTATGAGCTTTCACTTGTGACTATTCCATGCAATCGCGAGAGTGCGACAGATTATTCAAAAGCTTTCGAGGAATACAAAGCCGCGTTGGGCAAAGAACCTCAGAAAACCGTTTCAGATGGCGCTTCATCTGAGCAAAAGCACGTAATTGTAAAACTTAATAGCCCAACAAAGGGTGGAGTAAAATTAGTATGAATAAATATTTAAAACAGCTTCTTGATGCCTTGGCTGCTAAGAATCTTGAACTTCAAGGACATATGACTAAATCACTAGATGCTGGTCAAACTCCGGATGAAGATACAGAAGCAGCGATTCAGGCTGTTGAAAAAGAAATCGAAGCAATTGAAAAGAATATTGCCCGTGTTCGCAAACAGATTGAAGAAGCTGATAAAGCTGCGAAATCAGCTACACCAGTTGATGGTCAATCTGAACAAGGCGCCAAAGATACTGCAGAAGGCAAAACAACTAAAACAGTTGCTACTACTTCATCAAATCTTCCAAAAGGTGTTCCGTTCGCTCAATTTGCCCGTGCAAAAATGCTTGCATGCCATGAGCAAAAGCAAGGCAACATTCTTACAGTTATGGAAGCTGCAAAACAACTTGGTTATAGCCAAGACACGATTCAGTACATTGAAAAAGCAACACTTGGTACAACGACTGATGCTGGATTTGCAGCACCTTTAGTTCAACAAGATACATATAAGGGCGATTTCCTTGAATTGCTTCGCAATGCAACAATTTTCGATAAATTGAAGGGTTTTCGCTCAGTTCCATTCAATGTGAAAATTAACGGCCAATTAACTGGTGGTACAGCTTCATGGGTTGGCGAAGGTCAGAAAAAACCTTTAACCAATCCAACTTTTGGCAGTATTGAAATCAAAGAGCATAAACTTGCTGCAATCACTGTTTACACGCAAGAACTTCTTCGTCGAGCAGATCCAGCAATTGACCAACTTGTGTTAAATGATTTGATTGAAGCAAGTAAAGTTCTAATTGATACAACTTTCCTTGGTGCACAAGCACAAACAGATGTTACGCCTGCAGGCATCTTGAATGGGGTGACTGCAATTAAACCATCAGGCACAAGTGGCGCTCAAATTGAAGCTGATTTGCTAAAACTTATCACCACGTTCGTTGCTGCGAATCTTACCACCGATAATGCATATTTCCTTATGAGTGAAACACGTGCAATGCAGTATGCTTTGCTTCGTGATCCTTTAGGGAATACGTATTTTAACGGCATGACCTTTGCTGGTGCTGCCCGTTCACTTCTTGGTATTCCAGTTATCACTTCACAGTCTATTGGAGACAAGGTAATTCTTGTGAAAATGAGTGAATTACTAGTTGCTCAAGATGGTGGTGTTGATGTGGCCTACAGTGATCAAGCGACATTAGTTGATGGATCTACGACTCACAATTTATGGCAAGAAAACAAATTTGCTATTCGTGTAGAGAAGTTCATCACGTGGGCTAAACGTCGTGCAATTGCGGCAGCCTATATCGATTACACACCTTAATCGATAATGATTAAACAAAACAGCTCCTTAATTGGGGCTGTTTTCATATCTAAGCAATCAAAATGTTTAGCTATGGGAACAGTCTATGAAAATTAAATATTTAAAAGATACACATGACTCAAAAGTGGGTGATGTGAAAGAAATTCAAGATCATCAAGCAAATGTCCTTATTAAATTGAATTTTGCTGAGATTTATCAAGAGCAAAAGAAGCCAGCACCAAAGGCAAAACCATCTAAAACTGAAGAATAAAGGCATTAATTATGGGTATTTTTGACTGGTTTAGAGGTAAAAAGAGCTATCAAACTGCCCGTAATGCTGGCACATGGAATAGTCTTTTTGTTCAAGAGCCATTTTCAGGCGCATGGCAGGAAAATAAAGAGATTACACGTGAAGATATGACAGCCTTTTATGCTGTATTTGCGTGTATCAGTCTTATTTCAAAAGATATTGGCAAGATGCCAGTATTGTTAAAAAAGAAAAAAGAAGGTGTTTTGGTGGATGCCTTAACACCAAAAGAGTTAGTTCGAGTTTTTAGAAAGCCAAATCATTATCAGAATTGGCAACAGTTCAATGAGCAATGGACACAAAGCTTATTGTTACGTGGAAACACTTATGTTTTTAAAGTGCGTGATGCCTTTGGTGAGCTGTATCGGCTAGTTATTCTAAATCCCGATCTTGTGACTACATTGGTCGATGATAATGGAGAGATTTTTTATCAACTCAGCAATGATCGACTAACACAGACTGACAATGTGATTATTCCAGCATCTGAAATAATCCATGATCGTATTAATGCGCTTTATCATCCATTAGTTGGATTAACCCCAATCATGGCTTGTGCATTGGCATCTGAGCAAGGTATTTCAATTCTCAGAAACTCGAAAAATTTCTTTGCAAATGGCTCAAGACCGGGAGGAGTTATTGAAGTACCTGGTCCATTGGATGCTTCAAAAGCTTTAGAGGTTAAGACTAAATGGGATGCAAATTACGGTGGCGCTAATGTTGGTAAAACTGGCCTTTTATCAGATGGTGCCAAGTATGTCAGCATTGGCATGAAGGCAACAGATAGCCAACTTATTGAACAGCTAAATATGTCTGCTCGAATCGTTTGTACCGCCTTCAATGTTCCACCTTTCAAGATTGGTGTAACAGATGTGCAGGGCGCAACTAAAGTTTCAGATTTAAATGAAATCTATTATTCGGATTGCTTACAGTCTTATATTGAAGCGCGAGAGAATCTACTCGATGAGGGATTAAACCTAAGTGACCGCGGTGTTGAAGCTTTCCTTGATCTTGATGTTCTTATTCGCATGGATTCAACCAGTAAGATTGCATATTTTAAGGATGGTATAAGTGCTGGTATTTTCTCGCCAAATGAAGCGAGACAGAAATTAGGATACTTGCCTGTGACTGGTGGTGACTCACCAATGATTCAACAGCAAAACTTCTCACTGGAAGCATTAGCCAAACGTGATGCACAAGAAGATCCATTTAGTAAAACCAACACTTCAAATCAGCCAGTAGCAGAACCAAAATCTCTGTATAAAGGTGTATTTAATCCAAAATCTAGTTATGAAGTAGGTGATTTTGTCACCAAGAGTGGTTCACTTTGGCACTGTGAAAAGGAACATTCTGGCGAGTTTAATCATGAAAATTTCAAATTGGCTCAAAAGAAATGGGGTGATGAATGAGTATTGTTAGTTTAGAAACCCTAAAAGAACATTTGCGCTATGACGATGATGACAATGACATGATGTTGCAGGGATATTTAGACGCAGCAGATTCAGTGGTTAAAAACTACATCACTGATGAGTTTGAATCTGAATATCCCAAGGCAATTCATCAAGCCATTTTGTTGTTGTGTGGATTTTGGGATAAGCACCGTAATGCTGAGAGTGAAACACCAGTAAACGGTAATTATCTTCCAATGCCTGTGCAGTCTTTATTGTTTCATTATCGAAAACCTACTGCGATTTGAGGCGAACTATGGGACAGCGAGCAGGCGAGCTACTCCACCGAGTAACCATTCAGCACAAAATCACCCCAGTTGATGAATATAACAATGAACTTGAGCCGATTTGGTCTGAATACAAAAAGCTTTGGTCTAAAGTTGAGTTTTTATCTGTAAAAGATACTTTGACTGCCAAGGCTGTTGGATCAGAAACCAATGCGCGCTTAAAGATTCGCAAACGTACCGATATCACTACTGAAATGCGTGTGTTGTGGAAAGATCAGACTTTTCAGATCGTTTCACCACCTAAACCTGACAATGAAAACGCTGAAATCTATGTAACATTTGAGCTGAAATTATTGGGGTAGATATGGCTGATATTCAATTCAATATCCAAGGACTAGATCAACTCCAATCCAAACTCGAACGCCTCAATAATCCGCGCAAAGTAAAGTCTATGGTTCGTAAATCATTAAGACAGGCAGCGAATATCGTTCGTGATGCAGCGCGTAATAATGCAAAGCTGATTGATGATCCAGAAACACGCGAGAAGATTTGGAAAAACATTTCTGTTCAGGCTGGAAAAACAAGAAATCCAAGTGACATTAAAATTCGAGTAGGTGTGAGAGGTGGTGCGTCATTCTCAAACCCTAACCCACCTAATCTAAGTGGTGGTGATACGAGGCACTGGCGTTGGGTTGAATTTGGATCTGTAAATAATCCAGCCGTACCATTCATGCGTCCAGCACTTGCCAACAATAATCAGCCTGTCACAGACAAGTTTGTTCAAATGTTGAATGACGAAATCGACAAAGCTTTAGCGAGTCCTACATGAACATTTTACCAATCTTCAAAACACTGCAAGCGTCATCTGAGGTCATTGCGCTGGTTGGCAATCGAATTTATGAAGATATCGCACCTGATAAAACAGCATTTCCATATGTAGTGTGGTCAACAATTGGAGGTGAGCCAAACCATAACCTTGACTGTCCACCTCAGATAGATCACTTAACTTATCAGTTGGTTGTTTACGACACACAGGCAACCAGAGCCTCAAATATTCGAAAGCAAATCAGTGCTGTTTTAGACCCACTTTGCACAATCACAAATTTACATCCGAACCATGTTGAGCGTTGTGCTGATACCAATATTTTCGGCCGTGGCTTTGATGCGAATTGGTGGTTTGATCGGTAAACGCTAAACACAAAGAATTTTTAACCTAGACCTCCTTAAGAGGAGGTTTTTTTATACCTAAATCTCGGAGAAACCCATGTTTGGAATGCTTGAAAGTTTAACCAAAGCAGCCATTTCAGTTGCTGTAACTCCTGTGACCGCTGTTGTTGATGCTGTAATGATTCCTGTTGATGCCACCGAAGATGGCGAAGTATTTCAGCGCACAAAAAATACCTTAAACAATGCTTCTAAGAATTTTAATGAAGCAGTTAAACCAAATTCAGAAAACTAAATTATTTAAACCAACTACCACCTTCGGGTGGTTTTTTTATGCCTAAAGAGGAGATCTACTCATGGCGAAGAAAGGCGTTTTATCTAATGGTACTGATGTGTGGATTGTCCATGGCACAGTACCTGTATTAACGAAAATGGGCTGTATCAAGGCTTTAGTACTTGGGGATGACAGTGCGACAGAAGTTGATACAACCTGTTTACAAGAAACCAGTACCAAAACTTCTGAATACGGCTTAAGTACACCGGGTGAAGGTTCAATTCAAATTGATACAGATCCTAAAAACCTATCACATATGACATTGCTTAAATTAGCAGCAGAAAAAGCCGAAGTTAAAGTTTATGTCGGATGGTCGGATGGTATTGCAGAGCCAACATTGGTGAGTGAAATTGATTTGCCTAAAACTCGCACATGGTCACACTTCACTGCAATCTTGCGTAAAGGCTCACCAGTGTTCGCTGTAGATGCAATGGTCAATCATACAATCCCTATGAAACGCCAAACTGAAGTAACTGAAGAATTTAAGGTGCAAGCATAATGGCTAAACTCACATTAAAGGCGATTCAAAAATCCATTGGTGTTGGTACTTTTGTAAAAAAACCAATTAAGTATCGTGGTGCCTCAGGGGAAGAGTTTTCAGGAGAGGTTTTTGTTAAGGTCCTTACTCATGATGAACTTGCGGTTACAGCGGATGTATGGGGTTTAAAAGACAATTCTGAGCTAACGATTGATCAATACCGTAAGGCATTGCTATATCACACCATTTATGAAGATGAAGAAACAAGACTCTTCTCCAAAGTTGAAGAAACTGGCTTAGTTTCAACTGAAGTCATTGGCGCTTTGTTTGATGCAGCAGATGAAGTGGTGAATTTCACGGGAAAGCTGTGGATCTCGAATCGGGAGAAGAATTCTGGTGCGAACTTGTTATCAACGGAATCGGCGGCAGAACAATAGCTGAAGCCAAAGCTAATATTTCCCGACCTGAATTAATGACGTGGAGATCCTATCGAGATAAGTATGGATCTCTTTTTTTTGGTCGTCGATTGGAACAGGAGTTTGCAAGATTATTTGTTCGTTACTTTAATTCTCATGCTTCTGAGGATGAACGAATAGAGGACGCAAGGGAATACATGCTCCATGAAGAGATACCTCCGACAAGTTTTGAAGAGGAACGCATGAAAGCTATTAAGAAGAAATCTACTTAGGTCGGTTTCTTCATCAACTTTTCCATCATTTCTCGAAGTAGTTTTAATTCTTGAGCCTGTTCTTTATAAATTCTTTCCATAGATTCAAACTCAAATGTTTCTCTAGGGTTTGCATCAGGTTCAAAGCTTTTTTCAAGGCGATATTGTGCTTCAGCATTTATAGATCGACCACTTTCCTTGGCAGCACCTTTAACTTTATCTTTTAATTCTTCAGGTATGCGTAGATTAAATTGAACATCAGCCATATCAAAAACTATTAATTTGGGGTTTGGTAGCATTATGCTATCTAAATATGTTGACATCAATGTTATTGTTTTGCTATGTTAGTGAAGTGCTAACAAACATCACCAGGAGATATAGATGGCAAGACACGATAAGCAACTTAATGTTCGTATGGCTCATGAAACAATTGATGAGTTAAAAAAAGCAGCATTAGATAACCGTCGTTCTTTAACAGCCCAGTTAAATACTATTGTTGAAGAATGGCTTAAACAGAACCAACAGAGTGCGAAAGCATGAAATCAATAGACAACAAAAAAGCCCTGAACTTGGACGGGACGGGCTTTTTTGAAATGACAAGTTTAATCATAAAGGAAATCAAACTATGAACAGTTTAACACTAAGCTTTAACGATGTAAATTTTTCACCTGTTCAACATGATAAGCAAATATGGCTTTCATCAGGGGAATTAGCCCAAGCATTAGGATATAAGCAAGAGAACGCAGTCAGTAAAATCTTTAATCGAAACTCCGATGAATTTACTGAAAAAATGACACAAATTATTGATAATCCTCAGCTACCCAATTTGGGTATGCGGATTTTCTCGCTGCGCGGTTGTCATTTAATAGCTATGCTGGCACGCACTGCTATTGCTAAGCAATTCCGCAAATGGGTGCTTGATGTTTTAGATAAAGAAGTTGGAAATCCAGTTACTAAAACTCACAAAGAAGAACGCGAACCCCTAACCAATGCTGTAAATCTTCTTGTGGCTAAGACTAAACACTTAAATTACAGTGATGCATACAAACTCGTTCATCAGCGTTTCAACGTAAAACACATTGATGAGATTCCTTATGATGAAATCCCTGTCGCTGTGGAATATGTTCATCATCTGATTGCATCATATAGTCAGACGGAAAAACAAGGTTCTCTATTTGATAAAGATGATTATGAGTTGGTACGCCAAATGACAGAAGCAATTCTTGCTCAGAATGGCGCTATGGACAATGTTTGGAAGGCTTTAGAGCTAATAGATCCATTGTTTATCAACAATTATGCCAGCTACATCTTAAAATCTAATTCATTGGCTAGAAAAGTTAGCGCTGACTTTGATTTTCGGACTAACCGTGGTCAGCCTTTGGTTGATTCATTTTGCAGAACAATTAATTTATCAACAGGTCATCGAATAGGTGTGAATCCTAAATGGTTTAATGCGCAAGCGTGGTAATTTAACAAACCTCCTTCGGGAGGTTTCTTTTTAACCCAATAATTAGTATCTTGGTCTAAATTTATAATTTAGGGTGGGGTATGAATAAATTAATAATGGCTTTTATATTGCTACAGTGTGGAAATCTTTTTGCGAAAGAGGTAAGTAAAGACCAAGAGCAAAATTGCCTAAATGCTATGGCAATTTCTGAGGCTGCAATGGCAATAAGGCAAAATGGCTTACCACTTGCTGAAGCATTGAATAATTTAAATAAAATGGTTGCGAAAGGCGAATCAACTGAAAAAGAGGCTTCTTTAGTGAAATTAATACTCAGAGATGCTTATAGCAAACCTAAGTTTTCTACTGAAAGCAATAAAAAAGAATCTATAAATGAGTTTTCTGCAAATTACTATTTAGCGTGTATGGAAGGTTATGAGTCAATCAACAAATAGCCTGTTTTAAAAGATTAGAACCGCCTTAGGCGGTTTTTTATTGCCTGGAGAAAAGTATGGCAACTAAATTAGGATCTCTTACCCTTGATTTAATTTGTCGTACAGGCAATTTTACTCAGGGTATGCGTGACGCTTCCAATGCAGCTAATCGAGAATTAGGACGCATTGAGCAAAGCACTAATGGCGCATCAAATGCAATAAAAGGTCTGGCAGTTGCCGCATTAGGTTCATTCTCAATTCATCAAGTGATAGCCTATACAGATAGCTATACAAACTTACAAAACAGATTAAAACTTGTTACTAATTCTCAGCAAGAATTAAGTACTGCTACTAAAGATACTTTTGCTATTGCTCAAGCTACTGCACAGTCTTGGGGTTCAGTAGCACAGGTCTATCAACGTTTTGCTGAAAACTCATCACGTCTTGGAATCACAATGCAGCAAACAGCTTCATTGACTGACACGGTTTCTAAAGCTATTTCTATTTCAGGTGCAAGCGCAGCGAGCGCAGAAGCTGCATTAATGCAGTTCGGACAAGCTTTGGCTTCTGGTGTATTACGTGGGGAAGAATTTAACAGTATCGCAGAACAAGCCCCTGCATTGCTAAAAGCAATTGCAACAGGGTTGGGGGTAAACATTGGCGAACTGCGTAAAATGGCGGGAGAAGGTCAATTAACTGGTGACATTGTAATTAAGGCTTTAACCAAAGCCAAAACTTCCGTTGATGACTTATTTTCTAAAACAGATTTTACAATCGCTCAATCATTTACGCAGCTGAATGATTCTGTCACTAAATTTGTTGGTGAAGCAGGTCAAGGATCTGGCGCAGCAAAATCACTCGCATCTTCAATTAAATTAGTTGCAGACAATGTGGATACTATTGCTGATGTAGCAATGGTGGGTGGGTTTGCATTCTTAACTAAAGCAGTACTCAATCAAACAATAGCAATGAAAGAATCGATTGCTGTGAGTATTCAGCGTCGATTAGCTGATACAGCTTCTTTAGAATCACAAGTTCGCCTTTCTATGGTTGAGGTACAGCGCACAAGAGCAAAAGTTGGAGAATTGTCAGCTGAGCAAAACTTAATTGTTGCTAAACTTCGTACAAATATTTCCACTCAAGAAAGAATAATTTTAGAAACAAGAGCAACCCAGGTAGCTATACAATTGGCTGTTGCAGAAAGAAATATGACAGCAGCAACTGCACAACGGACTCTTGCCCAAAATTCACTAAATGCAAGTAATGCAATTGGCTCTAGAATTATGGGGGTGGTTGGTGGCCCTATAGGCTTGCTAACAATTGGTGTTGGCGCTTTAGCAGCTGGTTATATGTATATGCAAAACCAAACTGCAAAAGCAACAGAAAAATTAGCAGAACAGACTGATGTAGCAAACAAAACTAAGGAGGAATTGTTAGCGCTTCAGGGTGTGCAGAAAAATGGTGCCAAATCGGAATTACAGGAAGCATTTAAAGGACAAAACAAGGAGTTAAAAGAGTTAAATTATGTATTTAATGCTCATTTAATTGAACTTCAAAATGCTTATAGAGGCAACCTACAAATTGTTGAAATTTCAAACAAGGTTCGCCAAGGCATTATGAGCCAAGAGCAGGCAATTGAATCTCTTAATCAGCTCGACTTTATTTCACCAGATCAACTTAAACAACTTCAGAGAGATAATGAGCTTTATAGCGAAAAACTACCTGTAGTTAACAAGGTTCAAGAGGCGCTTAAGGTTTTTGGTATTACTACTGAGTTAGCAGGGAACAAATCTTCTAATGCTGCATTTATGCATGATAAACAAGCTAATAGCTTGGATAATGTTGCTAGTGCAGCCTCCAATGCTAAAAGCAAATTACAAGAATACATTAAGTCCTTAAATGATCAAAATTACTCCAATAATTTAACTATTGGATATTTAAATCAGGGTTACTCAGCTGAGCAAGCACAAGCATTGAGTAAAGCTTGGTCCGAGGCATTTGCAACAAGCTCAATTGTCACCAAAGAGCAACAGGACTTAATTTTAAAAAGTGTAGATCTTGAAAAGCAAAAAAGTGATCTTATTAGTGAGCGCAGCAAAAAGGAAAAAGATAGCACCAGAGAAGCTGAAAAGAAATTTAAGTACACTCAGTCTGAGTTGCTAATGCTTCAGAAGATAGCAAATCTATCTGCTAAAGCCGATTTAGATGGTATTAGTGCGAAATACGGTATCCCTAAAAATTATCTTGCAGGTCTTATGGCTCAAGAGTCTAAGGGAAATCCTAATGCTGTTAGTCCAACTGGTGCTATCGGCTATTTCCAAACAACAAGTGGTTACCGTAAAGATAATGGAATCAGTGTTGCTGACTCTAAAAATCTCCCTGTAATTGCTGATGTTGTGGCTAGAAATCTTGCTAAAGCTTACAAGGAGTTGGGCAGTTGGGAATCTGCTATTCGATCCCACAATGCAGGTGTTGGTGGCTCTAGGCAGTTTGATAAAACTGGAAGGGTGAGTGGTAGCTCAGAACGCAATAAAGAAGTTGCTAACTTTGCACCATCGGTCAACAAGTGGATTGTGGGTCTTGGAGGTAGTGAGCTAAAGGCTAAAGGCACCTCCGATACTATGGGTGATCTTAAGGATTATCTTGATTTTGTGAAACAACAAGCGGAATCAAGAAAATCACTTGAGCTTAATGTTGCAAATGAAGTCACCAAGATTCGTGAATCTTTGAAAGACAAGTTGATTGAAATAGATAAGGCTGGATTTACACCAGAACGTACTGCGGAAATCAAAGCTGAGTATCAAGCAAGAGCAGACAACGAGATTGCGATTGCTGAATATACGCTAAAATCTAAACTTGAAGAATATTCATCTTTTATGAAAACAGATGAACAATTACTTAAAGATAGTTTTGATCAAAAGAAGTTTTATGCATCTAGAGATATTGAATTATCAAAGGAACAGCGCACCCAAGCTGTAGCATTAATTGATAAGCAATATAATTACGAACTTGCAAAATCAAAACTTGTTAGAGAACAGCAATTACTTCAATCTAAAGAATTCTATATGTCTGAGTTACAACTAGCTCAAGCAAAATATGATATTGAAAGGAGGCTTTTAGATCAGAGCAATGAAGATCCAAAAGAGCAAGCATTTAAATCACAAATGCTTGCTCTTCAACATCAAGCTGATTTAAGTACACGTTTAAGAGATGCCTCAACAGGTTGGGAATCTGTACAAGCCCAAATGAATGGATCTACAGGGCGATACCAGGTTAGCCAAGATAGACTGAGCCGAATGGGGGTTTCACAGAATTTACTTGAAACACAGAGTGCTGATGTTGAAAGACAGGAACAAGAGCCAGGCGCTGATTTACAAAAATTAGCTGAGGTTCGGGAACAAATTTGGGCTGATCACAATAAGCGAATGATTGATATTGAAAATCAGTATCAAACGGATTCATTGAATTTGCAATTAACCCAAGCTCAACAATTAACTGGTTCATTTGCAAATATGTTTAAAGGTATTCTTGGTGAAAGCTCAGGTGCATATAAAACAATGTTTGCAATGCAACAGGGCTTTGCGCTTACTCAAGCTGGTATGAATTTATGGTCGTCTGTTTCAGATGCTTATGCTAAAGAGCCAGGTACTGTATGGCAGAAAGTTGCCGCAGGTGCTAAGGCGGCTTTGGATCAAGGAACATTCTTAGCAATGATCCAAGCTATTACACCTCAAGGTTTTGCAACTGGTGGACACATTACTGGCAAAGGCACTGGAACGAGTGATGATATTCCAATCATGGCATCCAATGGCGAGTTTATGATGAAGGCTTCAGCTGTGTCTAAACTTGGTTTATCCGCTTTAAATTACATGAATCTAACTGGTGAGATTCCAGATCATAGCAAATATATGTCTATGAAGTCCCCGTCTACTCAGTCAGATTTAAGTATTCAAAAATTTAAAGATGGTGGTGAAATCGGGGTCCCTCGACTTAATTATACTGATGTCGATAGCAGACGATTCAATTCTATTCCGAAGAATTCATCTCAGGGTGAAGGTGTTAACAAAGTCATCATTAACAACTATGGGAGTGAGAAAGTGGAAACTTCCAAAGATGCTGATGGTAATTTGATGGTGACCATTGGGAAGATTATTGACAGTGCTGTTGATCGTGGGATTGATAGAAATATGAAGCAAGGTTATCCACTTGGTAAAGCATTAAAAGGTGTGAGGTGATTTACTAACCATGCAACATTTCAGTTTTTTAATGGAAAATTTTTATGAGCAACCGTAAATTCACCCATTGCCAAAACTTCGAAGGTAATTCTCAATCCAATACATTTAAAGTCTTAACCAGTAAATTTGGTGATGGTTATGAGCAAAATGTCTCGGTAGGGATTAACAATAAGTCAGGTGTTTGGCAATTCTCTAAAAATGGTAAAGAGGCTTTAATTCGAGAGATTAAGGCCTTTTTTGATGATCATAAGGGTGCTGATTCTTTTTTATGGGATTCGCCTTTAGATGGTGAAGTTCGTGTCAAAGCTGGTGAATATCAATTGGTATCACTAGGTGCCGGCATGTGGCAAATCTCAACAACCTTCACACAAGTTTTTTACCCTTAAATCTAATCAACTTCATGCCCCACTCGCTGGGGCTTTTTAGTGAGAAAAATATGGCTATT
This sequence comes from Acinetobacter legionensis, assembly GCF_048552295.1. NCBI lineage: Bacteria > Pseudomonadati > Pseudomonadota > Gammaproteobacteria > Moraxellales > Moraxellaceae > Acinetobacter > Acinetobacter legionensis. The sequence continues at coordinate 133,030 of NZ_JBIMCW010000008.1, forward strand.
CAAACAATTAATTTAGGAACCGCGCCAAGTGGTGCTGGTGGCGATACCTTCCGTTCAACTGGCACCAAACTAAATGAAAACTTCACAAACAATACGCATGCAGCAAGTCGCTATGTTGGTACTCAAGCTGAAAATGTGATGGAAGTGGGTGCGTTTGGGATAGGAGTACAAGGCTATAATATTGGTGCAACTAATATTAATAACAAATCAATGTTTTTTATGGGGAATGACACTTCAGGATTTCCAGAATGGATGTCGGGAATTAGTATGGGAGTATCGCCAAATGAGTCGTGGCAATTAAGTAAGGGAACTTTCCAGAACTCTATACCCGTATTTCGTGGAACTTACTACAATGGTACCAGCTATGTGATGGGAAATTGGTTTAAGTTTTGGACACAATTAAATACAACTGTAGATTCAAACGGCTTTATCAAAGCTGCATCACCAATCATTAAGCTTTTTGCTGATAAAATTGAATCCAATGATGAAGCGCTAGAACAAGAACCTGTTTTTGAAAAAGTGGATATTGGCCATTATCTGCTAAAAAATACTGAAGGTTTCTCGGATGATGGCTGGTATATCGAAATGCCAAAAGATGCCAATGGCAATGTCTTGGTTGCGGTTCAATATCAGCAGTTAGAAGATAACACCATTGAAGTTAAAACCTTTGCTAAAAAGTTTGATGAAGAAACAGGTGATATTGTTCCTAATCTAGAAAAACCTCGTGATATTCCTGCTGGTCGTTGGATTGATATTCGTTTAAAAGCATTGCCACAACCTGAAATTGAGATTCCTAAAACGCCAACAGAATTTCAACCGACAAACTTAGCACAATCAGTTGCGGAGGCATTAAAAGATGGCTCTGAACAGTGATTTTCAAAAGCTTTATGTAGATGGATTAATCACATTATTTGAGTTAGACGCCAGCAACTTGGGAGCTGGCGTTTTACGTTTCCATGGTCATATCTCATATGAAGACTGGGAAAAGATTTATTCATCCATTGGATCAGATGGGTTGATCGGAGCGGATGTCGGCTCTATTGGCAAGGTGTTTGATATTGGTGACGAGAAAGTATGGCAACGAAACATTATATTCAATGGTCAGACTTTTGAGCCAATGGCATTACAAGTCGATGGTCTAGAAATGCGCAGTGATGGTAAAGCTTCTGCTCCAACTTTAAGTATGGCCAACAATATTAAAGGTATTCAAGGTGCGGTAACTGCATATTGTTTACAGTTTGGTGATTTTGCTGGTGCAAAAATCAAAGTCATTACTACATTAGCCAAATATCTTGATGCTGAAAACTTTAGTGCTGGTAATGCTACGGCTAATCCAAGTGAGAAGCGCGAGCAGATTTGGTTCATTGAACAAAAGACTTCTGAAAATGCTCAGCAAGTGACGTTTGAACTTTCTAATCCAGTGGATTTCGAAGGGCTAAAAATTCCTACACGGCAAATCTCAAACTACTGCAATTGGGAATATCGAAGTGAAGAGTGCGGATATATCGGTTCTGCAATGTTTACTGAAAAAGATGAATCGACAGACAATCCAGCTTTAGATCGATGCAGTTTTAGAACATCAGGGTGTAACTGCCGTAAAAATGAGCTTCGTTTTGGTGGGTTCCCTGCATCTTCGATGGTGTAAATATGAAATTAAATAAAAAACTTAAAGCTGCGATTTTATCTCATGCTGAACAATGTTTCCCCGCAGAATGTTGCGGGGTTATTGTTTCTGGTACGTATATACCTTGTCGCAATGTCGCTGAAAAAGGTCAGTTTCAAATTCATCATGAAGACTTGGCGAATGCTGAAGATCAAGGTGAGATTCAAGCTTATGTACATTCACATCCAAATGCTACAGCACGTGCTTCTGATTTAGATTTATTACAAATTGAGCTTCATGAAATGCCATGGGTGATTTGTGCTTATCCTGAAGTTGATTTTCAAGTCTATGAACCCTGTGGCTATAAAGCCCCACTCATTGGTCGTGACTATCATCATGGCTACCAAGACTGCTATTCAATTGTTCGTGATTTTTATCGTCGTGAGTTGAATATCAAACTCATTGATTTTGAGCGTTTGGATAATTGGTGGAGTGATAAAGATCATAAATCGCTTTATATAGAAAACCTAGATGCAGCGGGATTTTATGAAGTCAGTCAACCGCAGTATGGCGATATGTTGGTGTGCAATGTTGGACGTACAGAACACCCGAATCATGCTGTGATTTGGTTAGGTGATCAGTGGCAATTAAAGTCAGAAGAAAGCACGAGTTGTTTTGGTGGACCATTAATCCTACATCATCCTTATGGTCAAAAGTCAGTGCGTGAAATCTTTGGGCAACAATGGCAAGAGCGTGTTGTCAAAATTGTGAGGCATAAGAATGCTTAAAACGATCAAATTATATGGCGTACTGGGAAAGAAGTTTGGTAAGGAATTTAAGCTTGCTGTTGAAAGCACTCGTGAAGCTGTAAGAGCGCTATCAGTCCAAGTGCCCGGCTTTGAGCAATTCATGTTAACCGCTCATGAACACGGACTTACCTTTGCTGTTTTTCAAGATGATGAAAATATCAGTGAGGATCAGATTGATTTTGAAACTGGTGCCAAAGTTATCAAGATTGTGCCTAAAGTCATTGGGGCTGGCGGGAATGGAGTTCTGCAAACTATATTGGGTGCTGTGATGGTGGTTGCTGGTGCGGTAATTGGATATGTTGCAGGATGGACAGGTATCGGGGCTCAGATTGGTGTGAGTATGATTGCTGCTGGCGTTGGTATGATGGTTGGTGGTATTGCTCAAATGATGATGCCAAAGATGGACGAGGAAGATCAAAATCAAGATGGAAACAGGGCAAACAAGGGATTTGGTGGAGCAGTCACCACAATCGCACAAGGTAATCCAGTTCCGATTCTTTATGGTCAGCGCGAAGTCGGTGGATTCATTGTAAATGCTGGTCAATTTGCAGTAGATACTTTTAGTTCGGCAGATGCCGGTTTCACAGGCGGTGGCAGCAGCGGTGGAAAGAAATAATTTAAGAATATAAGCGCGTAAAGCGCTTTTTTATTGTGTGGGAAAAAGTATGCTTAAAACAGTAAAAGGCGCAAAAGGCGGTAGCAAAAACCAAAGACAACCCAAAGTTGCAAATGATACAACCGCTTCAAAAACCTATGCACGTTTACAATACGGTATAAGTGAGGGTGAAGTTGAGGGCTTAGCAAATGGCTTTAAGTCAATCTTCCTTGATGACACACCAGTTGAAAACGACAGTGGTGCAAGAAACTTTCAAGATGTCACTCTAGATTTTCGCTCAGGTACCAATGATCAGGCATACATGGAAGGTTTTGAAAGCATTGCTTCTGAAACTGCTGTGGGTGTTGAACTTAAAAGTGATACGCCTTGGGTTAAAGGGATTACCAATCTTAATCTAGATGCCGTGATTGTAAGAGTGCGCTTTGGTGCTTTAAAACAACAAGATCCAACTAATGGTGATGTCTCAGGCATTGTTATTGATTACTCGATTGAAGTGCAAACTGATGGTGGATCATGGGAGTTAATGCTTGATACTCAAATGTCAGGAAAAACTTCAGCAAATTATGAACGCACTCACCGAATAGGCTTACCAAAAGCCAATAATAATTGGTTGATTCGCGTCATACGTAAAACACCAAATTCAAGCTCAGAATATGTCAGCGATAAGATGTATATTCAAGCGATTACTGAGATTGTGGATCTTAAGCTTGCATACCCAAATACTGCATTGATTGGCGTGCAATATGATGCTGAAACATTCTCGAATATTGCCAAAATTGCTGTAGATCTAAAGGGTGTAAAGATCAAAGTACCAAGCAACTATGATCCAGTAAGCCGAACCTACATCGGGATATGGGATGGTCTATTTAAGCGTGCTTATAGCAATAATCCAGCTTGGATTTACTATGATTTATGTACCAATAAGCGATATGCACTTGGCAACCGATTAACCGAGCAAATGATTGATAAATGGTCGTTGTATCGTTTAGCACAATATTGTGATCAGCTGGTACCCAATGGCAAAGGTGGTCAAGAGCCACGGTTCACTTGTAATGTGTATATTCAAAGTGCCGAATCTGCTTTCGATATTTTAAGCAAACTTGCAGGTTTATTTCGTGCAATCAGTTATTGGGATGGCGCATCGATCGTATGTGAGGCTGATTTGCCTCAAGATGCTATTTTTACATACACATCTGCCAATATTATTGATGGTGTTCTTGGTATCAATTACACCGGTACGCGTGCACGTGATCGGCATAATGCAGTCAAAGTGGCTTGGGATAATCCGCAAAATCGCTATAAGACTGAATATGTTTTTGTGCGTGATGAAAAATCAATTGCAGAGGCTAAAGCAGTACGCTTATTAGAACTAGAGGCATGGGGCTGTACATCAGAAGGACAAGCACAACGTACTGGCCAATGGGCTTTAAAAACAGAACAACTCGAAACTCGAACTGTCACATTTAAAGTTGGGTTGGATGGCTATATTCCATTACCTGGTAAAGTGATTGAACTTGCTGATGAGTTGTTAGCTGGTCGTGCAAATGGTGGGCGTATTTCTTCAGTCAGTGCTGATTTAAAACAAATCACCTTAGATCGTGATGATGTTGTATGCCGAGCTGGTGACCGTCTAGTTGTTAATGGCGAGAATGGAAAGGCACAAGCACGAGTTGTATCAAGTATTGCTGGTCGAGTTGTTACTGTAGTATCAGCCTTTGATAGTGTTGCCCCACAAAATGTATGGGTGATTGATGCACAAGATTTAGCGACGATGAAATTTCGTGTAGTTTCGATCTCACAAGATGAGCCACACCAATTTACCATTACTGCATTACAACATGCTGATTCTAAATTTGATGCCATTGATCATGGTGCATTTATTGATGATCGCCCGATCTCAATCATTAATCCTACAACCCAAGCACCTGTTGAATCAGTCACGATTTCCAGTGAGCAAATGGTTCAGCAAGGAATGTCTGTTGAAACCATGGTGATCAGTTGGCCACAAGCCAAGGATGCCACCAAGTATCAAGTTGAATGGCGTAAAGATAACGGCACCTGGTTAAAGCTACCATTAACTGGAAGCAACTCAGCTGAGGTGGCTGGGATTTACGCAGGGCAATATGAAGCACGCGTATTTGCAATCAGTGCTTTTGATATTTCGTCCTTACCAACATATTCGGTTTTGACAGAGCTGAAAGGCAAGCAAGGAAAACCGCCAAAACTCGCCAATATACATGCTGAAGGTATTTTATTTGGCATGAAATTAACATGGTTGTTTCCAGCAGTTGGTGCACTTGATACTGCATATACAGAAATTGAAGTTTCACCAGACAGCACCTCAAACATTGCTCAACTGGGTTTGTTTGCTTATCCGACTACTGTTCACACCATTCAAGGGATGCAACCAAATTTACGCCAGTTTTATCGCGGACGTTTGATTGATCGCATTGGTAATATTGGCGATTGGTCTGAATGGGTCAGTGGTGTGACTTCTGCAGATGCTTCAGATGTACTTGAACTATTGAATGAGCAAATCACTGAAAGCCAATTGCATAAAGACTTGCAGACAAAGATTGATCACATTGAAAATATTGATACTGAAATCGGGCCAATTCGTCAAGATATTCAAAATACGAAAGATCAGATTTCGCAAGAAATTATTGATCGTCAGCATGCAATTCAGAATGCTGAAGATGGCTTATCTCAGAAAATCAATGATAGCGAAGAAGGTATATTGGAAGTCATTGATACAGTTAAAAAATCAAGTGATCAAGGTATAGCAGCTGCACAAACAACAATCAAAGTTGTTGCTGATGATTTGAAACTGACTGCTGAAAAAACTGATGGTGTTTATGCGCAGTTGAATCCTCCTTTGATCGGGTCATCATCTGATCTAATTGGTAATGATCAAGGTTTTGCGGGAACCTGGTCGCTTCAATCCGCAATGATTGAGGGGGATTTAGTTTTAAGTAAGCGCATTGATACAACTGTTGCACAAGTCAATGATGTTCAAGCCTTTGCACAGCAAGAAGTTCAAGCGCGTATTGAGGGTGATAAGGCCACTGTTCAAAAGATTGATACTTATATTGTTGAAAATGATCAGGCATTAGCAACTGTGCGTAATTCAGCACAAATTGCGGTTGAGCAATCAACAGCAAATGCAGAATTAATTGATGCTTTGGAATTGGAGCTAGATGATAAAGCCTCAACAGGACAATTGACGCAAGTTAAGTCCGAGATTGAACAGGATTACAACGGCAAGATCACAGCACAAACGACACGGATCGACGGTGTTTATGCCCAAGTCAATCCACCATTGATCGGGTCGGAATCTGATCTCATTGGCAACAATAGTGGTTATGCAGGTGTGTGGTCAGAACAATCAGCACGTATTGAAGGAGATTTAGCTCAGTCTATTCGCACCGACCAAGTTACTGCCCAAATGAACCAGAATGATGCTTTGTATCAGCAACAAATCAAAGCGAATGCTGATGCTGTTTCAGCCAACGTCACTGCTACGACAACTTTGCAAACCACTGTTGGCAACAACACCGCATCAATTCAAACTCAGCAATCATCCATTAATGGTATCAATCTTCAATATACGTTGAAATTGCAATCAGGAAATTTGATCAGCGGTATTGGAATGATGAACGATGGTAAGACATCGGACATCATTTTTAATTCAAGTTCTGTGGCATTTGGTTCTGATAATTCAGGTGTTGTGACATATCCGATTGTGTTTAGAAATACTGCTTTTACTGATCCAGTAAATGGGACCGTTTTTCCTGTTGGTGCTTATATAAAGTCAGGTTTTTTTGATTACCAATCTGTTAAGACTTCACATATAGAAGATTTGGCTGTTAAAACAGCAAAGATTGAAGATTTAGCCGTGACAGCAGGAAAAATCAAAGATTTAGCAGTAGGTACTTTAAAGATACAAGATGAAGCAGTCACTGTTCCAACATCAATCAAGTCAACAAGTGAAATCGTCGTTTCAGGAGCCTATAGTCCGCAATACAGCGATTATAATTCTCAACTTGCAGAGTGGGAGGCTAAATTCGGGAATTTATTAACAGCAACAATCAACAGATCAGGAGGGAAATGCCGAATAGATGCATCTTGTATTGCTTTTAAGAATGAATACTTGACTGCGTATGCGGTGGATGGTGGCTCGCTTTCATATTTTGAAAGGTTAAACCTTAGGGCAGTTGTTTCGATCTACAGAAATGGAACTTTAGTCGCCCGGCAGGAAACACCTCCGACCGATGTAATGAGTTCTGGTGGATTTTATTTCACTGGGACTTTTGCGGTGAATGCGGGTATTGAAGATATTTTTAGTGGGCCAGCTACGTACGTTCTCAAATTAGGTTTTGCAAATCGTAATACTCGGGCGATACGTATTACTTTAAACAGTACTACAGGTATTTTTAGCATTCAAAGTCCACAAATGATTCTGACGGAAATGAAGAAATGACAGCTATTATTTCAAAAAGAGGTGAGCTGCTACAGTTGATTTATGCAAATAAAGAAACAATTGCACTAAATAAACCGCTTGGTTGTTTGGCTGTTTCAGACCCCCCATCCTCAAATATGTATTACCGTGGGTGGTGGGCACACATACCCAAACAACCATCAACTCATCATATATTTGATTATAATTTGAAACAGTGGATTGATCCTCGATCATTAGATGAAGCTAAAGACCAGAAATGGTCGGAGATCAAAATTCAAAGAGAAACCGCCGAATATGGCGGTTTTTCTTTTTTAAACTTTACTTTTGAGTCAGATGTTACTTCACAGGCCCGAATAATAGTGGCAAGTGATTTAGGTGTCTCAGTAGATTGGACATTGAAAGACAATTCAATTGTTTCGCTAGATGCAGAGCAATTGAGAGGTTTGAGAATTGCGCTAGCTCAGCATGTTTCAAACTGTCATTCAAGAAGCCGAATAGCTCGGCAACTTATTTATGACTCAGAAAGTATTGAACAAATAGAATCAATTCAGTTTTAGCACCCTCGGGTGCTTTTTTATTGCCAAATATCGGGGGTATCAATGGCAGATAATCAACAAATTGTAGAAGCTTCAACAGGTGTTGTTGCTGGCAAAGTTATTACATATGGAGGTAGCGCAGGCGGTGCTTTGGCTTGGTTCGCTTCATTGGATATAGCATTTTGGTTCAGTATTTTGATTGCAATTGCAGGCTTAATAATGAACTGGTATTTCGCACGCAAGAAAGATAAACGTGATGAATTGGAACACAAAGCATATATCGCATCACTTCAAATCAAGGGGAAGATCGATGTCAAACAAGACTAAAATTTTAGCGGTTGGTCTAGCAGCTTCGGCTGCTTTTTTTACGTCTTTAATTGGCTATGAGGGATACGAGTCAAAGCCATATTTGGACAGCGCTAAAGTGGCAACGATTGGTATTGGGTCGACATCTTATGAAAACGGCTCAAAAGTCAAAATGACTGATAAGCCAATCACTAAAGAGCGTGCGGTTCAAATTGCAAAAGCTCACATTGCTAAAGATGAGGTTGCGTTTCGCAAATCTTTATCAGGCGTGAAGCTTACTCAGACTGAGTATGACGTATATCTCGACTTTGTTTACAACTATGGCCAAGCAAATTGGAATGGCTCATCAATGCTTCGTAACCTCAAAGCGGGGCAGTATAAGCAAGCTTGCGCATCTTTACTTAAATATAAATATGTTGCTAAGCGTGATTGTTCTATTCGATCTAACGGATGTTATGGGGTTTGGACACGTCAAAAGGAACGCTATAGCAAATGCATGGGGGCGCAATGATGCCAATAGCCATAATCATGTGGAAGTATAAAAAATTGATCGCAATTGCGGTCTTTATTTTTTTATACCTTGTGCAAATTGCATATACAAATCATCTAAGTGGAAAACTTCAAGAAGCTGAACAGAATTGCTCAGCCAAGGTTCAAAAACTTAAAGATGATCAGCAAAAGGCATTGATCGACAAACAAAACAAAATAAATAAAGTGAGCGCAGATTACGAGCAACTTAAATCAGAGCAACGTGTCAAAGTCGAAACAGTTACACGTGAAGTGCAAAAGATCATTGAGCGTCCTATTTATAACAATGTTTGTATTGATGATGACGGCTTGCGTATCATCAACTCACTTATCCCCGACGATTCCAGCTAATCTAATCGTACCTTGCCCTAAACTCTTAAAGCTTGAGTCAGGGCAGGGTAAAGAAATCACGCTATGGATCATTGATACAGTTGCTAAATACAATGAGTGTAGCGCTTTGAATGATGCGAAGAATAAGGCTCTTAAATAGGGCTTTATTCATTCAGCTTGCAAGGCATGTTAAAATAAATATACCAAGGAATAGAATCCTACTCACATTTATTTTTGAGGGTATATTTGGGGGTATAATTAAAAATACTTAAAATTTAATATAATAAAAACAATAATATATGATTTATTTCCTGTGTCCGCTGGGCGTACCAAATTTATTAATAAAATCAATAACTTAATAATGGTTTGGCGTAAAATTGGCGTATTTCAGTTTTTATCCACAGATACAAAATAATAAACCCCGCTAAATTTTGCGGGGTCTGCCTGTAACTTTTTTTGTAGTTTCTGGTCTTTTTCTTAACTATTTAGTAATAGATTCTAAATTCCATCTTCTACCTTTTGAATTTGTCATTATGTATCTTGGCGCTGGAAATCCTCCTAAGCAAATTACATGACTTTTAAAATGAACAAGTGAATAACTTAAAAAAGTAGCTGCTTGTTCATCGCTAGTGCCAGCGATGACAGCTTGTCAAAGCAACTCAAAGTTGCAAACAGTCGCTTGTCCAGTGCTTCCAAAGAAACCATCGTTAAGTACACCACTGCCAACAGTGACATACTCGAAAACTGCATCACTGAATATCGGACAGTGCTAGAAAAAGCTGACGGACACGCAGCTGATGCAGAAATATTAAGGGAGGCATGGCCCACTGAGTGCGGGCTAATTCGCAAAATTCCATTATATATTAAATAACGAAAAGTACTCTTAATTTAATGGTTTACAACTGATTTTGATAGTCATAAATAAAAATCTGTTTCGAAAATATAAAATCAAGTTGCACATATTTTATCTTATGGCACTTAGATGGCTGCTTATCTAAAGATTCATAAAAGTCACGCCATGTCAAACCAGAAGGAAAAGCTTTTTTACGAATTCTTTGGGTATCATAAATATAGTTATCAACATTAATGTAGTAACCTGAACCATTTTTAGATTTACTTTCCCCTCTAAAATATGCACAAGTTTCAATGATATTTTTAGGATTATTTAATTTATATTTTAGTATAGCGTTATAGCCCCATACATTCATAAAGAAGTTAATGGAGATGAGCGCAATACAACCATAGACTATCACTTGATACAGTCTAGACTGAGACTTTATGTGGTGATAATAGTTTCTCAATAGATTTCTCTTATCATTAGTTTCAAATAGAATTATTTATGAGTTAAATTTTTCTGAAGTTATCTTAATACAGCTTATTGGAAAATTTAGATATTTTTTCATATCATAATGCCATCTTACCCTAAACTCTTAAAACTTAAGTCAGGGCAGGGTAAAGAAATCACGTTATGGATCATTGATACCATTGTTAAATACAATGAGTGTAGTGCTTTGAATGAAGCTAAGAATTAGGCTTTCAGGTGAGAGCTACTTAATACCTAGATCTTTAAATAACCATATAAGTTATGGATTGATCAATATAAGTCATTGATGGGTGACTATTCGTAATTTTTAAAATTTAAAAAATATAAAAGTAATTTGAACTTTAAAAATTGGATGATCTTTTGGAAATGCTTTAAATAGAGTTGCTTTGTTGGTGAAGCTTTTTATAGCCAACCACTCGATAAGATTGATCCTAAAAAGCATAAATGAGCAGGCAACTATAAGTCAGCGAAATATAACATGTGTTTATCAGTTTTCTTTTAGTCGAATGATTAAGCTAAGTATTTATAGATTTTAAATTTTCGTATCAACATGCATATTGGGTGTTTTTCACCGATTAAAAGAAAGCTCTAATAGTTGTTATATATTGCCACTGACAAGTAAAATCAAACCCTAGTAAAATAGTAGGTATTCCTCCTGTTACCGAATAATCGGTTTTTGCCTGTATTCTTTCCCCAAAGATGCAGGTTTTTTTTACCTCATTGTTTAGTTTTTTCTGTATATCATTTCAAATTTTTTTGTGTTGAAAATCATAGAAATCACAAGAATTTAGAATTTTGCTCAAAGTTCATAAAGTAAGCCTGAATGCGGTAGTATAGTAATTAACGACAAGAGTAGTCATTATGATGAATGAAACATTTAAATATTTGTATACCCATGTGGGTATATTTGGTTCTTTACCTACACATAAAGTGTTTAAAAGCGATAAAAGTGATAGAACAAAACTAATTTTTGCTGATAATACATTTGTTTATAGTTTAATTTCTTCTTGGGCTTTGAGTAACTCAGATTTTGATAGTGGAAAAGAGACGTGGAAAGACGAGCCAGCAGATTATTTAGAAAATGAAATAAAAAAATTAGCTATTTATAAAGCGAATCATCCCTTATTTATCACTGAATTGTAATTTTATATTGTGGCTAGAATTAACTCGCAGCTGTTTAAAGATGGTTTGAATACCTAGCTAAAAGCTTTAAGATTGTCTTGCAGAAATGCGAGGCATTCTTCATCTCTTAATTTTTCTTAATTCGCCAAAAAAATGTCATAAATGGGTGTTATATTGAATAAAACAAATGAGGGGAGCTAACATGAGCATTAATCTAAAAGAACTAAACAAGCAAATTGCTGATTTTAAAGAAAATAAGGAGCCACAAAAATTAATTATCGGCTATAAAACTTATTCTAAATTGATGAAAGAGAGTAAGTTTTTAGATAAAATTAGCAAAGATGCAAATGATCCAATGATTAGATATTATAAAGAAATAAAAATAAAAATAGTGACCGAAAAGCATTTTTTTGAGATTGAGTAACTGATCGAGCTTTATGAAATCATTTGTGCGCAATAAAGTTGTGAGTCAAGTGCTTAAGATGTCATTTTAATCCCAAAAATTGATAAAGATATTTAGGTATTATTCTAGAAAGGCTGTCATTAGACTAGAATGATAATTATTATTTAACATTTTAAAAGTAATGGTGATTTGGAAGGTCTACATTTTTTTAATTTTGGTCGTAATAAATGTTGAAAATTCCACCTTATTAATGTATAATTAATGTACAAAAATAAAATAAGGTGATTACATGATATATAAATCTATAAACATCGCTTTTTTCTTCTTTATGTTTATTGTTCTTACTTTGCTTATACATTTATTTGGTAATATCCCTTCAGGGTTATGGGTGTATAAGTAAATACAACTGGATCTAAAAGCTCATCAAAAGATGGGCTTTTATGAGTTTTTTAATACTAAATATATCCAGAAAGATGTTGTGTTTATGTTGACTAATTAGCTGAATTGTCTATTTAAATTATTCTTTCTAGTTATAAATTTGGAATGCCACCTCGTCTAACCACTGTTAAGTGTCAGTGTATAGAGATGCCTAAAAAGATTAAAATATAGTTAATCTAAAAAATGATATTCTTCTGAGAAAAATTGTAAACATATATAAAAGTATAAAAATTGTGTGAATATAGCTGTTAAATCAGTCTTTTTAGTATATATATTTAATAATAGTTGTAATCCTTATCTTTAAAGCGTATAAAGTCACTTCGTTGATGCGGGATGGAGCAGTCTGGTAGCTCGTCGGGCTCATAACCCGAAGGTCGTTGGTTCAAATCCAGCTCCCGCTACCAACGGAAAAAGATTTAAAGTTTATAGCCTAGTTCGCTTCATGCTTACTAGGTTTTTTTATGTTTAAAATTTAACAAGATCAAACTCTAAAGTTATAGAAAAAGACGGCATGAAAGTGGGATAAATTAAGCCACTAATTTATTTTTTGTATTTGAAGATAAATAAAATAATGGTATTTATTGAGTTTTCACTTGTGCTTACATTTTCTATGGTCCAATCTAATCTATACAAATTGCCTGCTAAATATTGGAAAGGAAAGATATCGATTGGATATGGTATTGGATATTTTGAGGGGGCTGTCGGTGATAATTATCCACATCGTCATCACGCACATCAATTAAGCTTTGCAAAGGAAGAGGGAGAGCGTGTTCAGGTTGTTTATGAGGATGAAGATAAATGTATAATGAGTAGTGGGGTGTATATCGCAGCAAATACATCACATCATTTGCGACCAGGAAACTACTGTTCGATTTATATTGATCAAACACATTTCCTTGCAGATGTCATACAGCATTATTTACAAGGGTACCTACAATCAGACTCGCCCATTCGGGTATTGCCTGAAAGTCTGGTGATTATACTTAGAGAATTCTTTCTAGAACAAAATCATGCTATTGAATCTTTTCAAAAACTTATTAGTTATTGTAGTCAGAATGACTTCAAATATCAGAACATCAGAGCAAGACATCTTTCAGAATATCTTATTCTCAATAATCAAAAGAATTTAACAGTTAAACAAATTGCAGCAAAGCTCAATATCTCAGAAAGCCGTTTTAGTCATTGGTTCAGTGAAAATTTTGGTATTTCTTATCGTAGTTATCGGAAGTGGATACGCTTATTGCAAACCTTACAAGCAATAGAGCAGGACGTTAATTTAACAAGCATAGCTCATCAATCACACTTTTCTGATCAACCACACTTTAGTAGAACGTGTAAACAAATGTTTGGTATTCAACCCTCATTATTAAAATTTATTCCATTCATTGAACAGATGCCGATATTAGTAGTGCCATATAAACCATATTAACAAGACATTATAGCGGTTTCGTTCAATTTTTAGGGTACTCCAATCCGCATACTACTGAAGCGTATTATGATGATTGGAGTAATAATGAGCGCTTTTTTTAAAATATCTCTACAATATTTATTTTATCCGCTTTGTATGATGTTTACAGTATGGATCGTGATGTTGGTCGTCTCTGGGCAAATTCCGTATTGGCCAAGTTCAATAATTTTAATCTTACTAAGCGGTTTACTGATTGCATTGGTTGAATATTATTTGCCTTATCAACCCAAATGGTTAGATACACATAAAGATTTTCTTACAGATATAGTTCATGCAGTTTTTAATTTATTTTTGATTGTTTCTGTAGCAAAAATGATAGAGTGGTTGGATGTTTTTAGATTTATTCCTCGTTTATGGCCTGACCAAATTTCGGTATTTTGGCAGATTATAATTGTTGCTTTAATCATTGATTTTGGACTTTGGTTTATGCATTACATGAGCCACAAGTATCGATTTCTATGGAAATTACATGCGATTCATCACCATTCACGTCGGTTATATTGGTTAAATGCTGAAAAGAGGCATCCGCTGAGTGCAATTGTCCTTGCTGGGCCAAGTTTAACTGTACTGGCTCTTTTCGGGGCACCTAGTTTGCTGATTGGATGTTGGCTGATGTTTATGGCTGTACATTTGTTTTTCCAGCATGCCAATGTTGATTATCGGGTGGGTCCTTTAAAATATATTTTTGCTGTTGCCGAGGTTCATCGTAGTCATCATCAACATGGTCTTGGTCGTAAAAATTTTGGAGAAGTTTTTATATTTTGGGATATTATTTTTGGAAGCTTTTTTTATGAAGATAAAAAAGTTAAACATGATCAAGTCGGAGTGCGTATCCAAATACCAAATCAATATCTGGCTCAATTGCGCTGGCCTTTTAAAAAATAATCTTAAAGATGATTTTTACTTTAATCCCTACTAGCCAAAACTAAATCACTTGTTAAAAGTGATTTAGAAAGCTTAAGTTACTTGGCAAAGCTCTCGTTTGAGAGCTATTTAAGTAGATAAGTTCCTCTTTAAGCTTAAAAGAAGTTAAATATATATAAGAAAGCTTGATTATTTTTTTTTTTCCTGTAAAGTAAAGACAACTAGAAAAAAGTCATGTTTTGGTAAATCTTCTCTAAGTATCGCAGTTTTAGTCATAATCCTTCGTTTTATTCAGATTTTAAGTTCAATTCTTTATTATTTTCGACGTTATCACTAGTCATAAAATGACTTAAAATTTTTAAATTTCAGTAGGATTGATTATGTCAAACTCAAATGTTGTTAAAGGTACTGTTAAATGGTTCAACGAAACTAAAGGTTTCGGTTTCATTCAACAAGAGTCAGGTCCAGACGTTTTTGCTCATTTCAGCGAAATCGCTAACTCTGGTTTTAAAACTCTTGCTGAAGGTCAACAAGTTGAATTCAGTATCACTCAAGGTCCAAAAGGTCCTAACGCTGTAAACATTACTGCTCTATAATTAGTAGTAAGTTAAAAAAAGCACGATATCGTGCTTTTTTTAGCTGTGCATTTTTATTTAAACTAAAATTTATACATTTTAATTATTTCGATAAAATTTTCTATTCTATTAGGTATGTTCATACTGAATCACAATGTCCATATCAAAGATCAATTAGGTCTTCAATACTATATCTAAGCCACAGTTGATGGTGATTTCGGCAATACCCAATCTTACTCTAATTTATGCTTTATCATAATTAGGGTAGAAGATATTTGCCAGATTTTGAAATGATTTTTCAATGTACTTTAAGTGGAAAATTATATCAATTCATTCCCTTTTTATGAACATTACATCTCTGTAATCATTCACTTATCCTTGAAAGTTTAAGCATATCTAACGATTTGATGTATGTGCCTAGACTTTTACATTCTGTGGAATGTGATGCTGTTTCACTTATCGCTCAGGAAAAAAGAAACCTGCATCATGCAGGTTAGTTTCGAGTTTCTTTATTGTCATATAGACCACTCTCTCCAATGGTCATCGCTACTATACATCTGCTCACTAATAATAAAAACGCAGTAAAATAGTCGAGATAAATTTTGATAATCGTTAGGCTCGAAATGATAATTCGATTTTCTACTTTTAATTTCAATTATTTAAAGTAAATTAGCTGTGATTGGCTTTCTGCACTGGTTGTGTCGAGTATGTTACTGTTGCTTATTATTTTTATCTTCTGGACAATATTTAAGTGTACTAAGTGCTGATTAGTACCTTAATTAAGCATCATATTTATGCTCTTTTGAAATTAAACATTCGATGAAGGATCTTGAAGTAATACTTAACTTGTATAAATTAAGTTTGCATCACAGTTTTTGTAGATCCAACTACTTATTGTTGATTATTTTTTGTACATTTTATAAGAAGGTTAAGGCTGATTTAACTTTAACTTTACATTGTTATTTTACTAAAAATAAATAACAAAAAAACCTTAATCAGCGCAAAATTAAGGTCAAGCCTTACAAAAATATCAGGCTTTTGTATTGAACAATAGCATCTTGAGAACATAACCGGATTTTAAGCTTATAGATTAGAAACTATAAAATTGAACCTTATTAGCCAAATTTTATTACGATGACAAGTAAAATGAATTTGTTAGATTAATTGATGGGTACCAAGGAGATGAATGTAAGTAAAAAGTTAATTTTAGCAGTGTAATTGGTTGAGGCAACTTTAGAAGGTGACCATGTCACAAGAATGTTAATCGAAATTTTAGTTGGCTTTCTGATGGAAAGTGGAACTGTGAGATGTGAGGTTTATTTTCAATTTATTCAACAAACGAAAAAATATTTGATTGAGAATTCCAACGAGACCAGTGAATCTAAAGTAAAAATAATTGAAAGTATTTTTTGATCTTCATCTTGATGATTTAAAGGAGATAAAAGGATAGATATGAAAAGCGCTGAATAACATCTAAAACGATCTTTTGGGTAAACACTTAAAATGTAAGTAAATAAAAAAAATAATAACAATTGAATGTTTTTGCAGTATATTAAATCTCGTTCGATGAACAAGCATAAATTTAATAATCATTGAATTTTTAGGTACACAGTTTTAGCTATTTTTTAATTAATTTTTAAGGTGTTTTTTATGAATAAACTCGATATAAATGTAAAGGATCAATTTGGTAAGTGTTATGCAGTAGAAGCAACATTGGATGATGTTGTGGTAGATCCAAATAAAACCCATGAACGTATAAAATATATTATTGTTGAAAATGAACTTTTACGGCCTAACTTTGAAATGCTCTTTGAAAGTACTAAGAACGGAAAAATTTATAAGATACTGGAATCTATAGTTTAAATATGACCACCTGCGGGTGGTTTTTTAATTGATAAAATTTATATTTACATGCTTGGATTTATTTAAAATTATCATGATCAGTATCGTTTGAATAATCAAGTCGACTTATGCTGTGATTAAAAAGTGTAGAAAAACTTACAAATCATAGTAATTGTATTTAAAAAACCTAATTTATTAGTTTTGTATATTGAACGAAATTGGGTTTATTGATTTTGCCAGACTTGATAGCAACTTTTGCAATAACAGCAAACATGACTTTTTATTAAAAAATAAACGAGTAGTTAAGTGAATCAGTCTGAGATTTATTGATCAATTATTTATAAAATGTTTACATTATAGATATTCAAATTTTTATTTCTTTAGGATTTTATAGTTATTATCAACTATTAATCAGATCATTTTATATATTCTCATTTTTTATTTTTATTACATAGTTTAGTTAAAATAATAAATAAAGATTGATATACTGGATTTAAATTGTTGTCTGACGCTTACGTTATTCATATTCTCCTAAACATACCCTCATTTTAGTGAGTGTATTTCTTTGATACTTTGGATGTTTTTACTATATTTTGAAGTTAAGATCATGGACCAACAATAAGTGTCTTCTGAGTGGTTCGGCTTCTCATTCATAATTCTTTTAAACATATATTGAATAAAGGTTGTATTTCTCGTCTTTAAGGCGTATAAAGGTGCTTCGTTGATGCGGGATGGAGCAGTCTGGTAGCTCGTCGGGCTCATAACCCGAAGGTCGTTGGTTCAAATCCAGCTCCCGCTACCAACGAAAAAAGATTCAAAGTTTATAGCCTAGTTTGCTTCATGCTTACTAGGTTTTTTTTATGCTTTTAAATCAGTTAGCTTCATAAATTTATAATCAAAGTGCAAATAAATGCTGTGAAAAATTTTCAATTAGAGGTGGTCCCACATGTTTGAACAACTAAAAGCTTATTTATAAGTGATACTCTGCTCTAGTTAAGCTACCTTATTTTGTTGTGGTAGCTGGTC